>JAYVPS010000183.1:0-5248 GCA_043757225.1 Cytophagales bacterium | reverse complement strand
ATGGCCAAGCGAAACGCAAGGCCACCGGGCTTTGCGCTCCAAGTCCGTCCACACACACTCCCAACACACTTCGGGCTTTCCGCTGCAATCCCTTGCCCGCGTGCGCCTGTGTAAGCCATCCTTGCAAAACTAACTGTCGTACACTCAGATTGACCTATCGTTGGTTCACCCTTAAGAGAGAGGAGTAGAAGACATAGCCCCTACTAGGCGAATGTATTTGCAACGGAAATAAATATAAAGCCCAGTTACTACTTGCCGATTCTTGGAAGTGTCTCGATTTTAATAGCTTCCGGATCACCACATTCTTCACCTGCACCCACCACTTTACCACAGTAGCCGCAGGTGATTCCCTCTTTTGCCAGAAACGGACTTTGTGTTGCACAAGTGCCGCGGAATTCACCATTTTTAATAAACAATAAACGCACCGACATAAGTCCGAAGAAGAGGGCAAAGATGCCGATACTTAAAAAGAAGACCGTCATTTAGTACGATTTAAGATTGTAGCGTTAAGATTTTTTATTTGTTGGGTTTTAACTCTCTACTTTTAGCTTTTTATCAGACAACAAAGATAATAACTCGATTGATAACCCCATTTGATAACAAATAATTCGATGAAAAAACCACTTTCTGTGCCAGACCCAAGCCGAGAATCTAAATTAAAGGCATTTGACCGTTTGCTAACTATAATGGACGAGCTACGAGAGAATTGTCCGTGGGATAAAAAGCAAACCCTGGAGACGTTACGCCATTTGACTATTGAAGAAACGTATGAGCTTTCAGATGCTATTTTGGAAGGCGATCTGAATGAAGTAAAAAAAGAGTTAGGCGACTTGCTTTTGCACATGGCGTTTTATGCACGCATAGGTTCCGAATTAAAGGCGTTTGATATGGCTGATGTATTGAATGGCATTTGTGAAAAACTAATTGAACGACACCCGCATGTGTACGGTGATGTAATTGCTGAGGATGAGAAGGCGGTGAAAGAAAATTGGGAGAAAATAAAATTGCGCACAGGAAATAAATCGGTGTTGGAGGGTGTACCTAAAACGATGCCCGCGTTGGTCAAGGCCATTCGCATACAAGACAAAGCACGAGGCGTGGGGTTTGATTGGGAAAGAAAAGAGCAAGTGTGGCAGAAGGTTGAAGAAGAAATGCAAGAATTTAAAAACGAATTCAATGTAGATACTAACGAACCCATTGATCATCAAAAAGCAATGGCGGAGTTTGGCGATCTGTTGTTTTCGTTGGTCAACTATTCTCGGTTTATCAACATTGACCCCGAGGAAGCATTGGAGCGCACCAATAAAAAATTTATTAAGAGGTTTCAATACCTGGAAACTGAATCTGCCAAAGACGGGAAGAAGATGGGTGAAATGACGCTGACGGAAATGGATGAGTATTGGGCGATGGCAAAATTGATTTAATTTACTGCTAAGGCAGTTGACAAAATATCGAGTCGATGAATGAACATTTTTCTGCCGTTTTTTTATGGTTTTTAGTCCCAAAAGGGTATATTTTTTACGTTTTATAGTAAATAGATCCCGAAAGGGTATAATATTTAATTTTTAATACTATATTGTACCTGAAAGGGTATAATATGGTTTCTGACTCTCTATGATTTTAGCTGTTTTTTTAAAGGAAAGAAGGAAGGCTCTTCACTTAACACAACAAGATTTGGCCGCAAAAGCGGGTGTTGGCCTTCGGTTCATACGCGAAATTGAGCAAGGCAAAACCACCCTTCGCATGGATAAGGTAAACCAAGTATTGCAATTGTTTGGGCAAGAGTTGGGGTCTGTGCCTATGAACCGAACCAAGTTGATCAATGAGAAAGGCTAACATATTTTTTGGCGATACCCTTGCAGGGAAATTAGTTGAAGACGAAGAGGGTTATACATTTTCGTATGAAGATGATTATCTGAAACTTCAAAACCCTAACGCAATAAGTTTTACGATGCCACTATCCAAGAAGCCTTATAAAAGCCAAGTGTTGTTTCCATTTTTTGATGGCTTGATACCCGAAGGCTGGCTGCTCTCCATCGCAGAAAAAAATTGGAAGCTGAACGAGCGCGACCGCATGGGTTTGTTGCTGGCTTGTTGTAAAGATTGTATCGGTGCGGTAAGTGCGGTAGAAGAAAAATAAAAATGATGAAGAGGTGTCTTTATTGCTACGAAGAATTGGAAGATTCAACACGTGACTATCATGAAACGTGCTGCAAGAAATTTTTTGGTCAAAAACTGCCTCCCAATTTTCCCTACACAGACGAGCAACTGCTGGAACTGGCTCAACAAATAGTTAGAAGCCAGATAGCCGTTACAGGTGTGCAAGCAAAACTTTCGTTGGATACAGAGAAGCAAGCCAATAAAAATAGCCCAACGAAATTTACTATTGTTGGTTTGTGGGGTGGATATATTTTGAAATTGCCCTCTTCTACGTACGAACAATTGCCAGAGTTGGAAGATGTAACAATGCACTTGGCAGATATATGTAAAATACAAACTGTTCCTCATACATTGTTGCGCTTGCAATCTGGAAAGCTTGCTTACGTTACCAAACGTGTTGATAGAACCAAAGAAGGCAAATTACACATGGAAGATATGTGTCAGTTGACAGAGCGGTTGACCGAGCATAAGTATCGTGGCTCGTATGAACAAATAGGACGAGCGATTATAAAGTACTCTTCAAATCCAGGGCTTGATATCGTAAATTTTTTTGAATTAGTCATCTTCTCTTTCCTTACGGGAAATGCCGATATGCATTTAAAAAATTTCTCGTTGCTACATACCCCAGGCTATAGTCTATGCCCAGGCTATGACCTGGTAGCAACAGCGTTAGTAGTTAGTGGAGATAATGAGGAACTCGCCCTGACATTAAATGGAAAAAAGAGAAAAATAAAAACGGAAGACTTTTTAGCGGCTATGAAACCTTTTAGAATTGATCCAAAGGTAATTGACTATATCTTCAGAAAGATCCAATCAGCTCTGCCTCAAGCAGTGGATTTCATAAAAATCAGTTTCTTAAGCAAGGAAATGAAAGAAGGATATATCCAATTGATAAAGGAGAGAATGAATCAACTTAACTTGATGAAAAAATAAGATGGGAAGAATTTTAGCCATCGACTACGGAACAAAGAGGACAGGCCTAGCGGTAACTGATCCATTACAGATTATTGCAACGGCATTAGAGACAGTTGATTCCGCCACTCTGATCCCTTACTTGAAAAAGTATTTAATAAAAGAAACCGTAGATGAAGTGGTCATCGGCATGCCCAAACAATTAAATAACCAAGATTCTGAGGCAGCTCCTGCGGTGAGAAAATTTGTAGCGTTATTCAAAATAACTTTTCCTGAGAAGCCAATTGCCTTAGCAGATGAACGGTTCACCAGCTCCATAGCGCAGCGTACCATGATTGAAGGAGGCATGAAAAAGAAAGATCGCCAAGTGAAGGGCAATGCCGATAAAATAAGCGCTGTCCTGATTTTGCAAAGTTATCTTCAATCAAAAGAGTTAGGACATACTTCCTAAATTCCAAATCCTCCCTACCTTTGTGGTTTAATTTGAGTTTATGGTTTACCCGATAGTTATGTACGGAGATCCTGTGTTGCGAAAGCGTGCGAAGGATATTGTTAAAGGGGAGCTGGATGTGAAGGCATTGGCACTTGATATGTTTGAAACTATGGACGCTGCTCATGGTATAGGGCTCGCGGCTCCGCAGATTGGCAAGAGCATTCGATTTTTTGTGGTAGATGCTTCTGCGTTGGAAGAGCAACCGGAACTTAAAGAGTTTAAAAAAGTATTTATCAACCCAATTATTCTAAAGGAAGAAGGTGAAGAATGGGATTTTGAAGAAGGTTGTTTGAGCATTCCCAATATTCGTGAAGATGTTTGGCGAAAAGAGAAAATCCGTGTTCGGTACTTTGATGAAGAGTGGGTAAAGCATGAAGAGGAATTTGATGATATGAAGGCGCGAATCATTCAGCATGAGTACGATCATATCGAGGGCAAACTGTTTATAGATTACCTAACGCCACTTAAAAGAAAAATGCTCAAAGGCAAACTTGCAGACATCAGCAAGGGAGATGTAGATACGGAATACCGAATAATGGCACCATTAAAGAAATAATTCAAAGCTCAAAACTCAGGAGCTAGATGTTATTGGAGATGTTGACTCATAAATTTTGAATCTTGAACATAAAATCACGATTGCCTGAAGTAGGCACCTCCATTTTTACCGTAATGTCAAAAATGGCAATAGAACACCAAGCCATTAATTTATCACAAGGCTTTCCAGATTTCCCGGTTTCCGAAAAATTAATTGAGCTGATCCATCAAAACATGAAGCTGGGGCACAATCAATATGCGCCCATGCCCGGTGTGCCTGCCCTACGGAAAATCATTGCGAAGGTTGTAGAGCAAACCTATCAACGCCTTACCGATTTTGAAACAGAAGTTACTATAACCGCTGGCGGAACCGAAGCAATCTATTCTACAATCACAGCTTTAATTGGACCAAGTGATGAAGTAATTTTATTTGACCCCTCTTATGATTGTTATAGTCCTGCCATCCGGCTGAATGGAGGGATTCCGATTCACATCAATTTAAAACCCCCTCACTTTGCTATTGACTGGCAAGAGGTGAAAGATAAAATAACAACCCGCACACGAATGATTATGGTCAACACTCCCCATAACCCAACGGGTGCTGTTTTGCATGAAAGTGATTTGAAGACGTTGGAAGAGATTGCTTTGATGCACGATTTGCTGGTTCTAAGCGATGAAGTATATGAACGGATTATTTTTGATGACGAGATTCACCAAAGCATTTTAAAATTTCCAGCTCTTGCTAAGCAAAGCATAGCTGTCTTTTCTTTTGGCAAAACATTTCATGCTACGGGTTGGAAAGTAGGTTATACCATTGCTTCAGAAACCCTAACACGAGAAATTAGAAAAGCGCATCAGTTTGTGACTTTTAGTGTAAACACGCCCATTCAGTTTGCCTTGGCTGAATACATGACTCACCCTGAGAATTATTTGAATCTCAGAAAATTTTATCAACAGAAGCGAGATTTCTTTTTAGATCAGATCAAAGGCTCTTCTTTCCGGCCTATGCAATGTCTGGGAAGTTATTTTCAACTACTTTCATATGATGCTGTATCCAACAAAACAGAAATGGAAATGGCCACCTGGATGACGCAAGAAAAAAAATTAGCACCGATTCCGGTTTCAGCTTTCTACAAAGATGGCTCGGAC
>JAYVPS010000182.1:0-20151 GCA_043757225.1 Cytophagales bacterium | reverse complement strand
TTTTTAATCCTTTCCCTCAAATATCTTGCATCTGTTTCATTCTTTATCTTCCTAACTCCTTTATTTATAGAACCTTTACCAATTTGAGTGAACCCTACGTAACGGTATTTTTAATAAAGCATAAAATCCACCGGTAGATTGATTGCCTATAGTAATACTACCGCCCAGGCTGTTTAACCTCGCTTCAATGTTTTTAAAACCATGTCCTTCTGTATATTTTTCAGGCAGACCTTTTCCGTCATCGGAATACGAACACACCACTGCGTCCGTATGTTGGTTTAACTGGATATAGATTTTTCTGGCCTCAGCATGTTTTATGGTGTTGTTAATCATTTCCATACAGATGCGATAAAGGCCAAGTTCTATTGCCAGGGGCCAGCGTGGCAAGTCGTCATCAGCGATCAGTTCCAGTTTGATTTGCCGGGCAGCGTTGGTTTGTACGGCAATGGCTCGCAATGTTTTTATCAGACCAAATTCTTCCAGTTGAGGTGGCATTAGTTCATGACTTATTCTTCGCATGGTAGCCAATGCCGATTCGGTAAGTGTTTGTGCTTGCTGCAGCGCAGCCTTTCTATCAATACTTTCACCTTCCTCCTGCTGAATCTGCACCAGGTGCATACGGGCGATGGAAAGTACCGCGCCTAACTCATCGTGAAGGTCTTGTGCGATGCGTTTGCGTTCGTCTTCCTGTACATCAATACTTGATTTCAACAATTGACGCTGATGTAAATATTTCACTTCAATCTCCAGCAGACCTTTTGCCTTTTCCAGTTCATTGTTTTTTTCTTCAAGAATAGCAGCCTGCGAGAGAAGTTCCTGATTTTGTGAAGCGTTCTCTTTGTTTTGTTTTTGTATTTCAAGAGTCCGCTCATTGACCATTCCCGTCAGTCGCAATGCATTTCGTTTTAGCGATCTTATTCTTCCATAATAAATAGCAACAAGGGCAACTGCGAATAGCGTTAACGCCAATACCCAGACATCTGGCTTTTTCCAGAACGGGGCCTCAATCCTAATCGTTACACTGGCGCCAGTAGTTTCCCAGTTTCCATAAGGATCGGATGATTTAACGCGGAATATGTATTCGCCCGGTGGAATGTTTGTGAAATTGATGTGTGGAATATTACCGATGTCATGCCATTCTTTGTCATAATTCTCAAGCATATAGCGGTACTTGGTTCTGCCAGGCAATGAAAACCCAACGCCAACAAAGTCAAAACCAAAATCGCCTTCACTGTATTGCAGACTGAATGTGGATTCGCCTTCGGATATTTGTACATAGCTTGAATAATCTGACAGCAGTTTGCTATTGACGTAATAACCCGAAATAACTGAGTGTGGGAGGGTGCTGATGGTTTCAATAGTGCGTGGATTGAAATAGGTTAATCCGTTTACACCACCAAAGTACATGATGCCTCGCTTCGATTTAAAAAAAGCTCCGGTGTTGAACTCATTGGATTGAAGCCCGTCAAACGCTTCAAAGTTTCTTACCTTTTTAGTTTCTGGATTGAATTCGCACAAGCCTTTATTTGTGCTCAGCCAAAGGTTGTGGTTTTCATCTTCGAGAATGCCGTAGATGGTATTGTTAGGCAAGCCATCTTTTTCAGTAAAGTGCGTAAATTTTTTTTCTTTGGGATGATACAGGCTCAGCCCATCGCCATTGCTTCCGATCCAGGTTCTTTTCTTTGAATCCTGGAAAATACATTTGATGCCACCACCACCTGGTACTTCGTTCGCATCCTGACCGTCATTTACGAAATCGTCTGCGAAGGAGCGCGTTGACATGATAAATAACTTTAGCTTGACTGGTCCATAAGCTAATCCGATCCAAAGTGAGTCACCAAACAATTTACAGGTGTTAATATCATCATCACTTCCAAGCTCCACTACCGTTTGCTTTTCATTTTTATCTAAATACAGCACTTTTCCCTGCCAGCAAAAAGCGATCGGGCTTGATGGAGAAATTTTACCAACACCGGGAGTACGTAGGTTTGCATCTATAAACTGACTGTTCTTAAGAAGCCATAGTCCATTATTGTTTGAGAACCATAACTGACCTTTCGTATCCGGTGTGATGGCATAGAAACGTTCGGGGATTTTCAGGTGTGTAGAAGTTCGTTTATATAAATCCAGTTTGTCGAGACCATTTGCAGTTAAAACGTAAACGGTGGTGTCGTTATTTGTAAAGATTGCATCGACATAATTGTGGTGCAGACTGATGGATGAAGCCATAGAAGTTCCCACATAGTTAAATTGATTGGTTTGTGGATTATATTTTTTTAACCCATACCCGTTGGTGCCCAACCAGATAACACCATCCCGCGTTTCATACATCGCAATCGGGCTCTCTAAGGTTTCAGAGGTTGTCAGTGATTCCAGCAATTTCCCATCTTCGGTATAAATTAAAATACCGTATTCTGTTGCTACCCAGATCTTCCTATTGCGGAGGAAGCCGAGTGCCATGGCTTCCGCTCTCGGGTTGGGCGATGAAGCCCATTTCACCCACTTACCGCCTGCATCGTATTTGAGTATTTCATTTGTATCGTCAGGAATACCTGAATAAAAATAAAGTTGATCTTTAAGTTGATCGTAATAAGTATAAAGTCCCCTCAGCCTATGCTTCCTCCACTTTTGTTCACCAGGCATTTTTTGCAGCGCAGAATCGGGCATAAATAACCAGTCTCCTGCTTTTTTTGTCTCTACGTAGTTGTTGACCCAAAGGCCTGAAAATTTCCTGAAATCTTTGCGTATGGAAAACGTATGGGTTGATCGGTCAAAATGGATAATTCCCCTGTTCGTAGCAAGAACCAGCGCGCCATCCCTACTCTCACAAATGGCTCTGATATACGTATCAGCGCCAAGCGAAACATCAGCGACAGCTAATGGATAATTTATAAAGCCATCGGTTGCCGGATCGTATTTACTAAGGTGACCCAGCGTAGCGATCCAAATCGTTTTAGTTTTGTCAACTAATATGTTAGTAACATAATTTTGGCTTAGAGATTTAGTGTCACCGTGTTTATTCCGATATACCTTAATAGTATAACCATCAAACTTGTTTAACCCATCCTGTGTACCAACCCATAAATAACCCAGTTCATCCTGCGCAATAGAAGTGATACTGGACTGCGAAAGGCCGTTGCTCACCGTGATACTTTCAAAGCGATAGGTTTTTTGAGCGTAGCTGTTAAGGCCCACCAAAGCACACAAACCAAGCAGGAAATATCGCATCATTCGGGTTAGGTGGGCATCCTTATTCAAGGAAGTAATTTACAGTTTTAATATCAATTGCTTTCCCACAGTGATGTAAAGATGTATTAATCCAAAGAAGAGGGAGTAGGTATAAACACCTGTTTTTAAAATACAGGTATTTATACCGTGGTGTCTGATGAAAGGATTTTGAAACTTTATACGGTTAAATATTATACCTAACCTCAAAGATGAACCCTGTCACTTACCCGAAAATTTTCATTTTCATTTACTTCCTTTCAAATTTTTTCTTTAACACTCATTCCATGGCTCAAGACATAAACCTGGGAGCTGCCGGAGTGATTGAAGAATCTGCCGGTGCAACACCTAACCTGACGCGGCCCTTTTATGCGGCAGTTTCCGGCAACTATGCCTATGTGGTAACCGGAAGCGATGTTCTTGAAATTATAGACATCACAATTCCCGGTTTACCTAAGCATAAAGGCAATCTTGCCAATGGCGATGGTGGTGCTGTGATCTCCGGGCCAAGGTCAATGTTTGTTTCCGGTAACTTTGCCTATATCGCTAATTTCAATGGCAATTCTGTTGAAATTGTTGACATTTTAGATCCAAGCTCTCCCTTTCATCGGTCTACTATAACTAAATCTTCTTCTACTCCATTTTTGTCAAACCCAAATGGTATTTATGTGCTTGGTAATTACGCGTATGTAGTAAGCTTTAGTGGAGGTTTGGACATCTTTGATATCTCCAATCCATCCAATCCTGTTTATAAAAGTACGCTGCTAAACGGTGGAAATGTGAAGCTGAGTGGCGCAACATCCATTTTTGTAGCACTTGTAAAGAATGAATTGCATGCGTTTATTACAGCAGCTAACAGCAATGCAATAGAGATAGTCAATGTAAACGATCCAAGCAGTCCCCGGCATGTTTCCTCCCTTGTTGACCCTGTTAATCTCGTTTACCCAAGTAGCATTTATGTAGCGAATAACAACGCTTTCGTTACTAGTGTAGGTAGTAGCACACTCTGTAAAATTCGGATCAGTGATCCCGCGAATGCCAAACTACTGATCACAATTAAGAATCCACCAGCACCAACGACTAAGGATTATCTTACCCGACCATGGGCCTGCACAGTTTCAAAAGGCAACGCTTATGCCGTTGCTGAGAGTGGAGGTCTTATCATTGCGGATACTGCCAACCTGAATCTTAAATCTGCTGCGTCTTATACTGAATTATCAGGAGGTGGTAATTATAACAAGGCAATAATTGTACAGGGAAACTATGCGTACGTTACGTCACAAATAAACAACAGCCTAGTTGTTCTGGATATCTCAAACCCGTCTCTTGCTCAGCCACTGAGTATCAAGGCTACCATCAACACGCAGGGTGGCGTAATCCTTAATAACCCCGTGTCGGTTTTTGTGAGCAACGACCTGGCCTATGTTGCGAACAGGAATGTTACTACCCTTCAAATCATCAATGTGAAAAACCCAACTGCTCCTGTTGGAGTGGCAAGTTTCTCTAATCTGACTAACTATCCGAACTCGGTCTTCGTTCTTGATAAGTATGCCTATGTAGTCAGTGCAACTTCATTGGAAATTATTGATGTAACAAACCCGTATTTCCCAACCCGGGTGGGACTGTTGACGAATGGACAGGGAGGAGCCGCCTTGTCTGGCGCGAATTCCATTTCCGTGGCAAATGTGTCTGGAAAATTATTTGCTTTCATTGCCAGTTCCACTTCCAACGCGCTTGAAATTGTTAATGTTACTGATCCAAAGACTCCCGTACACTCCATTGCGGTCTTAGATGGCAACGGTTCTGCTCCCTATCTTTCAGGAGCAAGCCACGTAACGGTATACGATAATAAAGCATATGTGATATCAAGAGGTACTTACGCTGGTAAGACGGGTGCTTTGGAAATTCTGGATGTCTCAAATATCTCGAGCCCCACTCACCTGGGTGCAGTGTTGGGTGTTGGTTCTAATTTGAGGCGTGTAGACTCTAGTACCAACCCAATAACAAATATCATATCTACAGGAGGTAATAATCTATCCGTAGTAAAAAACGGAGCATCCACTTTCGTATATATGGTAGATGCCACCAGTACAAATAGCCTGCTTCAAGTAGTGGATGTAACTAATCCTTTGGCGATGCCCGCTGCAATAGCTGTCCCCCTCAAGCCCGATCCTTTCGGCAGCGTTGCCTGGCCAACAGGTATCAGTATTTTTAATAGTTATGCCTTAGTTCCTTATTATGGAGGGGGAATTCAGCTATTCGACATTTCTTCCCCACTTTCACCGAAATGGATCAGTTCTTTTGTGAATGGCTCCAACGGTGTATTGCTGGATCAGCCCTCTGCGTCATTCATTGCGGGCAATTATTGCTTTGTTACAAATGTAGGCCGTGCTTCAACAGTTGCAGTGACCGATATGTTTGCACCATCGATCACCGGATTTTCACCCGTCACCGCCAGCCCTGGAACATCGGTGACCCTTTCAGGGAAAAACTTCAGTACTTTTCTTACAGCCTCAATCAACAGAGTACCTGTTCCGATCACTTCTGTCACCAACACGGCCCTCACAATAACTCTTCCTCAAGTTGGAATTGGGAAAATCGTATTGAAGCAGTCAAATCAAATACTGAGCACTGCGTCAAATCTGGTCGTTATCCCTGTTTCAAACCCTGGTAGTTCTATCACTCAATCCGGGTATACGGCCAGTTGGTCTGATGTTGGCGCAACGAAGTATTTTATTGATGTTTCCACCAGTGCTACATTTTCGAGCTTTGTTAGCGGCTACACTAACCAAGACGTTGGCTATGTTACTTCATTTGCTTTAACGGGGCTTACTCCGGGAACTACCTACTATTACAGAGTAAGGTCTACGGATGGAAGCAACTCTTCGGGAAATTCAAATATGGTAATAACCAAAACCACACCGGCTACTCCCGTGATCAACGCAGCTACTTCAATCAAACAGAATACGTTTTCTTTTTCGTGGGGCGCAGTTACATCCGCTACGAGTTACTATGTAGATGTAGCCATCGATAATGCCTTTACTTCCTTGCTGGGGAACTATAACAATCTAGTGACAAATGCTACATCGATAAATATAAACGCACTTGATCCCGGAGTAACTTATTATTATCGCGTTCGGTCTGCAAACGCCAGCGGCAATTCACCTTCCTCATCATCATTATCCACCAGCACTATCCCTGCAAATCCAACAGCAACTGACGCAACAGCCATTAGCACTTCAGGTTTTACAGCGAACTGGTCAGATGCTGCCGGTGCAACGGAGTATTTCATTGATATCTCTACCGATAATTTTGCCACATTTGTTTCCGGATTTTCAAATTTATCTGCCGGAGCAAGTACATCCTTCAAGGCCACACTGCCTTCAGGTACTTCGTATCAATACCGAGTTCGTGCATCCAACAGTTCGGGTAAGTCAGATAACTCTAATAGTATATTAATTCTTACATTAACACCAACACCCACTACACAACCTTCCGATATTGTTTTTTCAAGTATCACAGCCAATTCTGTAAACATTTCTTTTTCAAAGGCAGCAAATGAACCTGCCGGGTATTTGGTACTCCGCTCTATCAGCTCCGTATTTGTTTCTCCTGCAAATGGCATCTCTTATACTATAGGAGCATCTATAGGAAATGCGAATGTCGCGTATGTAGGTTCGGCACTTTCCTTTTTCGATGGCGGCCTTCCTACTTCATTGAAATATTTCTACAGCATCTATTCATTCAATGGAAACGGAATTGCTACTAATTATAATAATGATCGTCCGCTGCAGGGAAACGTTACGCTTGACTTAGAGCCACCCGTATTGACTGCTCCATCGGTAGCTAATCCCTCAACAATTACAGCCGGTAATACACCAGCTTTTAACATTAACATCACTGACAACGTAAAGGTGGCTGCAGCCAAAATCTATTATAGAGGAATTTCACAAAGAGATTTTAAGAACGCACCGCTTAACTCATCCGCTTCCGGTTCCAATTATTCTGTGCAGATACAAACCAACTGGTATGATTCGTTAGGGGTTGAATATTATTTTATGGCCACTGACGAAAGTGGAAATACAAATAGCAGACCTGTATCCAGTTTCGCACAAATTGTCAATGCATCAATAAGCCTGCCAGCTCTGCCTTCAGGAACCGGTGAAGAAGATTATCGGATAGTAGCTTTTCCTTATAAGCTATCGACTGACAACAATGTAACCTCGGTGTACAGTAATGTTCCGTGGGGTGATAATACAAAATCAGGTTTATGGTGGTGGAATCCTTCTTTAAAAAATAATGCGGGTGATTATGATCACTATGGTGAAAGCTCCACATTGAAAACCGTTGATCCGGGAAAAGGTTATTGGGCAATTACCAGTACGCCTGTTACTCCTACTTTATCTAATGTCTCTGCACCGAAGTACAATCGCTCCAACTTATATGCTATGACATTAAAGCCCGGTTGGAATCAGGTGGGTAATCCCTATCCGATGCCCGTCTCATGGGATCAGGTAATTGCCTATAATCAGGCGAATAATCCGGGAGCATCATTTGGATCATTAACCATCTATGATGGCAAAGGATATAAAGCGGCTACGGGCAGCACGTTGCTTGCCGCATTTGCAGGTGGCTTTGTAAAAAATCTTTCGTCCTCTGATATCAACATTCAGATTCCATTTCCGGGTCAATTAACTATAGGAGGAAGAGTGGCTGCTGTTTCTTCGGATATCTCGCAAGACAACTGGAACATATCTCTTCACATCAATCAGAATGGCCGCGTCAATCAGCTCGGTGGATTTGGAATGCATCAATTAGCTCAATCAGGTGTTGACCGCTTCGATAACTTCAATCCTCCTTCCTTCTTAGGTGTCCCTGAAGTGAGTTTTATTAATAGTGACTTTCCTTCCGTTACGTTCAGTAATGATATGGTTGCATCTCAAGAGAACTATACGTGGACATTTACTCCGAATGGAAAAAATGGAAGTGTTACTCAGTTAACCTGGAACAATGAACTGAATACTAATTCTTCCAAGCAACTCTTCCTGTTGGATGAAGAGCTGCTCACTGTTGTTGACATGAACAGCGTAAGTCAATATGATTTCGTATTAACTAAATCAAGTCGGTTCCGGATCTTTTATGGAAACAATGTGATCATCACCACTTCACGTGTAGTTGCCAGTGCGCCTTTCCCTAATCCATTGAACAGTGAAAGTAAGTCCACGATCAATATCGCCTTACCTGAAAGCGGCAGTGACTATTCGATTAACATGCAGGTCTACAACACCCAAGGTAGTGTCATCGGATCTGTGAACAGGAGACTTTCTCCCGGAATTCATCCACTCGAGTTTATTTTATCTTCTTCGCTTGCCGAAGGAATCTACCTCTACAAGTTAGCCGTCACCAATGACAAAACATCTTCTATCCACACCGGCAAAATCGTGAAACCATGAAGAAATCATTTAAGATAATCGTATTTATTTTTTGCTTTGTGACGGCTGCATCCATACAAAGCTTCGCACAGAATTTGGACATCGACTTCATCGAATTTACTGGTCGTAATGTAGTGGTTCATTATACACTCGATGATGGAGCGAACAGCAACCGTCAGTTCCTTGTTCAATTGTATTCTTCACAAGACAACTTCAGCGTTCCGCTCACAAAAGTTACCGGTGATGTTGGCTCTGAAGTCGCTTCCGGTGTGGATAAGAAAATCATCTGGGATGTTACCAAAGAGCTGGGCAACTTCAAAGGCAATGTTTCTCTCGAACTTCGCGGAAGAGTGTATGTTCCCTTCGCGAAAATCAAAAACGTTACCGAAGGACAGATTTTCAAACGCGGTAAGAATTATCCTATCAGCTGGACTTCCGGAAACTTAAGCGGTCAGGTGAATATTGAATTGTTTAACGCTGACAATGAACGGATTTGGGGTGAGAACAATGTTTCCAACGTAGGTAAGTTCGATTGGTACATTCAGAACAACATCAGGAGAGGAAATGATTACCGGCTAAAGTTCACCAATGCAAAAGACCGAAATGATGTAGTATACTCTCAGCCGTTCACTATCAAGCCAAAGATTCCATTCATTGTGAAAGCCGGAGGGGTGGTGGCTGTAGCAGCTGTGGTTGCTGTAATCATAACTAATAGTGGCAGAGGAGGATCTGCCAACGAGAATAAAGCGTACTCTACACCTCTTGCCCCACCCAATTAACATTCATATATGAAAAGACTTTTATTCTTAGTGATATTAACAGGGTGCACTGCTACTCTGTTTGCGCAAAATTTCAGTTCACGAACCAACACGATGGCGCTGGATTATAGTGATACCAAAACTTCACTTGGTTCAACATTGCCTAAAATCACCTGGCAAACGCCACTCAATGAAACGGTATTCCTCAAGGAAGGAAAAATCACTATGGAGTTAACCATTGAATCGAAAACTCCTCTCAACATGGTTCAACTCGTTGTGCGCGACAAGGCTACCGATGAGGTAAAGGGCACATTGCCTATTCCCATTACTGATGATAAAAAACTTTTTGTAACGGTGAGCAGGAACATCACACTTTCGGATGGCATCAATGAACTCGAACTCATTGTACAGAATCGTGATGGTGTAAAATCAAGTTCGACCAGACAAATACACGTTGGTGCAACGGCTCTCGCAGATGCGGCCAAATTATCACGCAAAGATTATGCGTTGATCTTTGCCATCGACAAATATGATAATTGGAAAGCGCTGGTCAATCCGGTTTTCGATGCGCGAACCATCGCAGAAGATTTGAGAAAGACGTATGGTTTCAATGTGGAGGTAGTTGAGAATGCCAATCAATCACAAGTGCTGGACAAGCTACGTGAATATGCAGAAAAGAAATATGGTGAGCTGGATCAGCTGTTTGTGTTCTTTGCAGGCCATGGATTTTATGACGAAACCTTCAAGGAAGGATTCGTAGTGACTCGTGAATCATTACCTGATGACCCTGGAAGAAACTCTTATTTGCGTCATAGTGTATTGCGTTCTACCATCAACAACAACCCTTGTCAGCATATTTTCCTTACCATGGATGTTTGCTTTGGCGGAACCTTTGATGACAATGTAGGTTCGCGCGCTTTAGATGATGAATCGTATCGCGCACCCTCGCAATCGGAGATAATCATGCGTAAACTGAAATTAAAAACGCGTAAGTATCTCACCAGTGGGGGTAAAGAATATGTTTCCGATGGTATTGCCGGTCGTCACTCTCCTTTTGCCAAACAATTTATTGAAGCATTGGAGAAAGGAATGGGCAGTGATGGTATTCTTACGCTCAACGAGATTATGACCTACGTGGAGACGTTGAAGACAGCTCCACAATTTGGAAAATTTGGGTCTGATCAGTTGGGCAGTGATTTTGTGTTTGTGGTCAAGAGTAATTGAGGATTATGAACCAGCCCTTTGTTTGTTAAGAGTTTGGTATGAGGCATGCCATAGATCAATTTTCACCTCCACGCCAAAGGTAGGCCTGTTGCGAAACCTTCGTCAAGGACAAGATAAGTGTCGACTGTTCTTTGTCTATATATATGGTGTCGCCACCCCTGACTAAGGCTCCGCAACAAGCGCAATTGGCGGCTTATCGGAAGCAATGGTGGGGTCTGTGCTACTATTTCTGAAACTAGTGGCAATAGCACACAAATAAATAGATAGTATCTTCGGAGTAACAAATCCTTTCATCAATGAGAGAATTCAGCCCAAAGGAGCAATCAATTATTAGAAATCAATTAATAGATTCCATAACACACTTTTTAGCAATCTTGCCTACCTAATAAAGGAAATTTCCTACTGTAAGATTTCACTACCTTTAGGGCTCGTAGATAAACGCTACTCCCATGAGCATTCAACTCTTAGATAAAGACTCTGATGAGATGCTCCGTATTATTTCTGAGGGAACAGCTTCTGTTGTAGGCGGGGATTTCCGGAAAACCGCTATGTGAATATGGCGTCACAAGATGTGAAGTCAAGGTTAATTTTCTGTTTCAAAGAGTGGGCTAAAAAAGAAGGTAAGAATCAGGGCGACAAAATCATCTTTAAAAATTCACTTACGCACAATGATATGGCCAGTATTATATCTACCGCACGTCAAACGGTTACCGTTATGCTCAACGAGCTAAAAGAAGCAGGGGCCATCAGCTATAATCGGAAAGAGATAGCCTTTTCACCACTCATGCTCAACTAAATGGCATCTTTAGTAAGATTGCTGACACTGTTCACTAAAAACGTTTTTTACTTTTGAAAACCCAAATCATTTTATGATCAACAAAACAAAGAAGTTAGAAGGGCAAGTAGCTCTGGTAACAGGAGCAAGTTCTGGCATTGGTGCAGGCGTGGCCAAAGCATTGGCAGCCCAGGGAGCCATTGTGGTAATCAACTATTCCTCGAGTTCTGAAAAGGCAGAAGTAGTGCTGAGTGAAGTTAAAGAAGCGGGAGGAGAAGGTTGGACATTTAAGGCCGATGTAAGCAAAGAAAATGAAGTAGTTGAGATGTTTACCCAAACTGTAAAACGCTTTGGCACTGTAGATATTTTAGTGAATAACGCTGGCTTACAAAAAGACGCCAAGTTCCATGAGATGACATTAGATCAATGGAACTATGTTTTAGGTATTAATCTTACAGGGCAATTTTTGTGCTCACGCGAGGCCATCAAAGAATTTTTAAAGAGAGGCGTTGTGCCAGAGAGGTCGAAATCAGCCGGAAAAATAATTTGTATGAGTTCGGTGCATGAAGTTATTCCATGGGCTGGTCATGCCAACTATTCAGCTTCAAAAGGTGGCGTGATGATGTTGATGAAAACCATCGCACAAGAATATGCTCCTATGAAAATTAGGGTAAATAGTATTGGGCCAGGAGCAATTCGTACGCCTATCAACCATGCTGCATGGCAAACACCTGAAGCGTATAATGCATTGTTGAAATTGATCCCCGCAAAACGAATTGGTGAAGCTGAAGATATTGGTGGAGCAGCAGTTTGGCTTTCGTCTGATGATTCAGAATATGTAAATGGAATTACCTTATTTGTAGACGGTGGAATGTTGCTCTACCCAGGCTTTGAAGATAATGGTTGATTTGAAGATGAGGTGATTTGAAAATTTGAAATCAAATTACTCTCACCTGCTTATAAATAACGAATTACCTCATTGTCAAATCCTGAAATTTTCAAACTATAATACAATGACCATCGAACAACAACGCCTTACCGAAGACCGCGACAAGAAAAAAGATTGGCGCAAATTTGGGCCTTATCTTACCGAGCGCCAGTGGGGCACGGTGCGCGAAGATTATAGTCCATTTGGAAACGCATGGGAAGCTGTTTCGCACGATGATGCGCGTAGCAAAGCATATCGTTGGGGCGAAGAAGGTATTGGAGGAATTAGTGATGATCAGCAATTGTTGTGTTTCTCTGTTGGGCTATGGAACAAAAAAGATCCGATCATCAAAGAGAGGATGTTTGGTCTCACTGGCAACGAAGGCAACCATGCCGAAGATTGCAAAGAGCATTATTATTATATCGACAGCACGCCAACTCATTCATACATGAAGATGCTGTACAAGTATCCTCAACAAGAATTCCCCTACGCTTGGCTGGTTGAAGAAAATAAAAGGCGCGGAAAGTTAGATCCCGAATTTGAATTGATCGACACAGGTGTTTTTAACGACAATAAATATTTTGATGTATTTATCGAATACGCTAAAGCAGATGACAGAGATATTCTAATCAAGATCACGGTACACAACCGAGGGACGGAAGAAGCTGCCATCCACGTGCTGCCACAAATCTGGTTTAGAAATACATGGGCTTGGGGATATGATAATTACAAACCCGAGATGTATCGCGATGATGACGGGACGATAAAAATCAATCACAGTACGTTGGGCGATTACTATTTATTTTGTGCTGAAGATGCTGAAGTTCATTTTTGTGAAAACGAAACAAACACACAAAAGCTTTATCAATATTCTCAGCCTGGCACATTCAAAGATGGCATCAACGATTACATGATCTTCGGAAATACCGGCAGCATCAACAAAATCCCGAAAGGAACAAAAGCAGTTTTTGACAATAGCTTGACCATAGGAGCAGGCAAATCCACAGAAGTGCGGTTACGACTTTCTTCTAAATTTTCTACAAAGCCATTCGCGGATTTCGCAAGTATTTTTGAGAGCCGGCTGACAGAGGCCGATGATTTTTTTGCCGTGTTACAGAAAGAAATAAAGGACAACGATAGAAAAGTTATTCAGCGCCAAGCCATCGCAGGCATGTTGTGGAGCAAACAATTCTTTTATTACGATGTGTCAAAATGGTTGAAGGGTGACCCCGCGCAGCCAGCTCCTCCGCCAGAAAGAAAAAATGGAAGGAATCACGAATGGACACATCTCAATAATGCTGATATTATTTCCATGCCAGACAAATGGGAGTATCCTTGGTATGCTGCGTGGGACTTAGCATTCCACACCATTCCCATCGCTATGGTCGATCCTGAATTTGCAAAGCACCAATTGTTACTCCTCACCAAAGAATGGTACATGCATCCAAGTGGGCAATTGCCTGCATACGAATGGGCCTTTGGTGATGTTAACCCTCCCGTGCATGGATGGGCTACTTGGCGTGTGTATAAAATCGATCAAAAATTACAAGGCAAAGGAGATCGCAAGTTTTTGGAAGAAGTGTTTCACAAACTGTTATTGAATTTTACATGGTGGGTAAACAAGAAAGATCAAACCGGAAATAATATTTTTCAGGGAGGGTTTTTAGGAATGGATAATATTGGTGTGTTCGATCGTAGTGCGCAGTTGCCAACGGGTGGCTATATCGAGCAGTCGGATGGAACGAGTTGGATGGCCATGTTTACGTTGAACATGATGCGCATGTCTCTTGAACTAGCAAAAGAGAACCCCACCTATCAAAGCTTGGCAACAAAATTCTTTGAACACTTCCTCTATATTGCCGGAGCCATCGCGAATGAAGGAATCGATTTATGGGATGAAGAAGATGAATTCTTTTATGACGTGTTGCACACACCAGATAACAAGCGCACACCAATGAAAATCCGTTCAATGGTGGGTTTGATCCCATTGTTTGCGGTAGAGGTATTGGAAGAAGAACTCTTCCAGTCGATGCCAGAATTTGCTACGCGCTTGGAATGGTTTTTGAAAAACCGTCCTGACTTGGCCAATCTGATTTCTCGCTGGGGAGAGAAAGGAAAAAATCAACGACACTTATTGTCATTGCTTCGAGGCCATAGAATGAAGCGAATACTGAAAAGAATGTTGGACGAAAACGAATTCCTTTCCAACTATGGCATTCGTGCGTTATCAAAAGTGTACGAGGCCAATCCGTTTAAGTTCTACGCTAACGGAACGGAATTCAGTTTGAAATACACGCCAGGTGAAGGAGACACTGCTTTGTTCGGAGGAAACTCCAACTGGCGCGGCCCTATTTGGTTCCCTGTAAATTATTTGTTGATTGAATCACTGCAACGTTTCCATCATTACTATGGAGACGATTTTAAAATCGAGCATCCTACAGGTTCTGGCCAAATGCATACGCTAAAAGAGATTGCGCAAGATATTTCCGATCGCATGGTCAATATTTTCGCAAAAGACAAAGATGGTAAGCGACCTATGTTTGGGCATTGTGAAAAAATGCAAGAAGATGAATTCTTCAGAAACTATATTTTGTTCAACGAATATTTTCATGGTGATACAGGGCGTGGCGTAGGCGCAACTCACCAGACGGGTTGGACTGGATTGGTAGCCAAACTTATTCAACCCAGAAAATAAATTGATATTAACTAAAAATAATGGGCGATTTTTCAATTGCCAGATTACCCTTTTGACTTAAAAGATCACACTATGAAATTCACTGATCAACAACTTTCAGATTTTGAAAATGCCCGCTCTCTCGAGTGGCTAGAAACCAATGGACTTGGTGGCTATGCTAGTTCAACAGTTTTGGGCGCGCACACACGCAGGTACCACGGCCTTTTAGTGGCGGCTATGAATCCCCCAGTGGGTAGAACTGTGCTGGTATCTAAACTGGATGAAACTATTTTGGTAGGTGAAGAAAAATTTGAGTTGAGCGCCAACCAATATCCCGGTGCTGTTGTGCCACAGGGCTTCAAATACTTAACTTCCTTTGAGCGCGATCTGTTTCCAGTATTTGAATACGAAGCGGATGGCGTGATGCTTCGGAAAACCATTGCCGCTATTCATGGAGAAAATACTACCGTGATACTTTACGAAGTGATCTTAGCCAAAGAAAAATTTGCGATGGAACTATTGCCATTGTACGCTTGCAGAGATTACCACAGCCTTGCGCATGCCAACGACAGTATTGGGCCACAGTATCTTTTTGAAGACGGAGTATTTCGTACGATAAATTACAAAGGCTGTCCCGAAATTTTTATTTCTGTTCCGGGAAGTGAGTTCAAAGAAAGCAGGGATTGGTATCACAATTTTGAATATTCGGTCGAGCAATATCGTGGCCTTGATTTTAAGGAGGATTTATACACTCACGGAAAATTCTCTTTATCGCTAAAGAAAGGTGACAAGCTTGGAATTATCCTTTCGATTGATGATCCAACAGAAAAAGATGCCTTTAAACTTTTCGCAAAAGAAAAAAAGAGACGTGAGCTGTTTTTAAAACCCTTTTCAGGAAATGAAAGCATCAAACGCCTTGCCTTGGCTGCCGATCAGTTTGTAGTAAAGCGTGGCGATCTCAATACCGTGATTGCGGGCTACCATTGGTTTTCGGATTGGGGTCGAGATACGATGATTGCCTTACCAGGCCTTTGCCTTGTCACGGGAAGATTTTCTGATGCCAAAAATATTCTCAAAGCTTTTGCAGAAAGTGTAAGCGAAGGTATGTTGCCGAATCGTTTTCCTGATCAAGGTGAGACGCCTGAATACAACACTGTAGATGCAACGCTATGGTTTTTTCATGCCATCCATCAGTACTATCGCTATACCTCTGATAAAGAGTTTGTTGTTTCACTTTTGCCAATTCTGAAAGACATTATTGAGTGGCATTACAAAGGTACGCGCTACAACATTCATGTTGACACTACTGGTTTGATTTACGCAGGCCAAGAAGGTGTGCAACTTACATGGATGGATGCCAAGGTGGGAGATTGGGTGGTCACTCCTCGCATGGGAAAGCCTGTTGAGATCAACGCATTGTGGTACAATGCACTGTGCATGATGGAAGAATTTTTGAAGATAAACGAAGAAAGTGAAGAAGCTAAAGAATATAAACTCAAAGCGAATATCGCACGCGAAAGCTTCTTGAAATTCTTTTGGTTTGAAGAGGGTGGCTACCTCTATGATTATATCAACGGTGAAAGCAATAAAGACCTTCGTCCCAATCAAGTGTATGCAATCAGTTTGCCCTTTCCATTAATTGAAGGGGCGCAAGCATTGATGATTATGGATAAACTAAAAAACAGTTTACTGACTCCGCGTGGGCTAAGAAGTCTATCGCCCGATCACTCGGAATACAAGCCTCATTATGGTGGTGATTCTTGGCATCGAGATGGCGCATATCATCAAGGAACGGTTTGGAGTTTTTTACTTGGCCCCTATATTGATGCTTTAATAAAAACAAAAGGCAACGAAGCCAAAGAAGAAGCTACCGCTATCCTCGCGAAATTCTTCACACATTTAGATGAAGCGGGTGTTGGCACGGTATCTGAAATTTTTGATGCAGACGCTCCTCATACCTCACGTGGTTGCATAGCGCAAGCTTGGGGCGTAGCGGAGGTGTTGAGGGTAGCGGTTGAGCATGAACTTTTTCCGAAAATAAAGTAGTTGGTAAAAGTCTCCTCCCGATTATTTTTTGGATACCATACCCAGAAGGCAATCAATCAGACAATTCTGCATTGATCATTCAGGTAAACTTGAATGGCACTGTTTTTAGAATCATTCTGAGAAGTGCAAAGCAACTAAAACCCGGCTATTTTGAATCCACTATTCTTTTACATAAATTATAAGAAATCTGTTTGCTATTAATACAAAATTAGTCATAGATCATGTCAGCAATTAAAATAGATAATGAGGAGGTTAAATCCATTTTCCGGAAAGGAAATATTTTATTGATATTATTTGTGGTGGCTTCCTCTGCGCTGCTCACGGCAATCAATTATTATACAATAAAAACTACTTCGGCAGTGCGGGCTTATGTAAATGGAGAGTCGCGCTATTCAAAAGGTCAAAAGGATGCTAGCCGTCATTTGATTACTTACCTAACCCTGCAAGACGATGAACAATATCGTTTGTTCAATGATGAATTAAATGTGCCGCTAGGTGACAGCTTGGCGCGGGTGGGACTTTCCACCCATGGTACGTACGAAAGTATAAGAACTGGTTTTTTACAAGGAAAAAATCACGTGGATGATGTGGATGATATGATCTGGCTCTTTAAGAATTTTAGTGAGGTTTCATTTATGAAACAAGCGATCACTATTTGGAAAGAGGCGGATGTATTTGTGGGGCAACTAAAAACGGTGGGAGATGATATAAAAGTAAAAATGCAAGCGGGTGAAATAACAGCTGCCGAGAAGAAGACACTGATCAGACAGATAGAAGTCATTACCACCCAACTTACCCATAAAGAAAGAGCATTTTCCGATTTATTAGGGGCAACGGCCAGAACAATAAATCTGTATGCTTTTTTTATTAATTTCATAATTTCAATTTTAATAATTAGCTGTGTAGTGGCCTATTCATACAAAAGTATTAGGCAGTTGATAAGCGCGCACCATGATTTAAAACAAACCAATAAAAATCTGAACGAAATAAACATAGAATTAGACAATTTTGTTTATGCCGCTTCGCACGATTTAAAATCTCCTGTAACCAATCTGGAGGGGCTCATCAGATTACTCAAGCGAGAATTAACTCCGAGCAGTATGCAGCAAGATCTGCTTGAAAAAATGGACTATACTATCGCCAGCCTTCGAAAAACAATTACTGGGCTTACGGAAGTAATGAAGACAGACAAAAGCCCGATGAATGATGTGCAAGAAAATGTTTTTAAAAACCTGGTAGAAGAATTTACTCGTGAGAATCAATATTTGCCAGAAGAAACAGACTCACAAATAATAACTACATTTTTGGTAGAAAAAATAACCTACTCAGCAGTGGGATTAAAAAGCATTTTACAAAACTTGCTCACCAACGCATTCAAATATAGATCACCCGATAAGAAGTGCGTTATTCATATTAAAACAGAGCTAAGCGAAGGCAAAGTACTGTTAGAAGTAAGCGACAATGGATTAGGAATTGATTTGGAACGAAATGGTCATAAATTGTTTAAGATGTTTACCCGTCTCCATGCCAATCATGTGGAAGGTACAGGGGTAGGTCTGTACCTGATTAAAAGAATTATAGAAAGGCACGGAGGTTCTATTAAGGCAGAAAGTAAGCCTGGCATAGGATCAAGGTTTATTGTAACATTAAATTGATATGAAAAAATACAACTGTATTTTATTGGTTGATGATGATTTGATTAGTTGTTTTCTAAACAAAGAAATTCTTACCACACTTAAAGTAACTGATCACATACACACTGCTTCCAACGGTGAGGAAGCTCTTCATTTTATCATTGAAAATAGGAAAAAGCAGAACCCTTGCCCCGATCTTATTTTTCTTGATATTAACATGCCAGCGATGGATGGATTTCAATTTTTGAGCGAGCTGCAAAAATTGGGAGAAGGGCAGCTTCAAATCGCTAAAATAATTATACTCACGTCTTCCAATAGTCCTATTGATAGAAACCTGGCCGCTCAGTATCACATTAGCGGCTATATCAATAAGCCACTTACAGGGGAGAATCTTGAAATTTTTTTAACTTGATGCCCGATGTCAAAGGGAAATATTTTAATCGTTGAAGATTCTTTTATAGTAGCATATCATAACAGATTACACTTAGAAGGTGGATTTGCTACGATTTATGGAAAGCCAACTTCTTTCGCAAGTTCCTTACTGGCTAAGCAATTCCCTTCATAAAGTAGACAATTTAAGTAGGTGATAGCGGTCAACTTAAACTGACTTCTTTTGAAGAAACGCTTTGCGGCAGGAGAAATAACAAAGGAAGAATATCGGGAACACAAAGCAATTCTTGAAAAAGAGTTTTCCAAATAAATTTGTCTAAACTATTCATGATGAATACAAATAACAATTTAAACACAACTAGTATGTCAAAAGAACCCGCAGAGAAAGTGACTTTGAAAAAAGGAAAACTAAAACTAAGGAAAGAAATATCCTCGTTGAAAAAGCTTATGAATGATTACAAATTGGAGAGAAGGGCTAATTGGAAATCATTTAAAAAGAAAATGAATGATGATATTGATAGGCTTAAAAAAATCAGTAAATAGAAATATGCGAATCATGTAACTGAAAGCAGCAGTTATGTAAGCGTAATGAGTTAAGGGTAATTCACCTTTGTAGGGTAACAATACTGTTATAACTAAATTTTTAAAAAATAATTGAGTATTCTCCTTGCAACCGCGGGGATTTGCAGAACAACAATTGCGCAGCAACTGGCCGGCATAGTAAGCGACAAAGCAGGCTGGCACCGAATCCAGTTATCCACAAAAAAAATGATCGGAGAGTCGTGCAACAGCCACTTTTGTTGTGGGCTCGGGCGCTATCGTCCGATAGTTTTTAGGTGGGATTTTTTTAATCTGTCCGCAATGTACTTTTTCAATTGCCCCAAAGTCATCGCTTGAGTGTCATCGCTGATTTTGTCGCGAATTTCTCTCATCATTTTTACCGCGTCAAATGTCTTTGTTTTCTCTTTAGTCTCCATAACTCACTAATTCTTGTGGTGTCCGTATCTCAATTGTCGGGTAACCCAGTCTCAAATTTACTGAATTATATCCTTTTATTCTCTCAAG
>JAYVPS010000181.1:0-5304 GCA_043757225.1 Cytophagales bacterium | reverse complement strand
ATAACTTCTCCTGGCCGTATCGTTTGATAGATAGTTTTACAGCAGTACCTACCTGGCCGCGCATCAGATGATTGGCTTCTTCTGTTGTAAGTTTAGCTAATTCGATGCCATCCATTCTCACGACTTCATCTCCAATGCGTAATCCATTTTTATAAGCAGGGTATGATTCGTATACCATCGTTACCATTGTCCTTTTTTGAATCACCCGGGTAAGGGCTCCAATCCCACCGTATTGCCCTGTATTTAGGGTACGGTAGTCTTCGACTTGATCTTCAGAAATATAATTGGTGTAGGGATCAAGTGAATTGAGCATGGCGTCAATGCCGGTGTGCACCATCTTCGTTGGGCTCACCTCGTCCACATATAAATTGTTTACCTCTTTGAAAAGCGAAGCAAAAATGTCAAGGTTTTTGGCAATCTCGAAGTAACGCTCAGCCGGAGGGGTAAAAGCAAGGGAGGTGAGCGTAGCAATAAAAACAACAGGTATCCAATATTTCTTTTTCATCGCTACAATATCATGGTTAAGGGCACTACGAGAACTCTTGAATTAAGGTTTGGAAAGGTACTAAAAAAATAAGGGCGCGCTAAAATTGCGAAATCGCTAATTTGAAAAATGCCTTAAGTCTTGCTATTTGATATACCCTGAAAAGCGTGATCCCGACAGGAATCGAACCTGTATCAAAAGTTTAGGAAACTTCTATTCTATCCGTTGAACTACGAGACCAAAAAACTGGGCGCAAAGGTAGAAAAAATATTGCTTCTCACTACAACCTTTTAGTTCATTCCGGGCTGTTTCAGTACAAATCCTGCTTTGGCCTTTTCGTCATCTACAATTTTCTTTACTTCGCTTAGTAGTTTTTTGGCATCGTAGATAATACCGTCTTTGATGGTGTATTTAATTCCCCCCACACGTTTTACGGTGTTGTCATCCATTAATTTTACAGCCCCCATTCCATAAAGCACTTGCAAGTTCTCCAATGGGTTTTGGTCGATCACTACAAAGTCGGCCAGCTTGCCGATTTCTACCGAGCCAATTTCCTTTTCCATTCCCAATGCTTGTGCACCAAACAAGGTGGCTGAGCGAATCACTTCCAATGGATGGAAGCCCGCCTCGCGCAATAATTCCAATTCGCGAATGTAACCAAAGCCATAGAGTTGGAAGATGAAAGCATTATCAGATCCAGTAGTAACGCGACCTCCACGGTTTTTGTATTCGTTTACAAATGCCATCCATAGCCTGAAATTTTCCCTCCAGGCTACCTCTTGTTCAGTGCCCCACGAAAACCAGAACGATCCATGCGCCTTACGACTTGGCTGATAGAATGCCCACAGCTGTGGAAGGGTATAAAGTTCATGCCACTCTTGTCTTCGTGCCTTATGTAAGTCGCGGGCGGCTTCATATGTATCGAAGGTAGGATCTAAAGTAAAATCCATCGCTAGTAAAGAATCCATCACAGCATTCCACTTTGGAGTGTAGGGCGCGGCAGCTTGCTTCCAGAGTCTTCCGGCTTCTTCAAATCGATGCTGTTCATTAGAATAATTATATGACAGTGGATAATTTTGAAGTGTCGAGCTTGTCAGCATTGATTCAGGCAGGCCATACCAATGCTCCATTGTGGTTAACCCGGCTTTAGCAGAGTTTATTACATTCCAACGAGCTACACCAAGCTGCGCATGGTGACATGCTGAACGAAGTCCCAGTTTTTTATTTTCACGAAGGGCAGCATCCATAATTTCCGGAGCCGCGCCAAAAAATTTTATTCCATCGGCACCTTTCAATTTATTTTCGTTTACCCAGATGCGTGCTTGCTCCGGAGTGCGAATAGGTTCTTTGTTTCCAGATCCAAAGGTGACGTACGCTTTAATGCGAGGAGCGGTAATTAAATTTTTCCCGCTTTTTTCTTTTTGATCTAACACCCAATCTATTCCGTTGCCAGAGCCAGGTTCGCGAATGGTGGTGATACCGTGTGCCATCCATAATTTGTAAACATATTCTGCAATAGGTGCTTGCCCACCACCAATGTGACCGTGCATATCCACAAAACCAGGCATTAGGTACATGCCTTCACAGTCCAATTCTTTGCCACCTGGTTCTAATTTAGGACGATTGCTATCGCTGGCCATACCTGGGGTTGGCAAGCCGATGCTCATCATATTAACGATTCGATTTTGCTTCACTACGATATCGATTGGGCCTACTGGCGGTGCGCCCGTTCCATCGATGAGCATTACCCCGCGGATGATAAGCTGAGTAAATGGTCCCTCACCTTCCTTCACTTCGGGTGCTTTTTTTATTCCCTGTGCGAATGCTGCAAAAGCGAAAACGGTAGTATAGATGAATAGTATTATTTTTTTCATAGTAATAAGTGTTAGGTCGAAATAAATCTAGTCAATTTGATTGGCATTCAAAATGAAATTTATCTGAGCTGAGGGTGATAAAGTTGTCTAATATTTTATAAACCTCCCAACATCCGTCACTTTGTCTCCTGACAAGAGTTGATAAATATAGAATCCTGTGGGCAAAGCAAGGATGTCAAGGGTCTCTTCAACCAATTGTAGTTCATCTTCAAAAGCAACTCTCCCTAGGGTATCAATAACCCTAAATTTTATTCCACCACCCTCCGAGAGAATGGTTAAATCGCTAGATGCTGTAACTGGGTTGGGGTAGAGGATTGCCTTACCTTTTTCTTCAATTGGCACCTTTGCTAGATCAGACAACTTTTTTAGTCCATTTTTAAATATAATTTCAGCCTGATAATTCATGACTCCGGCCACTAATTCTGTGTCATAAAAATCAAATAAAAGAGAGTTGGTGGGTGTTAGGTTTTGGAAAATGCGGGAAGTTCCGTTGATGGTTTTGAAAATATTAATGTGATCAATAGTATACCATGTGCTTAAAGATAATCTAACGTTCACCTGTGTAGCATTCAATCTTCCGGCTGTAAATAAGTTTATGAAACAGGAGACACCTTGTTGTGTGTAATTGATCGTTTCACTTTTATGTCCGGCAATGCCGTTCAATATGGGAGCCACAGAAAAATACTGATTAAGAGATTGTGGCAAAACAATCAGTGTATCGTGAGCCAATGCAATCTTTTTTAGATATTGATCGCCCATCGTATAAAGTTCATACCCAGTAGCATTTTTAAAAGAGTTCCATGCAAGGCCAACACTATCGGCACATATAAAAATAGTTTTCATTTTGAGCAAAGGCGAAATTAAAAATTCATTCGTAATAAATTCGTTCACCCCGATGGTCATCTTCAATTTTGCGTTTGCTAACGTGTCAGGACATTTCCAATAAAAATAGTGATTCAGGTCGATGCCGGATTCCACTGGTTGCCAGGAGCCTTGATTTATCTGAACAGCTAACTGGCCAATTTGATTGGCGGCAGCTTCCCATACCAGTAGATTCTTTCCCCCACCCTCCACAATATCAGCTACAATAGGGAAGTCCCAATTAAATATTTTTTGTTCGTTCAACCAATACGCTACGGAAACTTTTTGGCTTTCATTGCTAATGTTTCCTGATTTTAGAATTAACTGATACGATCCAGGTTGAGGATTAGTTAAAGTAATATATTCAATGTTGTTGAGGTGATCTGTTTTTCTTTTGGGAGCAGCTAGTAATGAATCAACATGTGGATAAGTGCTTAAGATCCACGGTAAAGTAATAGTACCAGTACCAGTCTGATCCAGCCAACTGTCAATATCATTTATCAAAACTGAATTGCTGTTGACCGTGGCGGGTGGATCCGTCCAAGCAACGGCAATTTTAATTTCTGAAATAGAGGCTGGAATGTTGATTGGAAGAGTGATTTGGTTATTGCTTAAGAGAGTAACTTTTGAAAATTGATTTTGCTCAATAAGCCTTATTGCATTGTAGGCGTTAACATTTCCATAACCATAGAGATGGTCGATGCCTGATGTTCCAATGTCTTGGGCAGAAGCAATCAATATAGCTTTCGTCATAGATGCGTCTGGGAGTTCTTGATTTAGCGCACGATATTTCTGCTGAATCAAGGCGCTGATTCCTGAGACCAAGGCTGCGGCTTCTGATGTGCCACCTTGGCCATAAGCCGTGAGTTCAGGTTTAATTCTCCCATCAAAGGCTGGCCCCCGAGAGTTAAGCGGGTTGATTGACAAAGCAGTATCAACGGCAGTTACCACCAAAACATTTTTAGCTTGTTTGAAATTGCCTGTGAGGTTAGCGAATTCAATGTTTTGATAAATCCCAGTGCTGGGTTTCAGTTTTCCTGAATTGCCTGCAGAGAATACATGCAACAGGTCAGGATTTTGGTAGACCAATTGATCGTAAGCAACCGCTTCGTTTCCGTAATAATTTTCTATATCCACTCCATAACTATGGTTCTGAACATGAATATTATTGGAGTTAAAAATAGAAGTGGCATCGGGTAATAGGTTATTAAAATCTGAAGAAGTAAAATGTGCTTGGGGTGCAACGCCCCTTGCACGAAAAGATGAATTGCCTCCACCGGCAATCAAAATTGCCATCGTAGTAGCATGCTGGGAGGCAGCGGAAGGTGTCACGTCAGTAGAGAAACTTCTAGTTATCAAATCTATGTTGGCGGGATCAAAACTTTGCTCTTTAATTGAAATATTTTGGTTTGCGCCATTTAAATTTTGAAAAAGCTGATTTGCTTTTGTAATCCGATTAAAAGACCTATTTGAAAAGTCGAGCGCTCCTTCAACTACTGCCTTTCGGTGATGATCTAGAAATAAAACATTCGGATCTTTTTTCAATTCTTCCAAAACACCCTTTTCTAAAGGAATAATGGCAAAACATTTGGCATTTGCTTTATGATGTACGGTAATTTTTCCGTTATACTTTTTCTGAAAAATAACAGAATCGCTTACGGTGACCGAAAATATAGTCTTACCTTTTTCAAATCGAAAATCCTTATTTATTACATGAGGTGAAAGGTTGCCCTGACTGAATGCGGTTGTTGCCAGTAGTAAAAGAAGAGCGATAAGAATCTTTTGAGGACCAGACATTTAGCGTAAATTACCTTAGAACGCGTCTTTTAGAAAACTAGAGTGACTATTTTTTTATTTGATCTAAATTTCCGGTCAAAACTCTTAGTTTTCTTAATTATTTAATAATAATTTTAATACCGTTATCACTAGCGTCTTGTTAATATATAGTAAAGTTCATTGAAACCATTGCTGGATAAGGGATTACAACCAGGGAAATCGCTTTTAACAATTTAGCACTAAACTTCTGTATTCATCATTGAGTGCAGCGGTTAATCGTTTTGATGGTTTTGACATTTTGGTTGATTT
>JAYVPS010000180.1:0-5306 GCA_043757225.1 Cytophagales bacterium | reverse complement strand
GTACCAAATAAAGTCTATCTTTTCCATCCCCATTACGGCTACTCCGGCTGCAGAGCCGATGATCAAAATACTTCCTCCTGTGCCTGCGCAATAGGCCAAGTATTCCCAAACTAAATGATCCATTGGGTAAACATCCAAACTATACATACCCATACTGGCAGCCACTAATGGCACATTGTCCACTATAGCGGAGAGCAACCCAATTAACGTAACAATGATTCGGTTATCTCCCAAGGAGTCATTTAAGAAGGCGGCAAAGTGATGCAAAATGTCCATTGACTCCAAGGCAGCCACCGCCAGTAATATTCCTAAGAAAAAAAGAACACTTGAAGAGTCAATACGTGAAAGGGCTCCTGCCGCAGTAAAGGGTCTTCTGGCAGCTTCATCTGCATGAGGATTGATTAATTCAGAGACTACCCACAAAACCCCTAGTCCCATCAGCATTCCAATATAAGGTGGCAAGTGGGTGACGGTTTTAAAGACAGGAACAAAGACTAATGCACCCACTCCCAAAATGAGCATTACCAAATTGCCTTTTACTTTTTCATCAGAGTTGTGTGTATGCATGTGCGCAGTGTGATGAGCTTCACCAAGTTCTCCTTTGAGTGTAAAACTTAAGTACACCAATGGCACGAGTAAGCAAAGCACACTCGGCACAAAAAGTACTTTCATAATATTGAATGTTGAAATTTGTCCACCAATCCAAAGCATGGTCGTAGTTACATCCCCAATAGGCGTCCACGCCCCACCGGCATTGGCAGCGATAATAATCATACCCGCAAAAAACATTCGCATTTCTTTGTTGGGGATCAGCTTGCGGATTAACGACACCATTACAATTGCCGTAGTTAGGTTATCAAGTATGGAGGATAAAAAGAAGGTAACGAAACAAATCAGCCACAATAAAACTTTAGGGTTTTTGGTGCTGATGCGGTCGGTGATAATTCTAAACCCTTGATAAGCATCTACCAATTCCACAATCGTCATTGCCCCCATCAAAAAGAAAAGGATTTCAGAAATGTTAGCTAAATGATGAGATAAGTCTGAGCTTACTTCACCTACGTTATTTGACGAAAGGGCATGGAGTGTCCAACAAATAACCCCTGTAAGCAGAGCTGAGGCAGTTTTGTTTATTTTGATGGGGTGCTCGAACGCAATGGCAAGATAGCCCAGCACAAAAACAATCACTACAAAGATTTCCATGGACAATGGTTAAGGTCTATGGTAAATATAGAGGAAATTTAGAAACGATAAATTACCGTTTAACTAAATTAATATGTAAAATTTTACGCACCGCTGTTTTGAGACAGGGAAAGCGGATTTATGCATAAGTCTTTTGAACCCTATGCGCATGCCTCTTTGGCAAAGAAGGGCTCAAATTAGGGATCTATCTAACCTCCATCTCTCACGCTCTAGAGATGAAATCTAAAACTTGAAAAGGCCTTCATTCAGTAAATTCAACGCTTTATCTTTATGAGCAGTGTCAACCAATACAGAAATATTATTATGACTTCCTCCAAATGACACCATGCGGATAGGCACAGTGGCCAATGATTGAAACACTTCTTTCAGCACCCCTTCTTTTTCTGCCAAGGCATTGCCAACAATGCAAATGATCGTTTGGTTTTTGTCCACCTCAATGGTGCCAAAGGTTTGTAATTCAGTAAGTAGTTCAGTCAGGTATTTGTTTTCATCGATCGTTACCGAAACAGCTACTTCCGAAGTAGAGATCATATCAATGGAGGTTTTATGTTTCTCAAACACCTCAAATACCTTTCGCAAAAATCCGTATGCCAACAACATACGAGATGACTTGATATTGATAGCGGTGATTCCATCTTTCGCGGCAATAGCCTTGAATTGCCCGCGTGAACCTTTGTTGCTAATGATTGTCCCGGGTGCTTTTTCATCCATCGTATTTTTCAATCGCACAGGCACAGCGTATTTCTGGGCAGGTACGATGGTAGAAGGGTGCAAAATTTTCGCCCCGAAGTAGGCAAGCTCGGAAGCTTCATCAAAGGTAAGCTCGGCAATCGGCATCGTCTTCTTCACAATGCGCGGATCATTGTTGTGCATGCCATCGATGTCTGTCCATATTTGAATCTCTTCTGCACGAATGGCGGCTCCGATCAGTGAAGCTGTATAGTCGCTACCCCCACGCTTCAGATTATCGATTTCATTTTTATGATTGCGACAGATGTAGCCTTGCGTAACAATAATTTCGGCTTGCATCGTTTCTAAAATCGGCTTCAAGCGCTCGCTTATTTTTTCCAGTTCCGGCTCGTTGTTCTCATCAATCGACATAAAGTGCAAGGCGGGCAACAAACGGGAGGCTATTTTTCTTTCTTGCAAATGGTGATAAAATAATTCTGTGGAGATCAATTCACCTTGCGCCAACAACTCGCGGTAGCTACGGGCATCAAACCTTCCCGCGGCCAGCAGGCGAAACAAGCTGAAGTAGCGGCTCACAATTTCTTCACCAATAGCTTTATGAGCAGGAGAGGAGTACAACTCTTGAATAAATTGGAGATAATGTTTTTCCAACTCATTTATCTCTTGCTGGGCAGATAGGGGCTGTTGTGCCAATAAGGCATCACCCATACGCACCAAGGCATTGGTTGTGCCGCTCAAAGCAGAGAGCACCACTATTTTTTTCCCGGGCATTCCCATTACCAGCTCAGCAATCTTCTTCATCCTCTCAGGCTTGCCTACTGAGGTGCCACCAAATTTTACTACCAGCATAGTCAATCAAATTAATTTGAGCGGCAAAGTTAAGCGGACTTCAGAATAAGCAAATAGGGGAGGAAGAAATTTTGCTAAAAAGGTATTCCTTTTGCCTTAGGCGGTGGTTGATATGGCATTTCAATGGGTTGCATAAAAAAAGCCCTTTGCAAATTTTGCAAAGGGCTTTCAATTAAACTGCTGTTTTTACTTTACCTCTTCATACTCCACATCTGTAGCGTTGCCATTTCCTGAGCCCGCACCTGCATTGGTGTTGCTACCGGCAGTTGCGTTAGCACCGCTATCAGCGGTAGCATTCGCATTTGGTTGCGCTCCGCCTTGGGCATACATCTCTTGAGAGGCTGCAGTCCAAGCGGTATTCAGTGCATTTATAGCATTGTCAATCGCGGCTCCATCTTGACTCTTATGTGCTTCCTTCAACTTCTCATGGGCACTGGTGATAGCACTCTTGTTCCCTTCAGAAAGCTTCTCGCCAAATTCCTTCAATTGTTTTTCAGTTTGGAAAATCATTGAATCAGCCTGATTGATCTTTTCAATCTTTTCCTTTTCCTTTTTATCAGATTCAGCATTTGCCTGCGCTTCTTGCTTCATTCTTTGAATTTCCGCGTCTGTCAACCCGCTCGAAGCTTCGATACGAATCTTCTGCTCTTTGCCGGTGCCTTTATCTTTGGCTGCTACGTGAAGAATTCCGTTGGCATCAATATCGAAGATCACTTCAATCTGAGGCACTCCACGTTGTGCAGGAGGAATTCCGTCTAAGTGGAAGCGACCAATCGTGCGATTGTCTTTCGCCATGGGGCGCTCACCTTGCAGCACGTGTATTTCTACCGAAGGCTGATTATCAGAGGCAGTTGAAAACACTTCAGATTTCTTAGAAGGGATGGTTGTATTTGATTCGATCAGTTTGGTCATCACACCGCCCATGGTTTCAATACCCAGGGAAAGAGGAGTTACATCCAACAACAACACATCTTTTACTTCGCCCGTCAATACACCACCTTGAATGGCGGCACCTACGGCTACTACTTCATCTGGGTTTACGCCTTTCGATGGCTTCTTGCCGAAGAATTTTTCAACTTCTTCTTGTATACGAGGTATGCGGGTCGATCCGCCCACTAAAATCACTTCGTCTATTTGTGAAATCGAATAACCTGAATCGGCCATTGCCTTTTTGCAAGGGTCTAATGTGCGCTTGATCAAGTCATCACAAAGTTGTTCAAACTTTGCGCGGCTCAGTTTTTTCACTAAGTGTTCCGGCACGCCATCCACGGAAGTGATATAAGGCAAATTGATTTCCGTTTCGTTGCCGCTCGATAACTCAATCTTAGCTTTTTCGGAGGCTTCCTTCAAGCGTTGTAAGGCCATCGGGTCTTTACGCAAGTCGATGTTTTTGTCAGCTTTAAATTCATCTGCCAACCAGTTCATAATACGCATATCAAAGTCATCACCGCCAAGGTGCACATCACCATTGGTAGATTTTACTTCAAATACACCTTCGCCCAATTCCAATATCGACACATCGAATGTACCACCGCCAAGGTCATACACCGCAATTTTCATGTCTCTGTTTTTCTTATCCAAACCATACGCTAATGCCGCAGCGGTTGGCTCGTTGATGATACGTTTCACATCCAATCCCGCAATTTGCCCTGCTTCTTTTGTTGCTTGTCTTTCCGCATCATTAAAATAAGCGGGTACGGTAATAATCGCCTCGGTTACTGTAGTGCCCAGATAATCTTCGGCAGTACTTTTCATTTTTTGAAGAATGATGGCAGAAATTTCTTGCGCGGTGTAAAGCCGATCGCCAATACGCACACGTACGGTGTCGTTATTTCCACTTTCTACATCATAAGATACCATTTTCTTCTCACCGGTAATTTCATTGAACTTTTTGCCCATGAAACGTTTGATGGATGACACCGTGTTTTTAGGATTGGTAATCGCTTGGCGTTTGGCAGGGTCACCCACTTTGCGTTCGCCTTTACCATTATCTAAAAAGCCCACAATGCTCGGGGTAGTCCTTCTGCCTTCGCTGTTGGCAATCACCACAGGCTCGTTGCCTTCCATTACGGCCACGCAACTGTTGGTAGTGCCTAAGTCTATACCTATTATTTTTCCCATATTATCAGTGTTTTGATTACGTTTTTATACTGAAACCGATATTATCAACCACTATGCCAATAGAGATTTTTTAGAGAATTGTGCCATTGTGGCAGAATAGTAAGATCAGATTTTAGAGATACAGGTAATTTGGGCGGCACCCGATCCGCGAGGCGCGGGTTGGGTCAGGCTATTCGTTACAAGTCCGTCCGCGCACAAATTCATCGCACTTCGGGCTTTTCGCTTCTATCCTTGCCGCGTGCCTTCGCGGGGTCGCACAAAATCCTTGAATCAATTTTCTATAAACATGAAATCCCTTCGGGATTAAAGACAAGAAAGAATGACCAGAGGATCAAACGTTAAAATTAAATAAATGATGAAGCTAACCGTGAGAGACCTCGAAGCCGAAACTGCTAAAGAGAAAGGCGATGCAAGGTCTATTCGAATTACAGCGGGCAAGGGAT
>JAYVPS010000179.1:0-5448 GCA_043757225.1 Cytophagales bacterium | reverse complement strand
TTTTAGCTTACTCTCTACCATTTGAAGCACCATTGTATCAAATTCTACACCACAATTAATAAAGGCCGTCTCGATAGGCAAGTAAAACCATATCTTTTGGTTTAAAGATTGACTTATCTTTTCAGAAATCAGTTTAACCATGTCCTTTTCTGTAGTTAAAATCGAATCAACACCTTGAGCTTGAGCCGCTTCTTCAATTTTCTTAATTTCTTTAACAGAATAAGCATGATGATCCTCAAATTTAATATGTTCAATCAATTCAAAATTCGAGCTGGCGTATTTCTTCAATGATGAACTATTCGCAATGCCTGAAACAAGGATGACTTTTTTTCCGATCAGGCTATTTTTCAAAAAAGGTACAACCTCTTTATGTCGAAGTCCTGAAAAGAAAACGGGTTTTTCTCCCATGTATTTTTTGACCTTTGCAGTTATCTCTTCTACTCCCGAAATTGGTTCATTACATTTTGTTACCACAACAACATCCGCGCGGCTTACCCCTCTCCTGCTTTCGCGCAAGCGACCAAATGGCAGGACAAAGTCTTGATAGAATGGCTTTGCGTAGTCAGTCAACAAAATTGAAAATTGCGGCACCACCGACCGATGTTGAAATGCATCGTCCAGCAAAATAATTTCAGGTGCTATTGTTTCGTTTAAAATGGTGGGGATAGCCAATGCCCTTTCTTCACCAACAGCTATCTTTACTTTATCCCCGAATTTTCTATAATATTGATATGGTTCATCCCCTATTGTCAAGGCATCATCTTGATCTGAGGCGAGTCGAAAACCCTTTGTCTTTCTTCCATATCCACGACTAAGAATGGCCAGTCTATATTTCTCTTCTAGCAGCCTTACCAAGTACTCGATCATTGGGGTTTTTCCGGAGCCTCCTACGTTCAAATTGCCGACACTAATTACTACCGAATCAAATTTAAATGAAGGTTTGTGGCCAATGTCGTACAGATAGTTCCTCCCTTTAGTAACAAAATTATAGAGCCATGTGAATGGCAAAAGAAGAGGTTTTAAAAAAGACATGAGTGGTGACGAGATCTTTAGTTATTTTTAGAATTCCAAAAATAAGCAAACCATGCCAACGACCACCATAAAAGACATAACTGATTATTTAGAGGCTCTTGCGCCTCGCGCCTATCAGGAAAGCTACGACAACTGCGGCCTTCTCACAGGCAGTCCCAATGAGGAAGTTAGGGGAATCATTGTAACATTGGATTGCCTTGAGAATATTGTTGATGAGGCCATTGTTAATAATTGTAATTTGATAGTAGCCCATCACCCCATTTTATTTCAGGGATTGAAAAGACTGACAGGGCAGAACTATGTAGAAAGAACCATCATCAAAGCAATCAAAAATAATATTGCGATTTATGCTGCTCATACGAATTTAGACAATGTCGATTGGGGGGTGAACAAAAGGATTGCCGATAAAATCGGATTGAAAAACACAAAAGTCTTGGCACCCAAAAGTAATTCTCTTCTAAAACTTACCACCTTCATTCCAAAAGAAGCCATAGGCAAAGTTTTAGATGCCCTTCACCAAGCCGGAGCTGGTCACATCGGCAATTACCTCAACTGCAGCTTTCAAGTAATGGGAGAAGGAACTTTCCTACCGTCTATCCATTCAAACCCAACCATTGGGGAAATTGGAAAACAGGAAAGGGTGGAAGAAGCCCGTGTTGAGGTGATTGTCCCAACACCATTGAAACAAAAAGTATTGAATGCTCTTTTTGAGTCACACCCTTACGAAGAGGTTGCCTACTATTTGAGTAACCTAGAAAATGAAAACCAGCAAGTGGGAGCCGGCATGATCGGTGATCTGGAAAAACCAATTGAACCAATTGTATTCTTAAATGGTTTAAAAAACACCATGATTACTTCTTGTATTAGACACACCGCCATCCTACCTAAGAAGATAAACAAAGTAGTTGTGTGCGGAGGTGCCGGCAGCTTCCTTCTTTCCAATGCTATTTCTGCTGGGGCGGATATTTTCATAACAGCGGACTTTAAATACCACGAATTTTTTGATGCTGATGGGAAAATTATGGTTGCCGATATTGGCCATTATGAAAGTGAGCAATTCACTAAAGACCTTTTGGCAGAGGTTTTAAGTAAAAAATTTACTACTTTTGCAACCACTTTTTCAAAGACTAACACTAATCCAATAAGCTACTTATAACTAATGGAAAATCAGACAGTTACCCAGAAACTAGAAGCCTTAGTAAAACTTCAATCAATTGACACAAAATTAGACGAACTTAAAAAACTACGTGGCGACCTTCCAGATGAGGTGCAAGATCTTGAAGACGAGATGGAGGGCTACAAAACCCGCTTGGGTCGTTTTGAAGGAGACATGAAGGAATTGGAAGAGGTGATCAAAAAAAATAAAGAAGGCATTAAAGAAGCTGAAAAGCTTACAAAAAAATACAACGAGCAACAAAAGAACGTAAAGAACAACCGCGAGTTTGATGCAATCACTAAAGAAGTAGAACTACAAGAATTGGAAGTCCAGATTTGCGAAAAGAAAATCAAAGAGGCTAAAGATAAAATCGAAGCCAAAAAAGCTGAGATTGTTACAATCGAAGCCTTGATCAAAGACCGCAACCAAGATTTAGATAACAAGAAAGGCGAGCTTCAGGATATTTTAACTGAAAGTCAAGAGGAAGAAAAGAGATTAATGGTTGATCGGGAAAAGGCTGTGAAAAAGATTGACGATAAAATGTTGAAGCATTATGACCGTCTTCGCAAGAGCCTCACCAATGGTTTGGCAGTAGTTCGTGTAGTACGTGGGGCAGCTGAAGGTTGTAATATCATCATCCCGCCTCAAAAAATCGCTGAAATACGTGAGAAGAAGAAAATCGTGATCGATGAACACTCCGGCCGCATTTTAGCGGATGTCGATTTAGGATCAATGGAAGAAGAACCTAAACCTAAAAAGGCAGCGCCCGTTAAAAGAGCTAAAAAAGTTGCATAAGATCAGAATAATATCACTCATCAGAAAAGCAGGCTTAACCGCCTGTTTTTTTTTACTATTCGGTACATCCTCCTTGGCTACGGATAAACTCTGGCAATTTTCTCCGGACTTACAGAAAGCCTATCAGCTGGTTCTAAATCTCCAATCAGACCAAGCTCTAATTTATCTTAACAAAGTAACTGACAAGAATCAAGAACTTCATAAAATTTACATTTTAAGCTTTAGCGAAACGGCTGATGCACTCATTACCGAAGATCCCAAAAAGATCGACTTGCTTGAAAACAACTTTAAGGAGAGGCTACAATACTTGGATAAGATGGCTACCAGTGCTGATGTTCTTTTTTTACAAGCCGAGCTCAACCTGCAAAGGGGTTTTAACATGCTAAACAATGGCCAGGAATTCAATGCCGTATTTTCCATCCGCAGAGCTTACAACATCACTCAAGAGTGCATAAAAAAATACCCTGATTTTGTACCTATAAAAAAAACATATGGTGTCATTCAAGTAATGTTGGGTTCAATCCCCGAGAAATATAGCTGGTTTATGGGACTATTAGGGATGCATGGTTCAGTGAGTGTTGGCCAAAAGCAACTTTCCGAACTGCGTGCGTCAAAGTCTTCATTAAGTATAGAAGCCACTCTTTTGTTTTTCACGATCAAGGGTTTCATTAATCAACAATTTGCCGAAGCCGCCAAAGGAATGAAAGAGTATCTTAAAGATCAGCCCGACAATAGAATCATATTGTTTATTGCTATCAATATGATGATGAAAGATTCGCAGGCTGAAAATGCCTTGGAATTATTTCACATATTAGATAAGCAAACACAAGGCTTGCATATGTATTATATAGACTATTTGCACGGTGATGCCCTCCTTCATAAAGGAGAATATCTTAAGGCCATTGACTATTATCAGAAGTTTCAAAAAGGATATAAAAGTCAGAGCTTCAAGAAAGATTCCTATTACAAAATTTCGATATGCTATTGGTTGTTAAACGATGGAGTAAATGCTAAAATCAATTTTGATAAGGCAAAAGTTACTGGCAATGACTCAGCCGAGCCAGATAAATATGCCGCCAAGCAATTGGAAGATCCTAAAATGCCGAATCATAAATTGCTAAAAGCCAGATTCGCTACCGATGGCGGGTATTACGAACAAGCAAGCACTGCTTTACTGGCAGTCATACCTTCTGAGTTGAAAACACCCAAAGAACAAACAGAATTCTATTATCGAAAAGCAAGGCTCGCCCACAAGACGAATGACTTGGTGTCAGCGAAAACCTTATACCTTCAATGCATTACGCTCACCAAAGATAATCCTTGGTACTTTGGCGCAAACTCAGCCTTGCAAATGGGCTATATGGCGCAAGAACAAAGGGACTATGCGACCGCTAAAAAGTATTTTGAACTTGCCCTCAGTTACAAGCGGCACGAATATAAAAGTAGTATTGACAGCAAAGCAAAATTTGCTTTAGAGCAGATTAAATCAGCCAACGGCTAATTTCACGAATTAGTTTTCAACGGTCTAGATTTTTCATAGGCAAAACTATGTAACCCAGTTCAATTGATAAATCAAATCACAGGACTTTAGTCAGCGAGTGGCTCTCAACTACCTTCAAACTATTAAGGTGCGTTGTGTCGTTGTGATCTTTAATAGCAAACATAGTTCCTGTAAAGTCGAGTCGATAAAGGCAAAGGTTTTTATGCTCAAACAAATCCATGCTTTTTAGTGGATAGTTTAACAGTTGGCAAAGCAGAATTCGCATCGCCCTACCATGCATACAGATCAAGATCGTCTTCTCACTTTTATTTGACATGAATCGATCAATGGCTACACATTGTCTTTTTGCCACATCCTCCGGGCTTTCACCACCTTCAATCCGCTCAGCCGTGTTACCAAGCTGCCACTGTTGTAACATCCAATGGTAGTACTCATCTTCTTCTGGAGTTATCTCTTGCCCTTCCTTGCTTCCCCAACTTATTTCATTTAAGCCTCCAAGGGCTTCATTCGAAATCCCAAGCTCAATAAAGTCTTTTACCGATTCTCTCGTCCTCCTCAACATAGAGGTATAAATCTTGTCGAATGGAATATGCTGATAGGCCTCAAAAAAAGCGTGCGCCTGCGCTCTTCCCGTCTCATTCAAAGAGGAATCTACCCCGCTACCCTGTACTATACCCCGTAGGTTAAAGTCTGTTTGGCCATGGCGGATGATGTATATTTTTTTAGTATTCAATTTGTAATTAATTTGTAATCGTTTAGTTCACAATCTCTAAGCGGGCGCAAAAATAAGGAAATACTTGAATCTTAAACATCTCATGCCAACCTTTAACACCGGAGTAACACTCGAAATCCTTAACAAAATGTCCTCCAATACGATGGTCTCTCACCTAGGCATCGAGTTTACCCAAGTTGGGGAAGATTTTATCGAGGCAAAAATGCCAGTCGATCATCGAACCCATCAACC
>JAYVPS010000178.1:0-5473 GCA_043757225.1 Cytophagales bacterium | reverse complement strand
TCATTTTAATTAAATTTACTGTTTTTGGTGAAATTGTTTTGAATCTGAAAGCTTTTTCCTTGATCTGCCTTGCTGATAATATTGTGTTAGAAACGGTCGGGTCAACCCAGAAACTTAAGCAATTATGTAAGTCAAGTAAATATTAAATACTACTTGGTAAGTGATCAATTTTAAAGATGCCCTTTATTGATAGGATGGCAATTAGTGAGGCATTTAGCTCTCTTTTTTGATTAAGAATTGTTTAAGGTCTTCGAGTTTGAGTATCCCCTCGTAGTAGGCTTTGCCGAAAATGACCGCAAATACACCCATATCGTTCAATCTTTTGATATCGTCTATGCCACGTACGCCTCCACTCGCTAATACTTTTAGGTCAGGGAATTTGTCAATAATTTCTTTATAGAAAGAAAAAGCTGGGCCTTCTAATACCCCATCGCGAGATATATCTGTGCACTTGGCATATTTCAATCCTTTATCGTAGAAAAACTGGAGGTGATCAAATAAAATTGTCTCAGACATCTTTTGCCACCCACGAAAAGCGATTTTCTTGGTTTGAATATCAGTAACATCAGCGCCAAGAGTAATATTTTCGCGGCCAAAAGAAATGATCCAGGAAGCAAATAAATTGGGATTAGTAATGGCAATACTAGAAGCAGTAATGTAATCGGCTCCATAATTATAGGCATTGCCAATATCTCCATCCGTGCAGATGCCACCAGTAAAATCTATTTTAAGAGTAGTATACCCAGCAATTTGTTCCAACACATGGTAATTTTGAGGGCACCCCGCTTCGGCACCATCTAAGTCCACTAAGTGCAATACCTCAATGCCGTGATCTTCAAAGCGCTTGGCTAAATCAACTGGATTTTCATCATAGGATTTTTCGCTGAAGGGATCGCCTTTTCGCATCTTCACTACCTTACCTTTCCTTATTGCAATAGATGGTATTACCTGGATCATTTTTGTGTTAAGTCAATAGTCTAGAAATTTAAAAATCATTTAACCATAAAAGGAACAGCTACTAATGTTTTGTCCCAAATAAAAATCAACTCCATTTCCTCACCCACCTTCTCTACAGAAATGGTGAATTGTTCAAACTCCTTTTCTTGCATCACCACAGGGGCATCAATCGAAAGCACATCTTTGGCGGGGTCACGTAGCACATTCCCATCAAAGCCAACACCCCACGAAGGGATATCAGAATTAAAGATCACCTTCCAATTCTGTTCACCAGGTATCGTCCACAAACTGTATTTGCCCTTTGGCAAAGATTGACTTCCAAAAGTCAAATCCTTGCTTGTTTCAAAATTACTAGCTTCGTTGGCTCCGGTTCTCCATACCTTTCCAAAAGGCACCAAGCCATTTTTTGCAAAAATTATCCTGCCTTTTTTAAATGGCCTATTGTAAAACACATGGACTTTTAAATCAGCATCAACAAAGGCCACATCAGCTTCGGGACTAAACGATTTGGTATAGTAAACCCGAAAAAAAACGAGAAGCCCTATGGCCAACACAACAACTACACCGAAGATGACGATTAACCTTTTCATTTCTGTACCTTATAAGATTGACCCAAACTTATTCCGATTTAATATTTAATGTTCAATTTGCAAATAATTAACGTTATCCAATTACTTTTGGCCTATAAACATTTCTCAACATGGCTATTTTTGCATTCGTAATCTTCCTTTTTATTCTCGCCATTGTTTCCATTTGGCTGTTTCCTAACAGTAAAGTAAGCGACAACGAGCATGATCTAAAACACTAGTCCTTATGAATATCTGCGTCTTTTGCGGATCTTCATTTGGGATTAACGCTATCTATTCTGATACTGCTAATGAACTCGGCAGACTTATTGCAACGACTAAATCAACGTTGGTTTATGGTGGGGGCAATGTTGGTCTAATGGGCATCCTTGCTGACTCGGTAATGGCACATGGAGGGGAAGTTGTTGGGGTAATTCCTGACTTTTTACTGCGTAGAGAGGTGGCTCATCAAGGAGTTACCCGCTTGGAGGTAGTAGAAACTATGCACGAGCGTAAAAAACGAATGGCAGATTTGTCTGATGCGTTTATTGCAATGCCTGGTGGCTGGGGTACTTTGGATGAGCTAGCTGAAATACTTACTTGGAAACAATTGGGCCTTATTCAATCCACCATTGGGCTGCTTAATATCAACTCTTATTTCGATCACCTGATTTTGCAAATGCAAGTGATGGCAACTCATGGTTTTTTGAATACGGAAAATTTGCAATCCTTAAAAATCGCCTCTGATCCTGGTGATTTGCTCACCCAACTAGGACTAGTCTCCTCATATTCTTAATGCTGCTCGCTAATGACGCTAAGCAAAGATTTTAAACGAGGTTAAAATTTACTAGCTTACGGGATAGTAAAATTCAATGGTTAAGAAGATTTGTTTTTGTGCAGTACTGATTTTTTCTTTCAACGATACTTTTGGACAGCAACCAATTTTAGGTTTCTCATTTCCTCCAAAAGTCTCGAGGGTTGAAATTCCCATAGAAATTCATAATAACCTAGTGGTTGTTCCTATTATTCTAAATAATCAGTTGCCACTTAAATTTATTATTGATACGGGGGTTCGAACGGCTATCCTTACAGAAAAGATTTATAGCGATATTTTGAACTTATCGTATCAAAGAAAATACACGATTTCTGGACCGGGTGGTGAAAAAATAGTGGATGCTTACCTGGCAAAAGACATTACCCTCGATATGCCGGGAGTTCATGGTCAAGGGCAGTCTTTGTTGGTGTTAGATCAAGATTTTTTGGAGTTAAAAAATTCAATGGGCACTGAAGTGCATGGCATTTTAGGATACGAATTGTTCAGCCGTTTTGTTATTACAATCAATTATCAGGCAAAGAAGATGATCCTTGAACTGCCAGATAAGTTTAAACCGAAAAAAAGCTTTGAATCATTGCCAATTACCATCGAAGACACAAAACCTTTTGTGATTGCCGAATTACAGTTGAATGATGGCACTTTTATCAATGGAAAATTTTTAGTTGACACGGGGGCTAGCCATGGGATTTTTTTAGAGACTACATCAGATCAACGCATCAAAGTTCCTGAAAGACATATTGATGCGATTCTAGGGAGGGGTATTGGTGGAGTTATTCTGGGAAAAATTGCGCGGGCAAAGTCTTTTCGGCTAGGGAAATATCCATTGTACAATGTAATCACTAGCTATCCTGATGATTATGCCAATACAGATACGCGGAGTCGCGGAAAGTATTCTTTTCGTAATGGTACTATTGGCGGTGATTTATTAAGCCGTTTTACTGTTATTTTCAATTTCCAAGGCGAAAAGATGTACATCCGTAAAAACGCTTCTTTCGAAAAAGGCTTTTACTACAACCTGAGCGGAATAGCCTTACGCGCAAAAGGACCCCGGTTAAGAGATTTTGAAATTTCTGATGTTCGGAAAGAGACAGCAGCAGAAAAAGCTGGCCTATTAGTAGGGGATCTAATTGTCTCTATTAATGGGGTTGATTTGGAAGACTATGATTTGAGTGGAGTTGCAGGTCTTTTTAATTCAAAACCAGGAAAAAAAATGAGAGTAACAATTCTTCGGAATGGAGTAAGAATAAGAAAGGAATTTCGCCTTGAAAGTCAAGTCTGATTTTAGCCTTTAATCATTCGCAATAATTGACCCTTTCTCTTTTTATAAGCCAACTGAATAAATCGTTGTGTTTTTAGGTTAGTGAGCGAGTTAACAAGTGTTTTGTACAGGAGCTCTCCAGTCAGATTTGACTTTAAAATATAATTAAGAGCACCTTCACTTACCGTTTCCTGATAGTTAGAATTTTTGAGAATGGTAATCGGTGCGTGCTTCGTTTTCCTAAAGCGCAAAAACCGATTCATGGTTTGCCGAAGCTCTACACGGCCAATGTTATCATCGATAAGAATAAAAGAAGGATTGAACTTTGTGAGACATTGCAGACTGCTTTTTAAATCGAATGCAATCTTTGCAACAATCTTTTGACTCCGGACTTCGCCAATTCGATCCAAAACTTTACTTAGCTCAGTAGGATTATTACCCACAACGAGCAATTGCAAATCTTCTCTTTTATCTACTAAAAATGTTCTCATAGCCAACTAAGAACTTTAACGGTTTCTAAGTCGGTTTAGTTTGGTGCTTACTGATCTAATTTTTATTAACTCTCAATAAACGATAATACTTTTGGTATTCTTCTAACCTGAATTTATACAGAGGAAGCTAAAATCAATCTAACTACTTGACTTAAAAATAAATGCCGTTTAAATTCTTAATGCTACCGCGTTAGTCAAAGCAAAGTATTAGTTATCAACAAATTATATCAAGTTCTTATTGCCTAATTCGTAATTCGGATTTAATTTGAGACTTCTTTTCCAGTATGATTTATCTTTAAACATTCAACAAAGTTGAAACAGGTTGTGATTATTGGTGGAGGATTGGCGGGTTTGGTCACGGCCAATTGCCTGGCGCAAGCGGGCATCTCGGTAACGGTATTCGAGAAAAAAGAATACCCTTTTCACCGCGTGTGTGGCGAATATATTTCTAATGAGACAGTTCCTTTTTTAAAATCAATGGGAGTGTACCCACAGGAATTTCACCCACCTTCTATTACCCGCCTTCAGCTGACTTCAGTGAATGGCAGAGTTGCTGAACTGCCATTAGATTTAGGAGGTTTTGGCATTAGCCGCTATTCGTTTGATCTTTTCCTTTATCAGAAAGCAAAGCAACGAGGGGTTAACTTCTGGCTTAATACAGAAGTTGAATCCACAGCTTTCGCAGACGAGAAATTTGAAATTAAAACACGTGAGAAAAAATTCACTTCAGATTTAGTGATTGGCGCTTTTGGTAAGCGCTCTAAATTGGATAAATTGTTGAAGCGCGATTTCATTCAAAAGCATTCCCCTTACCTAGGCGTAAAATATCACATCCGTACAGAGCATCCCATCGATTTAATTGCCCTCCATAATTTCAAAGATGGCTATTGTGGAATCAGCAACATAGAAGAGGGCAAAAGCAACTTATGCTATCTTACTCACCGCAGCAACTTGAAGCAACACAAAGACATAGAGGTAATGGAACAAGAAGTGCTTTATAAAAATCCATTTTTAAAATCCATTTTTAAAAATGCTGATTTTCTTTTCGAGAGGCCGGAAGTCATTAATGAAATTTCTTTTGAAACCAAAAGCCCAATTGAAAATCATATTTTAATGACTGGTGATGCAGCTGGAATGATCACCCCTTTGTGTGGCAATGGTATGGCATTAGCAATTCATTCTGCAAAAATCCTAAGTGAGTTGGTTATCCGATTTGATAAGGAGGAGATATTACGAAATGAGTTAGAGACGAGCTATTCGACACTTTGGAATTCACATTTTGCCAAACGATTGTGGGCCGGGAGGCAAATTCAAAAACTCTTTGGCAGCGAATGGACCTCTAATGTTGCTGTCAACTTGGCCAGGC
>JAYVPS010000177.1:0-5544 GCA_043757225.1 Cytophagales bacterium | reverse complement strand
ATTGCTATTTTTGCGTGTGATTTTGAAGAGATTAGTATTTTTTTTTGCAGTTCTGCTGATTGTATCGTCTGCTGTGTATGCCCAGAAGGATACAGTTTCTATAAACAGTAAGAAGGACAGCACAATTCTTAAGAAGAGGGTGGTGAAGTCCGCTCCTAATTCTCCATCTGATGAGCCTAAGAAGAGAATTAACTCAAAAATCATCAATGATTCTGTTAAAAATGTGTACGGCCCCAAAACTTCAATGTGGACAACGGAGAGTGAATTATTTCATAATAAAATAAATTATCAGCCTTTAGACACATCGATTCATAATTATCACCGATGGAATTTTGTCCAGAAAAATAATAATCTGTATCAGGATTTGGGGAATATGGGTACTGCTCTGAATCCGATATTCTCTGTGGTCTCTACCACTATCGGTGCAACTGCAGGTTTTCGGGCTTATGCTCCTTATTTTGAAACTCGAGAGCCTCGTTATTACAACACGAAATCTCCTTATACAAGAATTTATGTGGTCTGGGGTGGCCAAGGTCGAGCGATGACCCACATCGAGTTTAGCCGGAACATTAACCCTCGTTGGAATTTTGGGTTCAACTATCGACCCTACATTGTAGAGAGGCAGCTTCAATATTCACCTAAACAATATCAAACAACCAGTCATTATTACGATGGTTACACTACTTATCGTTCCAAAAATGATAACTATTTTTTGGCGTTTAACTATAGGCGCATTCGTCACAGAGTAAAGGAAAATGGTGGAATATTATTGAGTAGCAAGGACACCACGTATAGTGCTTTTTATAATCCAAATGCTAAAACGTACCTATCTGTTGTTAGCTCTCCTGATGAAAGCACAGAAACGGAAGAATTGCGCCAGACATTCCATCTGCATCAGCAGTTTCAATTAGCAAAACCAATTCAGGTTTACCTAACTTCAGATTACTTGCTTCAAGTCAATACATTCAGGATGGCCAAACTGGATAAATCTAAAACTTTTTTTAGGAAGCCACTGATCGATTCGGCTCGGGTTTCAGATGTTTCTCAGTTTAAGTCATTTCAAAACGAGGTGGGAGTAAAGGGGAACACAGCATTCTTATTTTATGATTTCTATTATAAAGTCCGATCCGTTCAAAATAGCAATCGTTATTTGAGCGATGATCCTGGGCCATGGTTATCGGCAATGGAACACTATGTGGGGGGGCGTATGGCACTTGGTTTTGATTCTCTTAGTGAATTGCGTGGCCAAGCTGAATATTTACTGGATGGCAATTATAAAATTGATGGCAAGTTCACATCCCCATGGCTGGATGCCAGTTTTGTAAGTGCTCTCACAAAACCGGGGTATATGCAACAGGCCTACCGGGGAACTTATAACGAATGGTCGGGTAACAATTTATCCAATATTTTTTCTAACCAAATTAAGGGCAATCTAAAGCTTACTACTGGGAGGTTGTTTGTTTCTCCAGGAGTAACTTATACCGGTTTAAGTAATTATATCTTCTTCGAAGGGACAACTAAAAATCAAGCAGATACTCTTGTGATGCGAAGGCAATCTACGGGAACGCAACAGATTTTTTCGCCAGAACTGACCATGAGCGTTCGATTTTTTAGGAATTTCTTTTTCCGCCCTCAAGTAATCTATACCCAACTGTGGCGCAATGATGATAATGCGATCCGCGTGCCTGAAGTATTCATTAACAGCCAGCTTACCTATGAAAATATTTTCTTCCAAAGAAACTTTCAGATACAATTGGGAATGGATGTTTTCTACCGATCAAGTTATCAGGCTCCTGGCTATGCTCCTGATATTCAAACCTATTATAACCAAAATAATAAAAATGTTGATGGATATTGGGTAAGTGATATTTTTTTGAATGCCAAAATCAAAGGAGGAAGGTTGTTTGTTAAGTACCACAACTTTTTTAATGCCTTTTCTCTAACGGGCTATATGCTAACCTATGGTTATCCGGCAGTCGGTAATATTCTCGATTTTGGTTTTGAAATTCCACTTTTTGATTGATGGAGTGCATGGTTCTTGGGTTGACTCTTTCACTAACAGCCTCGCAGTGACGGGTTTTCTTAAACCGTCATTGCGAATGAAGCATAGGGTACGCGCGGGAGGATGAAGCAATCTCCCATTCGTAGCACCTGCGCACTTACAAAGAGGAGATTGCCAAGGCTGTCTCCTACACACGTGCCAACGCAAGCAGCCTCGCAATGAGGGGTAGGTGAACCGAGCCTCGCTCCACTCGTCATGCGATCTCGCCTTAAAGCGGGAGAAGCCATCTCCCATTCGTAGCACGTTGGTGTACTGACCCAATAAGAGTTGATTATCTTCTTCTCTTTGTTGCCTTTTTAGCAACTTTTTTGCTGGAAGATTTCTTCGCTATTTTCTTCACGACTTTTTTAGCAGACTTCACTATTTTCTTAGCAGACTTTTTAGTTGCCTTCTTAGCTACTTTTTTCACCACCTTCTTGGCCACTGCCTTCTTCACTACTTTTTTAGGAGCAGTTTTTTTAGAGGGAACCGCTCTCTTTACAGAAGCCTTGCCCATCTTATTCAATGCCGAACCTGCCTTGAACCATCCGATCTGACTGGCGTTGTACGTATGGTTGACAGAGATTGATTCTTTGGTTCCGTTGCTGTGGTTCAGTATTAGAGTCAATGGCTTTTCTGGAGCAAAAGAAGTTAACCCGGTAATGTCAATAATATCGTCTTCTTGAATTTTGTTATAATCTTCTTTGTTGGCAAATGTGAGAGCCAACATGCCTTGCTTTTTCAAGTTGGTTTCATGAATGCGTGCAAATGATTTCACCAAGATGGCTCGAACGCCAAGGAAACGTGGTTCCATCGCTGCATGCTCACGCGAGGAACCTTCACCATAGTTTTCATCACCTACTACAATCGAGCCAATATTGTGTGCTTTATAAGCGCGTTGCACTTTTGGCACTTCATCAAAATGACCGGTGAGGCCATTCTTGACACTGTTGATTTTTTCATTGTAAAAATTTGTTGCCCCTATCAACAAATTATTGGAGATGTTGTCTAAGTGACCGCGGTATTTTAGCCACTTACCTGCCATCGAAATATGATCAGTGGTACATTTTCCTTTGGCCTTTATCAATAACCGTAGGCGAGTTAAATCTTTGCCTTCCCATGCTTTGAAAGGCTCTAGTAATTGCAACCGATCAGAAGAAGGACTTACACTGACCATCACCTTGCTTCCATCTTTTACAGGAGCCAAAAAGCCAGGGTCTTTTACATCAAAACCTTTTTTGGGTAACTCATCACCAGTAGGAGGGTCAAGTTTTACTTGCTGTCCTTGTTCGTTGGTAAGGTAGTCGGTGAGAGGATTAAAATTCAGATCTCCGGCAATGGCCAAAGCGGTTACCAGTTCGGGTGAACCCACAAATGCGTACGTGTTTGGGTTACCATCATTGCGGGATTGAAAATTTCTGTTGAAGGAGTGTACAATTGTGTTCTTTTCTTTTCGGTCGGCTCCGACACGCGCCCACATGCCTATACAAGGACCACACGCATTGGCGAAAACTTTAGCACCAATTTTCTCAAATGTGTCGATGAAGCCATCTCTTTCGATGGTGTAGCGAACCTGTTCCGAGCCTGGGGTGATGGTGAAGACAGCTTTTGTTTTCAAGCCTTTATCAGCTACCTGTTTGGCTAAACTGGCTGCCCGTGCAATGTCTTCGTATGAAGAGTTGGTGCAAGAACCAATCAAGCCCACTTCAATTTTTGTAGGCCATCCGTTTTGAGCGGCTGCTTCTTTTAATTTTGAAATAGGCGTTGCTAAATCCGGAGTGAAGGGACCATTCAAATATGGTTCTAATTCAGAAAGATTAATCTCAATTACTTGGTCAAAATACTTTTCTGGGTTGGCATATACTTCGGGATCCCCTGTTAAGTGTTCTTTTATTTTATCAGCCATCTTGGCTACCTCAGCTCGACCGGTTGCAATCAAATAGCGACTCATTGAGGCATCGTAACCAAAGGTTGAAGTGGTAGCTCCAATTTCTGCACCCATGTTACAGATTGTTCCTTTGCCTGTGCAACTCATGGAGGTAGCACCCTCACCAAAATATTCTACAATGGCACCTGTTCCTCCTTTTACAGTAAGAATGCCCGCTACTTTTAAGATCACGTCTTTAGCGGATGTCCAGCCGTTCAGCTTTCCGGTCAGCTTTATACCAATTAGCTTGGGAAACTTTAATTCCCATGCCATGCCCGCCATCACATCTACCGCATCCGCACCGCCTACACCAATAGCTACCATGCCTAAGCCTCCGGCATTAACGGTGTGTGAATCAGTACCGATCATCATCCCCCCGGGGAATGCGTAATTTTCCAACACTACTTGGTGGATAATGCCTGCACCAGGTTTCCAAAATCCCAGTCCATATTTCGCAGAAACGGAAGAAAGGAAATCGAATACTTCTTTACTCTCTTTGTTCGCAAAACTTAAATCATCAGCAGCCCCAACTTTAGCAGTGATCAGGTGATCGCAATGCACGGTAGAAGGTACCGCAACCTTTGGTTTTCCTGCCGACATGAATTGAAGCAATGCCATTTGTGCAGTAGCATCTTGCATTGCCACACGATCCGGGGCAAAATCTACATACGATTTGCCTCGTCCAAAATTCTCCAGCTTCTGATCAGCATGAAGATGTGAATACAATATTTTTTCAGAAAGGGTAAGTGGCTTGCCAACTGTTTTTCTGGCTTTGGCAATGCGACCGGGAATGGCGGCATAGGTAGCCTTGATCATGTCTAAATCGAATACCATGGTTTTCAAAATTTTTAGAACGCTAAACTATGAATTTTTGGCTGGATGAGCAGTTTTTCTGCTTTTTTTTGACGGTAAAAGCTATTAAATGGCTTTGTTTGAGGGCTTTGGATGGCTAATTTATTAAGTTTTAACCAACTTGGGGTGAAGCTTTACAAGTTAAATGTGTTTAAAAATAGGACTTTAGCTATCAAAATGCTGCCGATGAAGCTTTGTAAGCCAAAACAATCTTATATGGGAGAACTGAAATATTATATATTTGTGTGTTATTTTAAAACGGATTTGTATAGTAGTATTCATCTTAACCAGTTAGTTCCAATGAAGCATATTGCACTTATTGCTATCGTAGCATCTTTTTTATTTTCTTGTGAAACTAAGAAATCTAAAACATCAGAAGAGAAGATTGATAGTCTGATCTCGTTGATGACGATCGAAGAAAAAGTAACACTTATCCATTCTGAATCTTCTTTTACCTCTGGAGGCGTTGCTCGATTAGGCATTCCGCATTGGGTAATGTCGGATGGACCTCACGGTGTTCGTAAAGAACACGGTACAGATTATGTTCCCGATCAAGGTGTAATGGATTCAATCACGTACTTGCCTGTAGGTGTCGCACTTGCATCAACCTGGAATCCAACGTTGGGATATGAATACGGAAAGGTGTTGGGTAGTGAAGCTAATTTCCGTGGCAAAGATGTTATTCTCGGGCCAGGCATTAATATTATTCGCACGCCTGTAAACG
>JAYVPS010000176.1:0-5549 GCA_043757225.1 Cytophagales bacterium | reverse complement strand
TCAGATGTTTGAAATAGCTATTCAGGCAGCTATCGGCCAAAAAATTATTTCGCGTGAAACAGTAAGCGCGATTCGCAAAAATGTGTTGGCAAAATGTTATGGTGGAGATATTTCACGAAAGAGAAAATTGTTAGATAAACAAAAGAAAGGTAAAAAACGTATGCGCCAGGTGGGCAATGTGGAGATTCCTCAAGAGGCGTTTATGGCAGTGTTAAAGATTGATTAAGATGACAGAAACACAACCGTATACCCTAATTGATGGCCGCAAAATATCGGCTGAAATAAAAGCAGAACTTGTGACTAAAGTAGCCGAGCGGAAGAAGCAAGGAAAAAAAGTTCCACACCTAGCAATAATTCTGGTGGGCGATGATGGCGCTAGTCAAACCTATGTTGATCATAAGGTGAGGTCATGTAAAGAGGTTGGGTTTCATTATACCATGATGCGCTTTGCCGATACTATCAGCGAGGAAAAGTTGATGAAGCACATCGATCACGTAAACAATGATGATGACGTAGATGGATTTATTGTGCAGCTTCCCTTACCACCTCATATTTCAGTTGAACGGATTACTGAGAAAATTAGAAGTGATAAAGATGTGGATGGGTTTACCAATCATAATTTTGGAAGTATCATTTCCAAAAATCCGTTGTTGATGCCCGCCACGCCATTTGCGGTAATGGAGTTATTGCGGAGATACAATATTGGAACAGAAGGAAAAAATTGTGTAGTTGTTGGTGCCAGCCGATTAGTGGGAGCACCTTTAAGCATGATGTTGGTGGAGCAAGGCAAAGCGACTGTGACCCTTTGCCACAAGTACACCAAAGATTTGCCATCCATTGCTCGCTTAGCTGATATTTTGATAGTGGCCGTTGGTAAACCAGGATTAATTACCGCCCCTATGGTAAAGGAAGGCGCGGTTGTAATTGATGTGGGGACAACGCGTGTGGAGGGTCCTCAATTTAAGAATGGATACTCGTTGAAAGGAGATGTGGAATTTAAAGAGGTTGCACCAAAAACCTCCTTCATTACTCCGGTGCCTGGCGGTGTTGGGCCAATGACGATTGCATCGTTGTTGATGAATACAATGAAGGCAACGGAGAACCTTCATCCGTAAGTTGATTTATGATTTTAGTTTTGTTGGTTTACCAACGCTAAACGTGAACCCAGAACAACCTTAAAATTGAAACCTGAAATCTTAAATCTTAAATCGAAAATCATTGATGAGAAATTGCCTCTTATGGAAGATTTTTATACCATCCAAGGTGAAGGATTCCATCAAGGTTCGGCAGCGTACTTTATTAGGTTAGGGGGTTGTGATGTGGGTTGTGTTTGGTGCGATGTAAAAGACTCATGGAATGTACATGCACATCCAAAAGTAAGCGTGGAGAAAATTACAAATAAGGCAGAAGGAAGTGGAAGCAGGATTGTGGTAGTTACCGGTGGCGAGCCGGCCATGCATAACCTGGAATACTTGACGGATCATTTGCATAGAGCAGGATTAAAAACCCATATTGAGACTTCGGGTGCTTATCCGGTTACCGGAGCATGGGATTGGATTTGTCTTTCACCTAAAAAATTTATGGCACCCCATACTTCTGTGCCTGCAATAGCGGATGAACTCAAGGTGATCGTTTTCAATAAAAGTGATTTTCAATGGGCAGAAGAATTTGCTGCCAAAGTAAGCGCCACCTGCAAGCTATTTCTTCAGCCTGAATGGTCGAAGGAAAAAGAGATGTTGCCGTTGATCATTGATTATGTAAAGGCAAATCCAAATTGGAAGATTTCGTTGCAGGTGCATAAATACATGAATATTCCATAAGCCTGGTTGCCGGATACGAGCCATTGGAAATTTGAAATCTTAAAATGGATATTAATTCCTTTATCGAAACAATTAATACATGGGGACAACAAAAAACTCCTTTTTTGTTTTTAATAGATTTTGAGATGAAGAAGCCTGTTGCCATTAAACTTGGTGAGGTGGATCCAAATGAAATTCTTTTTGATGTCAATGGTTTTACCAACTCGGTTGAGAATGAACATCAAAATGAAAAAGCTTGCTTTCCATTGGAATTTAAAAAATCTCCGATTGATTTTACAATGTATAAAAAGAAGTTCGATCAGGTGGTTAAAAGGCTAAACTATGGAGATTCTTTTCTCACGAATCTAACAATCGCTACACCAGTTTCATCTAATTATTCGTTGCGGGAATTATTTTATCATAGCAAAGCGCCTTATAAACTTTGGTTTCGCGACCAATTTTTAGTTTTTTCTCCAGAGATTTTTATTCAGATAAAAGATCAAAAAATAATTTCCTTTCCAATGAAGGGAACCATTGATGCCTCCATTCCCAATGCGGAAAAAAAAATTCTTTCTGATGAGAAGGAGATGGCAGAGCATATTACAATCGTTGACCTATTGCGCAATGATTTGAGTTTAGTTTCATCAGGGGTTGAAGTAAGCAGGTTTCGTTACACGGATGAAATCAGAACCAGCCATAAGACGTTATTGCAGGTAAGTTCCGAGATCAGTGGTAAATTGGATGATAATTATTTGGCTAAGCTTGGAGATATCATTGTGGTTCTTTTGCCCGCAGGATCGATTAGTGGCGCACCAAAGGAAAAGACGGTGGAGATTATTCGGGAGGCAGAAGAAGAAAAGCGGGGATACTTCACGGGTGTTTTTGGCTACTTTGATGGCGAAAATTTGGATAGTGGCGTAATGATTCGGTTTATTGAAAGCACCAAGCAAGGGTTTGTTTACCGCAGTGGAGGAGGTATTACAGCTCAAAGCGATCCAATGGTAGAGTATCAAGAAGCAATCGATAAGGTATATGTCCCGGTTTATTGAAACAATAAAATTGCTGAATGGTAAGTTTTTCAATTTACCTTACCACGAAAAGCGAAGAAAGGAAACTCTTCATGCTTTCTATCCTAATGAAACCTTCCCTTCGCTGGAAGCATTGGTGACGGATTCAGATAGACCTACTGAAGGATTGTATAAGTGTAGAATCACTTATGATAATAAGATCAACAACATTGAGTTTACACCGTATCAACCGAGGAAGATCAGCTCCTTAAAAATTGTAAACGATGATCGAATTGAATACAATTATAAGTATGAAGATCGTAAAAGAATAAATGAACTATTTGAAAACAGAGGTAGCGGTGATGATATTATCATAATAAAAAATAGCATGGTTAGTGATTCTTCTAATGCTAATTTACTTTTTAAGACTAATGATAAATGGATTACACCCAGTCATTGTCTGTTGAAAGGAACGATGAGACAATTTTTACTTGATTCGAAGGTTATTAAGGAACAGGATATACAAGTAGCCGATATCAAGAATTTTGAAAAAGTAAGATTGATTAACGCTATGGTTGGAAACGAAGGGCCAGAAATAGCGATTTCGCAAATTCAATTCTAATCATGGGCATCTCTAAAAACCTAATCGTCATTGCGAGCGGAGCGAAGCAATCCCCCGTTTGAAGTCTAAACGGGGATTGCTTCGGTCGAGACGACCTCGCAAAGACGACTTCGAAGGTTTTTAGAGATGCCCTTATATTTACTGTACCGCATGAAGAATAAAATTAGGACTACTATGAAGGGGATAGATTATCTAAGAATTATTTATTTTTTGCTGGTTTCATTTTCGGCTTTCGCGCAACCATTAAGCACTAAATCGAAAAAAGCAATTGAATTATATACAACTGCTGACAACTTCCGTGTCCGGGGCCAGTTTGATGAAGCTATTAAACTACTGCAGCAAGCAATTGATAAGGATTCTAAATTTGAAGAAGCTTACTATCGGTTGGCGCTCACTTATCGAAATACCGGAAATTTATCGTTGACCAATGAAACCCTGGAAAAAGGGTTACCTCTTGCAAAGGATATAACAAAACAGAAAAATTATACTTTCTTTTTGGGGGATAATCTCTTGAGAATGGGAGGCTACGATCAGTCTCTTATATTTTTGAATCAATTCCTTTCATTGGAAAAATTTGACCGGAGAAAGCAGGAACAAGCGGCTGTTTGGAAATTGCAAGATGAATATTCCATTACCCATAAAAATGATAAACTACTTTACCATATCAAGCCATTAGGCGATACCATCAATGCTTTTTCTATGCAATACTTCCCGACCATTACGGCTGACGACCGTGAATTGATTTTTACTATTCGCTTTGGTAAGGCTCACGATGATAATGAAGACATTGTTATTTCAAAGAGAGATGAACAAGGCAATTGGACAACCCCCACCTCTCTATCAGATCAAATTAATTCTGCTTTTAGAGAAGGCGCTTCTACTATTTCGGCCGATGGACGCCAGTTAATTTTTACCATTTGCGGCCCACGAGGATGTGATTTATTTCAAAGCAATAAGCAAGGTACTAATTGGAGCAAGCCCATAAGTTTGGGTGCCGGTGTTAATAGTGCCGGTTGGGAAGCGCAGCCCTCGCTTTCTGCCGATGGCAATGAACTTTATTTTGTTTCTGACAGAAAAGGTGGAGTAGGTGGCTATGACATTTGGTATTCAAGAAAAAGTAGGGATGGCACTTGGGGAAAGGCGAACAACTTGGGCAAATCTGTCAATACGCCCTTCGATGAGATTGCGCCCTACATACACGTCAACAACCAAAATCTTTATTATGCTTCCAATGGACTTCCAGGATTTGGAAGTTATGATATTTATGTGACCGAGAAAAAAAGTGAACAATGGTCGGTGCCAATGAATATGGGGCAACCATTAAATGATTTTGAAGATCAATTTTCGTTTGTGGTTACCAGTAATGGCAAAGTGGCTTACTATTCGAAAGAGGAAGGTAGAAACAAGAGTAAAATATACACTACGCCTATACCTACCGAGTTGCAAGTACAACGCAAGGGAAACATTGTGAAGGGCGTAATCCGTGATTCTAAAACAAAGCTTCCTCTCAAAGCTGATGTTGAATTGAATGATTTAAAGACAAAGACCCGAATTGCTACTTTCCAATCAGATTCAATCACGGGCTCTTACCTTTCGGTGATTCCCGGGAAATCGGAATATGCCGTCTATGCTACCAAGCCCGGATATCTGTTCTCCAGTTTAAATTTTAATTATGAAGCGGACGAGCAAACGGAGCCTTTGGTGGTAGATCTGGAGCTTCAACCCATTGGTACCAACGCATCGGTTGTCCTTAATAATATTTTCTTCGACCTCAATCAATTTGTGTTAAATGATAAGTCGGGTACAGAACTCAATGAAGCCATTCAGTTCTTAAAATCAAACCCCGCCTTAAAAGTTGAAATTTCCGGCCATACAGATAATTCGGGTGCAGAAAGTTATAACCTTCAGCTTTCACAAAAGCGAGCTCAGTCGGTATCAGAATTTCTTATAAAGGAAGGGATCGAACCTCTCCGCATCATTCAAAAGGGTTATGGCTCTAAGAGGCCGTTAAAACAAAATGATTCTGACGATAATAAACGGACGAATAGAAGAATTGAGTTTAAGATTATCCTCTGATCACGCACCGATCAAAAAATGCTCGATTAATAAGTAAGCCCCAGC
>JAYVPS010000175.1:0-21228 GCA_043757225.1 Cytophagales bacterium | reverse complement strand
ATTGGGTTAATCTATAATACCCTGTAATCTCGATACTTAGTTTTTTTTGTTTGCATCATTTTAAGTAAGGATTAACAAAGGAGAAATAATTTACTTTTTAGTAACCCATCGTTAACCTCTCACTAAACTTCAGGACAAGTTGATGTCGCACTTTTGAGCGGGCAAAATAATTTAACCTTAAAAAATCCTTATAACATGTTTCAATTTTTACTTAAAATGAACAATAAACGTAATGTGAGAAAATTCTCACTGCTTATGTTTGCGTTGGTATGCGCCTCAGCATCAGCGGTGGCGCAGTATTTGGTAACCGGTAAAATTACTTCCGGAGAAGATCAGAGCCCATTGCCGGGCGTGAATATTTTGGTAAAGGGCACAAGCAATGGAACAATCACCGATGTGAATGGAGATTATTCTTTAAATGCCTCTTCTGGTAACGATGTGCTTATATTTTCTTTTGTTGGATTTGTGACTCAAGAAGCGGCCATTGGCAACCGGTCATCAGTGAGTGTGGTACTTGCTTCGGATGCCAAGCAGCTATCCGAAGTTGTGGTAACGGCTTTAGGTGTTGAAAAGGATGCCGTTAAGCTTGGCTATTCGCAACAAAAAGTCTCTGGTGCTGATTTAGTAAAAGCACGTGAGCCAAATCCGCTCAACTCGTTAGTAGGTAAAGTAGCAGGTTTAACAGTTGGGCCATCTTCAGAAATGTTGGGAAGGCCACAATTGGTGCTTAGAGGTGAAACCAATTTATTGATTATTGTTGATGGTGTTCCAGTGGTAACAGACTCTTGGAATATAAGCCCTGATGACATTGATACTTACACCGTATTGAAAGGGCCTGCTGCCGCAGCCTTGTATGGTTCGCGCGGCCAAAATGGCGCGATCATGATCACTACAAAAAAAGGCACAAAAGATCAACGTGGCTTTGCCATCGATTTTAACTCTAGCACAATGGTGGAAAGCGGTTTCCTAACCCTTCCCAAAGTACAAAACGAATATGGTGGTGGTGAATATAACACCTATCGATTTGGTGATGATGCATTAGGCCAAGCAGGTGGATTTAATCAAAATGACTATGATGTTTGGGGTTCACGGTTTGCAGGGCAATTAATTTCTCAATATGATAGCCCTATTGATCCAGCAACAGGACTAAGAACAGCTACTCCATATATAGCAAGAGGAAAAGATAACCTTCAACGATTTCTTCGTCCAGGCATTCTTTCAACCAATAACATTGCAATATCTGCTGCCGGTGAAAAATATGATGTTAGAGCTTCTGTGTCTCAATCTCATCAAGGTGGCATTATTCCAAATACCCAATTGGACATTTCTAACTTTAATATTTCTTACGGGTACAATTTTACTCCTAAGTTGAGATTAGAGGCAAACCTTAATTATAATCGCCAATACACAGATAATATTCCCGATGTAAACTATGGACCTAACAGTGTTATCTACAATCTTAACGTTTGGTCTGGTGCTGATTATGATGTTGATGACTTAAAAAATTACTGGCAACCTGGCAAAGTAGGAATTCAACAGAGAAACTTTGAGTACATCCGCTATAACAATCCTTATTTTCAAGCATACGAGTGGAAAAGAGGTCACCACAAAACGGATATCTATGGTTATATTTCTTTGAAGTATAAAATTACCGATTGGCTTAGCGCTGCAGTGCGCACTCAAATTTCAAGTTGGGATGTTACTAGGACTGAGAAACTTCCATTCTCCGCATCAGTTTACGGTCGCGATCAGAAATCAGGTGACTACAGGGAGGATAAGCGAACCTTGTTCGAAAATAACACTGACATTTTGTTAAGCCTTAATAAAAATATTACCCCTGATTTCAGTATTTCGGGTTTGGTAGGAGCTAATCTCAGAACTTACTTGTTTAATTCTAGCTATACAACTACTGATTATTTGATTGTTCCGAATGTGTACAACTTTGGCAATTCAAAGAATCCAGTTAAAGCGTACAATTATACAGCTCCTATGCAAGTGGGTAGCGGCTATTATTCTTTTGACTTTTCCTTTAGGAATTATGTTACGTTATCAACTACTGGCCGCTACGATAAATTTTCAAATCTGCCTAACGGCAATAATGATGGATTCTATCCATCTCTTGGGTTAAGTACGGTTGTAAGTGAGTATGTTAAGTTTCCTGAAGTAATATCATTTTTTAAATTACGCGCTTCATATGCCAATGTAAAAAATACGAATACTTCTTCTACTATTGGACCTGCATGGCAGGCAAGTGGTTATGGTAACCCAATAGATTATGGAGATACATATAAGTCTGCGTATGATGGACCTAATTATACTACCTCTAATACGTATAACATCACTAGGCCATATAATAATCAACCTGCTGCCGATTATACTAAGCAACTTGCCAACCCAAATACAAAAGCAAACTCCAATGAGACAACAGAGTTTGGGGCTGCCATGAAGTTTTTGGAAAACAGAATTGGGTTCGATGTTACTTATTTTGAGGCGTTGCGCGGTCCAGGCACAGTGCGTTCTCAATGGTCTGATGCTTCTGGATTTACAGGAGGAACAATCAATGGAATTATAACCCAAAAGAAGGGTTGGGAAATATCAATCTCAGGAACGCCTGTAAAGACTACTAGTGGATTAACTTGGAATGTGTTGGCTAACTGGTCAACTTATGTTGAAAAGTTCAAAGAGTTTTATGTTGGAACAGATGGCATCGCAGTAACCTCCTTAAATGGAAGTTTTATTTCTGGTGCTGATAGTAGGATTACTTATAAGGTGGGTGATCGGGTAGATGGCCTTTATGGTTACAAGTTTTATAGAGATGCCAATGGAAATATAATTCATAAAGCCAATGGAGATATTTATAAAGACAACCGAGTTGCGCAATACTTAGGCAATTCAAATCCAGATTGGGTTTGGTCAGTAATCAATACCGTGAGCTACAAAAATTTTGCGTTGAATTTTCAGTTTGATGGTCGGGTAGGTGGCGTAGGTGTAGATTATGTGTACAAAAAGCTGTTGCAAGGTGGCCGCGAGATATCTACAGCCGAAGGAGCTTATGGCGTTGCCAGGCTAGCTGAGTACAATGCCAATACGGGCAATGACCCTAATAAGATTACACCTACTTACACTGGGCAAGGTGTTGCCCTTACATCCGACAAAGCTTCTGATGCAACACAACCTGATGTAGACCCGACTGGGCAGATCACTAATTTGGGCAGTTTGATACTGGTTAACAATACCACAAAATACACACTGCAAGATTACGTGGGTACAGAGACCAAATTTGATGAACGGGTTCTCATCAGTAGAACTTTTGCCAAGCTACGGCAAGTAACTCTTACTTATAATTTTCCTACCAGCACATTAAGTAAAACACCTTTTGTGAAGGCCAGCGTCTCTATTGTCGGTCGTGATCTTTTCTATTTTGCCGAGCGATCAGACGTTGACTGGGATTCTTTTATTGGAACCTACAATACTGCGCAAGATTTAAGATCGCCAACTCAAAGGAGATACGGTGTTAACATCAATCTAACTTTTTAAAGGACACATTATGAAATTATATTCTAAACTTTTCGCAGCTATCATTGCCCTTGTTGCATTGGGCAGTTGCCAGGATTACAATCAGTTGGTTAATAATCCAAATTTACCAACATCAGTGCCCCCTTCATTACTTTTAACGAATGCGTTAAATCGCATGAATGATCAGAACGCATGGGATGGCAAAATGGGTTCTCAAAGTGCAGCCCAATTTTATGTGAGTACTTATGATTATTACGGAACTAACAATTACGATCAGGGGCCGTTTACCAGAACAACCAATAATTTTGAATACACACAAGTTCTGCAAAATGTTGAGCAAATGGGTATTGAAGCTAAAAAAGCTGGTAACGCAGATTTGAATCCGTACGGTGCTTTAAGTAAATTTTTGAAGGCTTATTATTTTAATTTAATGTCTCAAAAGTTGGGAGATATCCCCATGTCAGAAGCATTGCAAGGCAGTAAAGTAATTCAGCCAAAATATGATTCGCAAAAAGAAGTTTACAAGCAAATTTTGACACTTTTAGAGGATTCAAATTCAGACTTGACAAAACTCATTGCTTCAAATAATGCTGATCTAACTGGTGATATTTATTTAGGAAATAGCTTGAGCAAATGGCAAAAGGTTGTCAATTCTTTCGCGCTGCGTGTACTGATAAGCTTGAGTAAAAAAGAAACAGATGCTGATTTGAATGTTAAGCAAAAGTTTGCAGCTATTGTTGGCGACCCAAGTAAATACCCAGTGTTTACTGGATTATCAGATAACCTTCAATACATCTTTAACGCTTCCTATAATCCGTATCCAAAGAATCCGACTAGTTTAGGTAGAGATGGCACACGCGAGAATATTGGATCTGCTTTACTTGATCTTACAATTTTGTTAAAGGACCCAAGAACTTTTGTCTTTGCTACACCTGCTCCTTCGAAATTAACAGCGGGTAAATTATTCACCGACTTTAGTGCTTATTCAGGCGCCCCAGCTGGCGCAAGCATGGGAGACTTAGGTACTAATGCCCAAGGAGGCCAATATTCATATATCAATGCTTTAAGATATTCGTTTGATTTTGGTGGAAGTAAGTCAGAGCCTGCAATCATTATTGGTTACCCAGAATTATGCTTCAATATAGCTGAAGGTATTAACCGAGGATGGGCATCAGGTAATGCAGGGACGTGGTACACGAATGGTATTAAAGCCGCAATGAGTTTCTTGGGTTTGGCCGATGGAGGTTCGATATCGGTTGGAAATCTAACGGGAACTACTACTTATGGTTCGGCTCCTGTTTCTATAACCAATTATTTGGCACAACCATCTGTTCAATATCAAAGCGGTGCAGCTGGTCTTACTCAAATTTTAAATCAAAAGTATATTGCGTTTTGGCAAAATTCTAATTGGGAGGCTTTCTTTAATCAGAGAAGATCTGGTGTGCCTGCGTTTTCTGAAGGGCCAGGAAGTGGCAATGGAGGTAAAATTGCAAAACGCTGGCAATATCCTCGTGCTGAGGCAGATGCTAACACAGCAAATTATAACTCAGCGCTGCAAACACAATATGATACCGATAACTTGAACGGGGTTATGTGGATTTTGAAATAGTGTTTAGTGTAGTGTTTTTAGTTGTTATTCCGGGGCAATGTCAGCCCCGGAATTATTTTTGACGAATTTACCATATGAAATTAAAACTTTGCTTCAGCAAACTATACCGATGAATTTCTGCGAACCTTATGGGATTGGGTACAATCACGGCCTCAATACAAAGGTAAGACTACAATGAATCAAATTGCCAAAACGCTTGGCGCTCTTATTGAAAGTTAAGATATTCAAATGAAAACAGGTTGGTGAAATTATTTCTACCGTAATTGCTAAATAGATTCTTGTAATTTTTATTTTTTAAATTCCTTTTATGAAATTAGCTTTTCTTTTATTTTTCACTCTGCTGATCTCCTGCTCAACAAGTGATAAGCAAGGCACCAAGAAGAGTTGGATGGCCTCCGCTCCGGCAGGAGAACGGTACACGAAAATAAATAGGGAAGGGGAGACCGTAATTCCCAATGGCCGCATCATCACACCCACCGGAAAGCAAATCACTGTAGCACCTCATCCATTTGGATTAACGCTGAGTCCCGATGGAAAAACAATCATCACGGCCAACTCTGGCGTTGGCCCGTTTTCAATTTCAATCATTAAAGACTACAATACGTTATCACCCATTGTCAAACAAATTCCAGAAACGTTGAAACCAGAAAAGGGAATGTTGGAGGCAACGTTTATGGGCCTTGCTATTTCACCTGACAACCAAAAAGTATATGTGGCAGGTGGCCAACAAAACCGCATTTACATTTTTGATTTGAACACAAGCAAAAAATTAGGGGAGATCAGTTGCAATAAATCGTTTGATGGAACTGACTACAGTGATGGTTACATCGGTGATATGGTGATGAACAAAGACGGCTCGCGTTTGTATGCCATCGACCAAATCGGTTTTCGAATGATGATAATCGATACCAAATCCAACCAAATTATTCATAACATAAAGACAGGACGCTACCCATTCGGAATTGCGTTATCACCAAATCAGAAGACAGTTTACGTGGCCAATGTGGGTATGTTTGAATACAGTTACATCAAGAGCCTCGATAAGAAAAAGTTAACTGAGACTGCTTCTAAATTCCCAACTTCAGCGTACGGTTCTAAAGAAATGAAAGAAGGAGTGAAAAATGATTCCATCGAGTTTGCTGGACTGGGCGATCCCAATGCATCCGAATCTTTTTCTGTTTGGGGGATTAATGTGAGCGGAGAAAATCCTGCTGTTGTTTCAAGAGTGAAAACAGGTGTGTTGGTGGGAGAGGAGATAGAGGGAATTTCTGCTGTAGGCGGATCAAGTCCTAACTCGATGGTAGCTACCGATCGTTTTGTTTATGTGAGCAATGGCAACAATGATAATATTTCGGTGATTGATGCGCAACAAGATAAAGTAATTCAAAGTATTGAATTGAAATTAGATGAACGTTTGGGGAATTTAAAAGGCTTGATTCCGTTCGGTCTCACTATTTCGCCCGATCAAAAGAGACTTTACGTAGCCGAAGCTGGTATTAATGCTGTAGGTGTGATTGATATTGAGTCAAACAAACTTCTCGGTCATATTCCTACTGGATGGTTTCCATCAAAATTAAAGGTAACGCCTGATGGCAAGCAATTGATCGTCTCTAATGCGAAGGGTTTTGGTAGTGGCCCCAATGGTGGTAAAGATTTTAAACCTCTGATAGATCATGCGCATGCAAGCTACATTGGCGCGCTGATGTTGGGTACTGTTTCTATTATTGATTTACCAACAGCAGAAGAGTTAAAATCACTTTCAGAAAAAGTAATCGCCAACAATTTTAATTTCAAAGAGATCACCTCTACCGAAAGCGAAAATCCAATCCCAGCATTTCCAAAAGCAAAGGAGTCGCCCATCAAATACATTGTTTTTATTTCTAAAGAGAATAGAACATACGATGAGATTTTTGGACAACTACCAACCGGAAAAGGTGATTCGGTATTGGCACACTATGCCAAAGACGTTTCGTTTACTAATCAAAAGAAGACGATGAAAGTGGAGAAGACAACTGTGATGCCAAACCATTTGGCACTAGCAGAACAATTTTCCATCAGCGATAATTTTTATGTAGATTCAGATGTGTCAGCCGATGGTCACGTGTGGTTGACCAACACCTATCCTAACCAGTGGATGGAAACACATCATCCTGCAGCATATGGAGGCAAACGCAGCCAACGCGAAGAATCAAAGGCACCTGGTAAGTTTGGAATGACCGGTGCGGCAGGCGCCATCTTTCCAGAAAGTTATAACCAAGCTGGCTCGATGTGGGAAAATCTTGAGCGCAATGGAAAGGAATTTTATAATTTTGGGTTTGGCGTTGAGTTTGACGCGGGAAGTTTTTCCGATTCTGCTTTTAAATATGGTGGAGTTCGTTATTTGGTAAACTATCCGTTGCCTGGCCCGCTGTACAATCGCACGTCCCGTAAGTTTCCAACTTTTAACATGGCGATTCCAGATCAGTTCAGGGCGGATATTTTCATAAAAGAGATTTCAGAGAAGTATATCGATGCGAAAAGGGAATTGCCATCCGTTCTGACACTTCAACTACTAAACGATCATGGAGCGGGAGAGCGCGCTGCTGCGGGATTTCCCTACAATGAAAGTTATATGGCCGATAATGATTTGGCTTTAGGAAGAGTGGTGGAGTTCTTAAGTCACACACCTTATTGGAAGAATATGATGGTTGTGGTAACTGAAGATGATGCGCAGGGGGGGCGTGATCACATTGATGCCCACCGGAGTATTTTGATGGTGATCTCTCCATTTGCTAAAAAGAAATACAACAGCCATCAGCATGTTAGTTTTGGAAGCATTTTTAAAACATTTTGGAATGTGTTGGGTACTTCCTATTTGAATCAGTATGATTTTGGTACCAATGATTTAGGAGATTGTTTTACTAACAAACCTGACTTTACTCCATACAATGCATTACCAGTTGATCCGCGCGTGTTTGATCCGACCAAAGCGATGTCACCATTAAACGAGAAGTTTGACTGGAAAGCTTTCCGCGATTCGCCTGAGCTTGATGACCCTGAAGATATGAAAGAAAATGCCAAACGAAAGGATGATGGTAGAACGAAGGTAAATCATTAATAAATCATTAATCAATGTCGTTTACTTAAGCTCAATAAGCATCCTCTCTTCCGGAGAGGAGTGAGGTGAGGTTAATAAGAAAGGTTTAAGTAAACGACATTGAATTTAGTGACTGAGTTGAAAACTAATTGGCAGCACCATCTTTTCACGTACAGGTCTGCCGCGCTGTTTACCCGGTTCCCATTTTGTTAGAGCCAGTACGCGCATCGCTTCTTCATCGCAACCGGAACCGATACCCTTTATCACCTTTAAATCAGCAAGCTCACCATTTCTATTTACAACAAATTCTACGTACACTTTTCCTTCTGTTCCTATTCGTCTGGCCTGTTGTGGGTATTTCACATTTCGAGGGAGAGAAGAATAAAAGTTTCCAAACCCATTAACTGGCTCTGGCTTTTTCTCAACAATAAGAAAAATGGAGTCTACTTCGGCTTCTGGTTCCCCAACTGTAGAAAAAGACGAAATGGGATTGGAATTCAGATCGATTGCAGGAATCGCATTTAAAGACGTTTTATTCTCGACTTCGACAAATTCAGTTGGTGTTACTGAATTACTTTTAACGGGCGACTGCTTTGCAATTGGCTGCGGCACTTTTGGTTGATCGATGTCAATGGCCGGAATTAGAAAGGGTATTTCCGGTTCGGCAAAATTGCATGCGATTATAGTTGTTTTTTCTTTCACGCTCCTCCACTCAAACGCAGTGATAACAATCGCAAAACTAATGCTCAAGCCAATCAGAAAAAACTTTTTTGTTTGGCGGGTCAAATCTTTACTTGGATTTTTCTTGATTTCCATAATTGTAGGGTTTAAGGTTTACGATCAAAGTTTTAATTGAATGATTCGTTAGTTTTCAAATCACTTAATCTCTACACTGTAAATCCTACAGATTATGGAAAGTCACGCCAAATGAAATTTATTAGAGGAGGATTATTGAAACGCGTGATCCTTCGACCTTGGATCTAAAATTCGCCCTCGCACTTCATATCGGCTAGCGGAATTTTTAGGTTTCTCTTGTATTTTTTTCTTCTCCCAACGATTGACGATCACTAAAAGTATAATTAGAATAGTAATGAGGAGAAAGAAAGTAAAGACCTTGGTGATCTTTTTCATTTTCTTTTCCTCATCATGCTGTTTTAGTATGGCGCCATAATTCCGAAACCGCTCGCTGCCACGGGTCATTCGCTGTCTGCGCATTCGGATTTCGTGCTTACCCATTGTATTTTACCTTGATGTTAAAGTTCGAGCGCAATTTATCCAATGCCCGGTAGGTTCTCATTTTCGCCCCGCTTTCCGTCATGTCCAATATAAATGCAATTTCCTTAAAGTCCTTGTCTTCAAAAAATCTTAATTCCAATACTTGCACCATGTCAGTGGGTAGTTCATTCATGTAGGCTATCAACCGGCTAATCAACTCCTCATCCCAATCATCGCTGGCCTGTTCTACCAACTCCCGCACTTTTATTTCTTCAATACTAAATATCTTTTTTCCTTTATTTTTTCGGTAGAATTTATTTACTTCATTGCTAGCTATCTTATAGAGCCATGCTGAAAACGGAAATCCCCGAAACTCATACTTGCCAATGTGATTGAGGGCATTCACAAAAGTCTGCGAGCAAAGGTCGCCTGCTAACTCCTCATCATCGGTCTGGCGGTGTAAAAAATTATAAATCCGGTCGAAGTATTTTTCATAGAGTTCACCAAAAGCCTGAGGGTCTTTTTTTGATCGTTCAATGATTTCCAGCTCGTTGCGGATTTCTTCCTCCGTCATGGAATAGGTTTTACACCCTAATAATGCAACGATTTTGTAATAGTCACAAGTACATTGTAATTATAATTGTTGGCCACCAGCCTATTCACTGCCAAATCCGCCCCACGCACTTGTCAGCCGATAGCAGGCTTTTCGTTTCTATCCTTTGCCGATGGTCGCTCGAAGTTTATCAGTTAATTAAAAGACCCTTCACAAAATACAACTATCATCACTCGCATTGACAAAATTAACGTGATGCAAGTTTTGTATATTTGAAATTTGACTGGTAATGCACTAAAAGACACAGATGAGCATGGAGACTAAAGCGAGAATTGATGTTCTTTATGCTTCGTTGACGATGGAAAAACTCGTGGGCAGTATTTTGGGACAGCTATTGAATATTGACAATGAAAATTCAAAGACATTAGGGCATAAGGGTACATCGTTGACTTTTAAAAATAAGGTTGACCTAATAACGGATATTAAAGCAATGGAAAGAGAAGATGCGAAAAAGTTCGAGTACTTGGCTGAAATCCGAAATCAATTTCTTCACAATTTAGACGTAGATACTTTTGAGAGATGCTTCGGTAATCTCGAGGGCAGAGAGAAAGGTTACAGGAAGCTTTACGAACCATCCGATACCACCGGTTTGAGCAATGAGGAAGTTTTAAGTAAATGCTTTGACGCTCATTTCATGGATTTAAAAAATGTAGTAGAAAAGCTTTTTGGACTAATCTATGAAAAGACATATAAATTGGGTTTTGCTGATGGGAGTAAAAGAACGTCCGACCTTATCATTGAAAGTCTTATTGAATTCAAGTATGAATCTGCTGACTACGAAATGATATTTAATAAAATTATTGACCGGACCGAGATTAAAATTAAAGCTGAATTAAAGGATATCAAATAACCCCCGCATTTGCCGGTGTTCTTCACCAGCAAACATGATAACTACACAAGAGTCTCACTAACTCAGATTTGATATCAGTATTTCAGTGCGCTTGCCTCGTCAATCGTCATTGCGAGCGTTTAGTCGGAAGCAACATTAGCGCGAATCAATCCCCCTTTGGTAAGTGCTGGCGAACGGGGGATTGCTTCGTGCCATTACACCTTCCTGCGCACACCTCGCAATGACGTGTAAGTGATGGATTGCGAGTCTCTAAGACCGCTCAAAACAATCAATCACCTTTGAATTTAAAATCCCTAAAAAGGCCGAAAATATTTTTTAGCTTTCCCAGATAAATCTTATTTACCATGAATCGATTACCATTACTCTTTATTTTTCTTTTTATCACAACAGCATCTTTCTCTCAAAAGAAAGGCAAGACCACTGATTTGTCTGCTCCTGTTGTTTCATCTATTGCTGCTAAAGTAGCGGGCATGAAGAAATACGAAGGCTACTTCGAATTTTATTATGACGAGAAGCAAGATAAGGTATACTTACTTATTGATAAATTTGATACTGAGTTATTGTATATCGAATCACTTACAGCAGGGGTTGGTTCGAACGATATTGGATTAGATCGTAATCAGCTTGGTAAGGAGAGAATTGTAAAATTTGAAAAACGAGGCCCTAAGGTTTTGCTAACGGAGTTAAATTCTTTTTACCGTGCCATCAGTAATAGCGCTGCCGAACGTAAAGCAGTGGAAGAGTCATTTGCACAATCCGTATTGTGGGGTTTTACTTCCGTGGCCGAAGAAAACAATAAAGTTTTAATAGATGCTTCTGACTTTCTTTTACAAGACATTCATGATGTAATTGGATCATTAAAATCAGCTCAGCAAGGCAGTTACTCGTTAGATAAATCTCGCTCTGCGTTTTATTTACCGAGAACAAAGAATTTCCCTCTCAATTCTGAATTTGAAGTAACGCTCACATTTACAGGACAGGCATCTGGTAATTACATTCGTACGGTAACGCCTACAGCGAACATCGTAACCGTACGCGAGCATCATTCTTTTGTTCAGTTGCCAGATTCCAATTTTAAGCCACGTGAGTTTGATCCACGTGCCGGTTATTACAATACCTCTTACTATGATTATGCAACACCCATTAGTGAGCCGTTAGAGAAGCGATTAATTACTCGCCATCGTTTAGAAAAGAAAGATCCTAAGGCAGCTATCAGCGAACCGGTGAAGCCGATTATTTATTATATGGATCCGGGAGCGCCTGAGCCGATTCGTTCTGCGCTGATGGATGGTGCGCGCTGGTGGAATCAAGCCTATGAAGCGGCCGGTTACAAAGACGCATTTCGTGTAGAGCTGTTGCCGGAGGGAGCAGATCCAATGGATGTGCGGTACAACATGATCAATTGGGTACATCGTTCAACGCGAGGTTGGTCGTACGGTGGAGGTGTAACAGATCCTCGTACAGGTGAAATTATCAAAGGCCATGTAGTACTCGGCTCTCTTCGCGTGCGTCAGGATTTTTTAATTGCTGAAGGACTGCTTGCTCCTTATGAGGAGGGCAAGACTGTATCGAAAGAAATGGAACAGATGGCATTATCTCGTCTACGTCAATTAGCTGCTCACGAGGTGGGACATACATTAGGATTAGCTCATGCATATTCATCCAGTTCAGAAAATTTTTCTTCGGTGATGGATTATCCTCATCCTGTTGCTAAATTAGTAAACGGAAAAATTGACTTGAGCGAAGCCTACGATACGAAGATTGGAACGTTCGACAAAGTTTCGATTGCTTATGGCTATCAACATTTTCCGGAAGGAACTGATGAGGATAAAGCATTGGATGATATTATCCAAAATTCATTGAAGGCGGGCCTTACTTTTTTGTCTGATCAAGATGCCCGGCCTGCAGGGAGTGCTCATCCATTCACTCATTTGTGGGATAATGGAAAAGATCCGGTGGACGAATTAAATCGGGTGATGGAGATCAGGAAGATAGCATTGAAAAATTTTGGCGAAAAAAATATTAAGATGGGTACTCCGATGGCTACGTTGGAAGAAGTGTTGGTACCGATTTATTTCTTTCATCGCTACCAGGTAGAGGCCGCAGCAAAAGTAGTTGGAGGATTAAATTACCGCTATGCGTTACGTGGAGATGGTCAGCCCATAACAGAACTTCTTTCGCCACAGCAAGAAACAAAAGCATTGGAAGGATTGCTTAAAACTATTGAACCTTCGGCTCTTGCATTGCCGGAAAGTTTGATTAAAATAATACCTCCAAGAGCGCTCGGTTATTCGCGCCATCGGGAATTAATAAAAATAAAAACAGAACTGACTTTCGATCCACTTTCGGCAGCGGAAACCGCAGCAGATTTGACCTTCAGTTTGATTTTGCATCCGGCTCGTGCTAACAGATTGATTGAGCACCATGCCCGAGAACCTAAGCTAGCCGGATTAGAGAATGTAATTGATAAATTAATTAATGCTACTATCAGGTCGGCTCCTTTACATGGTTTTGATGGTGCAGTTCAGATGAGTGTTAACTATTCTTTATTTACTAATCTAACTAAGTTAGCAGTTAATAAAGATGCTTCAGCCGAGGCAAGGGCAATTGCTTTCCTAAAATTAGATCAGCTAAAAGGTTGGCTGGCTGCGAAGACAACGCTGGACGAAGAGTGGAAGGCGCACTATAGTTATTTGATAAAGCAAATTAATGCGGCACAAGAAAACCCCACTGAATATAAACAAGAGTCTCCCTTGCCGGCACCACCTGGAATGCCGATAGGTGATTTTGACCCGGAATTTTGCGGTAATTAATTAGAGATCGCTTTAATTAGTGTATGATCTGGCTTTGGTTTTAAGTTGAATTAGCTATTAAAACCATTTTTATTGTGTAGATTGAAAATAGTCTATTTGGGCTTATGCGTTTTTGGATTGCTATCTTTTTTACTATGGGAGTAGTTTTGCAGGCAAACTCTCAAGCTTCAAACTATGATAGCCTGTTAAAGGAGGCAATGGCTGCCCCAAAGGATAGCACACGCGTTTTATTACTCAACGAAGCATCTGTTGCTTTACGGGAAGCAGACAATAATCAGGCACTTGTCTATGCCAAAGAAGCTGAAGAACTTGCGAATCAATTGAATTTTAGGCGTGGATTAGGGATAGTCTTAAGCAACATTGGTTGGATTTACTATCGGAAAGGGGATTATGTAAAAGCTTTAGAGATATCCACAGAAGCACTAAGGGTGGATAATGAATTTGGTGACCAAAAGGAGCTTGCAAGTTGCTTTAACAATATTGGAGCAATCAACTTCGAACAAAAGCTTTATGAGGCAGCCTTGAAGAATTTTAAGACGGCATACAAATTGGCAAAAGAAGTAAATCATCGTGTAAGCATGAGCAGGAGCTTAAATAATTTAGCTTTTTGCTTCATAAAACTCCATCAGTTGGATTCTGCAAGAGCATATACCTTACGCGCTATTGAGGAGCATGTGAACGATAATTTCAGAACTGCATTTTCGAAGCGAACCTTGGGAGATATTTCTTTTGAAGAAGGCAATTTTAAAGAGGCACTTAGAAATTTTGAGGAATGCCTAGCGCTGGCTAATAAGCAGAATAACAATTTCTTAAAAGCATCTACGCAATATAGAATCGGCAATACTTATTTAAAATTAAATAATCCGGACAAGGCGTTACAATACCTCGATACAAATATTCTATTGGTCAAAAAATTTGGATATCGAAGCGAAATGGAATCGACCTATAAAGCCACTTCGGAAGCTTATCTGATGAAGAGAGATTTTTCAAAAGCGTATGAGTTCCTAATTTTGTATCATCAAATGAAAGACTCACTGATTGAGCAAAGCAATAGTGAGAAGTTGACCGTAATTCAAGACCGGTATAATTCTGAAATAGAAAATACTCAAATAGAGCTACTAACCAAGAGCTCACTATTAAAGGAGAACGAAATAAAAACCCAACGTAAGTTCATTTACATTGGATTTGGGATTTTGGCAGTGATGAGTGTTTCATTATTTATTCTCCAAAGGAGCAAAGCAATCAATGCTGCCGCGAATAGACTACTAGCCGCTAACAACGAATTGATCAATAAGCAAGCAAACGAGTTGTTGAAGCTGAACGCGACAAAGGATAAAATATTCTCCATCATTGGCCACGATATTCGTAGTCCATTGGCAGGGCTGCAGGGCTTATTAAACTTGGCTGTTAGTTCAGCAATGACGCAACAAGAATTTGTAGATGTTTCAAAAAACCTTAAAAAGAATCTTGACTATGTACGAAGTGACCTTGATAATTTGTTGCATTGGGCTAATGCGCAACTGAGCGGCATTGAACCGAATTTTGAGAATTGTCATCTTCAAAAATTAATAGCGGAATTAGTCAATCTGCACAGTGAATTGGCAAAAGCCAAAGAGGTAGGGCTTACCAATGATGTTCCTGAAAATATTGAAGCATGGGCGGATATTAATCATGTTAGATTAATCATTCGAAATTTAATTAGTAATGCAATAAAATTCTGCCGGCCTGGCAATGGCGTAAAAATTACCGCCTCCTTAAATGCTGGCAGGGTAAAAATTGAAGTTGCAGATACAGGGCTTGGAATGTCTGACGAAGAAGTTCAAAGACTGTTTAAAATCGATACTCACTTCACAAAATTGGGTACTCAAAATGAACGAGGGGTTGGTCTTGGGCTTGTGCTAGTCAAAGAATTTGTTCAATTCAACAAGGGTTCCATTACGGTCTATAGTAAACAAGGACGCGGCTCAACATTTACTATTTTTTTGGAAGGAGCTCATAGTTCAACTGGGTAAACTAATGTATTTTTTTAAATTTTTCAACCTCTTTGTCTCACCGCTTCAAACACCACTACTGCGGCTGCATTTGAAACATTCATACTGTCTATTTTTCCCTTCATCGGAATAATGATGTTTGAGTCTGAATTTTTTACCCATACTTGTGATAAACCGGTAGATTCTGTTCCAAGAACAATAGCCGAAGGTTTATTGAAATCAATTTGGTGATAGATTTTGGAAGCGGACAAATAGGTACAGTAGATGGCTATATTATTTTTCTTTAGCCAGGCAATTGTTTCTTGGGATGTGGCAGCTGCAATTTGCTTGGTGAAAACACACCCTATGCTGGAACGTATCACATTAGGGTTATAAAAATCAGTCTGTGGATCGCAAATGATGACAGCATCTACACCAGCGGCATCGGCAGTCCGCAAGATTGCACCCAGATTTCCTGGTTTCTCAACTGCCTCTAAAATCAGTATCAGTGGATTTTTACTTAATTGAATTTGTTCGAGACTATGCGTCTTCATTTCGGCTACGGCTATCACACCGCCTGAACCTTCGCGCACAGCAATTTTATCAAATACTTCTTTTGAAACAGGAATCACCAATTTGTCTTTGGTGAAATCGGCACCAAGCTCTTTGGTGGAGGTAATCTCTTCGCAATAAAAGATATTTCCAATTTTATACCCCGCCTCCAGTGCCAATTTAATTTCTTTCACGCCTTCAATAATAAAAAGCTGCTGCTTCCTTCGTTCGCGCGGTTTTTCCAGAGCCAAAAGACTTTTGATCTTGGGGTTCTGCGTGCTGGTAATCACTGTTCCTGGTTTCATTGGTCTCCGGAGTAAAAGCAAAACTTGAAAGTGTAAAGTTACTTGCTTGAGCTAAATTTTCTAACTTTAAATTTTTACCTTTCAGCAAGTATTGGAGTGACTTTAAAACTTTGAATTTTATACTTTCAACTTAACGACTTTGAACTTACAATTATTAACCCCCGGCTCCTGGCAAGAATATGAATTGCTTGATTCGGGTTCATTTGAAAAACTAGAGCGGTTTGGAAAATATATCCTTATCCGTCCTGAGCCCCAGGCTATTTGGGAGCGATCTCTTTCTGAGCAGGATTGGGAACGACAAGCCCATGCCCATTTTACCCGTGAACAAAAGGATAATTTCCGCTTTGTCGATGAGATTAGGGGTGGGTGGAAGAAACTGAAAACTATACCCGATAGTTGGGATATTACCTATCACTACGGTGCAATGTCTATAAAGCTTCGATTGGCGCTTACTAACTTTGGCCATGTGGGTATTTTTCCGGAACAAGGTGAGAATTGGAATTTTATTTATGATACCATCAAAAGTTGGAGGGTGGAACAGCCACGTGTTTTAAATCTTTTTGCTTATACCGGTGCGGCCTCTGTAGTCGCAAAATTAGCAGGAGCCGATGTGATGCACTGCGATGCTTCTCGTCCTGGGTTGAATTGGGCCAACCAAAATATGCAACAAAATAAATTAGATGGAATACGCTGGGTATACGAAGATGCTTTAAAGTTTGTGAAACGAGAGGAGAAGCGAGGGAAAAAATACAATGGAATAATTATGGATCCACCACCATACGGCCGGGGCCCGGAGGGGGAGAAGTGGACGCTGGAAGAAAAGTTGAACGAATTAGTTTCTTCAAGTAGTCAGTTATTGGAGAAGAGCAATTCGTTTTTTATTCTCTCAATGTATGCTGTTGGTTTGTCTTCTGTGGTAGGATTAAACGTAGTGAAAACGCATTTTAAGAATGTTTCTCCTGAGTACGGAGAGTTCTATTTGAAATCAAAGCAAGGCAAAGATTTGCCAATGGGAACGTTTTTAAGGTTTAGCAGATAAAGAGGCTTAGGCTCCTTTTTTTTTGTTACCTGTTCCAATTTATTTCTTCTAACGATGTCAATATCCGCAAGAAAAGGTTGCCGTATCTAGTAAGGCAGTAAAAACTAATTCATGATTCTGAATTTCTTCAGAATTGCATCCTTATATTTTATATGCTTAAGGCAACCCTTTTGTAAAAATACTTGTATTGTAATATATTAAGGTATAAAACTCGTCTTTGGAAAACAGGGAAATAAAGATAACAGCATCACTAATCGGATGCAGGCGAGAAGACCGCAAAAGCCAGAAAATTCTCTATCAAGAATTTTACAGTTATGGTATGTGTATTTGTTTACGCTATGCAGATGGGAGAGATGAGGCTGCGGAAATTTTAAATGATGGCTTTATGAAGGTATTTAGTAATATTAAAAAATTTGATTTAGCTCGGCCTTTTAAACCATGGCTTAGTAAAATTCTAGTTAATACCGCGATCAACCATTATCATAGCAAACAAAGAAAAATTCAAACGGAGAGCATCACCAAGGAAATTCCGGAAGCCGATGATGAGATCATCCTCTCAGGGATCTCATATTTGGAGGTTGTTTCTCTATTGCAAAAACTTCCTCCTGCTTATAGAGCAGTATTTAACCTTCATGTAATGGAAGGCTATAAACATGAAGAGATTGCCTCCCTATTGAATATCTCTGTTGGAACTTCTAAGTCCAACTTGTTTAAGGCGAAGGGACTATTAAAAAAGATATTGAAAGATTTTTTTGAAGAGGATTATGTTGCCAAATAACGACAATATTGAGCGTTTTTTTAAGAGGACATCCAAGAAGACCGATATTCAGTTTAACGAAGCTGATTGGGATAGCCTGGAAAAAAGGTTGGATGCGAGAGCGGCCAGTCGGGCCACTATACGTTCAAAAAAGATCAAGATGGTTTTCCTTGCCCTGATGGGATTGCTTTCGATTTCGGTACTCACTTACATTTTTAACAGTCGAGATCAAGATGCCAATTCATATAACTCAAGAGATGTTATTTCGCCTTCATTTGACAATGATAAAGCCAACTTGACGGAGGAGAGTGAAAAAAAACAAGACATGGATGTGATGCACTCAGCTTTACATGCAAAGCACGAGGCAGACAACGGCAGTGCTGGGGTAGGATATAACGATACGATTTCACTCAAAGTAGGATTGGCAGATTCTGATAAAAGTGAAATTGATGTAACGATTAAAGATCAAAGAGCAAGGTTTAAAAGCCATTCAGTTTTTAGTAAAGATGGTATTTCTAAAGTGGAAAACACTTCTTCTAATATGGCAGATCCTTTGTCACTTATTGCACCGGCATCGAAAGATCAATCCGCTGATTTAAATAGTTTAGCCAGTGAGAAATTAATTGTGGGAACGAAGCTTCTTAAGCCGACAGATGTTCTGGTTGTTGGTTATCAAAAGGATAGTACCTATCAATTTTCTTCAAAGTCGGATTCCTTAAAAGCTAATGACCATGTTGAGAATGATTCCTTAAAAGGCAAAAAGCAAATCACACGATGGAGTTTTGTATTATCAGTAGCCCCGGATTTTAGTAGCCTGCAGATGAGTAACTACACAACACCTGGTAGTATTTTTGGAATTGTAGCGTATTACCAATTCTTTCCTAGATGGAGCGTAGGTACCGGACTAATGTACGGTGATAAAAATTATGTTGGGGCTGGAAGTGAGTATCGACCTCCTTCCGGTTTTTGGAAGAAAGCCACCAATGGTATTATACCACAGGAAATTAATGGCTCATGTAAGGTGTTTGAGATACCGATTCTGGTTCAATTCAAATTAATAGATGGACAAAAGAGTCAATTATTTGCTAAGGCAGGCGTCTCCAGTTACTTTCTGAAAGATGAGTATTACGATTTTCAATTTAGTTTACCCAACCCTGGTGCGAAGGAGGAATGGATTTCGACACGGGCTTCTAATTACTGGTTTGGGATTACTAATTTCTCAATTGCTTATGAGCGTATTATTAGTCCCAGCTTTTCAGTGGGTGTAGAACCGTATCTTAAAATTCCAATTAATGACATCGGCTGGTCTAACCTTTATAGCACAGGTGCTTATATAAACTTGCGGTATAAAATACTCAAGAAGAGTAAGTACCGCTCTACTTCTAACCAATGAAGAGCGGGATAAGTAATCTGGGTCAATCACCCCGGGAACATAGTTAAATCAATGCGATGCTCTGAAAATAGAAGCAGAATAGGATTTTTTTTAAACTAATTTAAATAAATATGAGAAACCAATTCAAATTAATTATGCCGTTTAGGAGTCATGGCCCCCCTTAGTACGCTATGAGGTTCTTCTCAATTTTAGACTTTCTCTTTAATTAATTATTTACAAAACCTAAAATAAAATTTATTATGCGAAAATTATTATTCTTTTTTTCACTTATAGCTATAAGTAGTGCATTGTTTACTTCCTGCAAGAAGGACGATGTTGTGCTTGTTCCTACGATAGTAGCTTTCACGCCATCAGATGGAGTTGGGGCAGCTTCTGTTGTTATCACTGGAACGAATTTCAGTGCAACAGCGGCAAATAACATAGTAAAGTTTAATGGAACGGATGCTATTGTTACGGCTAGCACTACTACGAGCATTACAACTTCTGTTCCTGCTGCTGCAACAACCGGAACGATTACCGTTACTGTTGGAAGTCAATCGGTCACAAGCACTGCGATCTTTAGAGTGGATCTATTGTTTAAGGCCACTATTACAGGAGCGAGCGAAGTACCGGTCAACCAATCTACAGCAACAGGGGCTGCACTATTGACCTACAATACAGACACAAAAACTTTTATGGTTGATGTTACTTATTCGGGGTTAACACCAACCGCTGGTCATATTCATAAAGGAGCAGTTGGCACTTCTGGATCGGTTGTTTATGGGTTTCCAGGCCCGATTTCAAATCCTATTCATTACATGTCGATAGCCTTGACCACAGAACAGGAAGCCAACCTGATAGGTGGACTTAATTATGTGAACTTCCATACAACGGCTTTCCCGGGTGGAGAGATAAGAGGTCAACTCATAAAGCAATAAACAGATATCATTTCTTTTTCAAGGTATCTGAAGCTGCCCCTTATCGGGCAGCTTCATTTTATTTGCAGGTGGGCGTCAGGATCAGTTTATTTCTTGAATTGTGATTGTTAGAATTTTGCACCAACGCCAAGATAAAAACTTTTTCCAACAGAGGGTATTATCCCTGGCCCCGGATATTCATCGGTACGTTTGGTAAAATAATTTTGATCGGCCAGGTTATTGATTCCGGCTTTCACATTGAAGTTTTTGAACTTGAAGGTACTTGACCAATCCATTACGGTGTAAGCCGGTATAATTCCCGCCACGGCATCGGCTGAAGGTGTTTCAGAATTACCTGCATCGCCATATGATTTGGCCGTGCTGCTGATTAGGAATGTGGTTGAAAATTTTCTGATCACTAAATTAGTTCCGAAACGGTTAATACTGGTGGGAGCGTACTCAACATATTTCCCATCATATTCACCTGAAATATATTTTGCATTGATGAGAGCCAATGAATTGAAAAAACTTAAACTCCAATTCTTAGTATTAGTGAATGCCTTTACAGGATTGAATTCTACATACATCTCTAATCCTTTATGCACACTGTTGGCTACGTTAGTC
>JAYVPS010000174.1:0-5567 GCA_043757225.1 Cytophagales bacterium | reverse complement strand
TCAAGACGGCAGTGACTTTGAAGTGTTTGCCTATGGAAACAGAAATACTCATGAGTTTGCATTTGATGAATATGGCAACCTGATCAGCGAAGATAATGATGGTGATCATCCCGGAGAAAGTGAGCGTATTGTCTACGTAGTAAACGGAGGGGATATTGGCTGGAGAATCAATTGGCAATTTGGGAAATACCGTGATCCTGACAATAACACCTATAAAGTTTGGATGGACGAAAAAATGTATGTGCCTCGTTTTGAAGGGCAACCCGCCTATATCTTACCGACCATTAAAAACTTTGTAAACGGCCCCACCGGCTTGGTGTATAACCCAGGTACTGCTTTGAGCGATGAATATAAAAATTCTTTTTTTGTGGCGGAGTTTGTCGGCAATCCTACTCAATCTGGTATTCATTCATTTCGTTTGAAACCCAAAGGGGCTTCATTTGAATTTGTAGATTCGAAGAAGATACTTGGTGGTATTTTAGCAACGGGTCTTGATTTTGGCCCGGATGGTGCGCTATACCTTTCGGATTGGCTAGAGGGTTGGAATACAAAAGATCACGGACGTATTTGGAAATTGGATGTGGACAATCCAACTGTTAAACAACGGAACATTACCAAAAATTTGCTGGCTGCCGATTTTTCTAATGCGGATGATGCCAAGGTTGGTGAGCATTTGAAAAACCACGATATGCGCGTGAGACAGAAAGCACAATTCGAATTAGTTACCCGTGGCGATGCAGGGCTTAACGCACTTAAAGAATACCTAGCACAGAAGGAAAATCAGCTGGCGCGCGTTCATGCCATCTGGGGCATCAGTCAATTTGCCAGAAAAGACATGAAGCACGCGCAGTTATTGTTGCCTTTGTTAGCAGATGGTGATGGAGAGATCCGCGCACAAGCGGCAAAATGGATTGGGGATGTTCGTTATAAAGATGCCGGTGACAAATTAATTCCTTTATTAAAAGATGAGTTTAGTCGTGCGCGTTTCTTTGCTGCGGAAGCATTGGGCAGAATAGCATTTGCTCCTGCAATCAATCCGATCATCAAATTAATTGAAAGCAATAATGATGTAGATGAATACATTCGGCATGCTGCGAGTTTGGCGTTGGCACGAATCGGTAAACCCGAACCAATCGTTGCACTTTCAACACATTCTTCCAAGGCGGTTCGCATGGCAGCAGTATTGGCGTTGAGGCGTATGAACGATCGGGGAATAAAAAATTTCCTCAACGATTCAGATGAGTCAGTTGTGACCGAAGCAGCTCGTGCTATCAATGATGATCTATCTATTAAAGAAGCCTTGCCTGCATTGGGCAATGCGTTGAACGACTATCGATTTACTAATGAAGCCTTCGTACGAAGAGCGATCAACGCCAACTTACGAGTAGGAACATCCGAAGCAATGAAAAACTTGCTCACCTATGCATCACACGAAGGTAGTCCGGGTATGATGCGAGCAGAAGCAATGGATGCGTTGAGTACGTGGGCAAAACCCTCCGTGTTGGATCGTGTAGATGGAAGGTATCGCGGAGTAATTAATCGTGATCTTTTACTTGTGCAGAATACATCAGCCGAGGCATTGATTCAATTATTATCAAGCAAAGAAGTGCTGGTGCGTGAGCATGCTGCCAAGGCATGTGGAAAATTGCAAATCATATCAGCCTCGGCAGCTTTATTTACAAGATTAAAAATAGATCCAATTGCTGTTGTACGAATCGAAGCACTCCGAGCGCTGGCAAAATTGAAAGATAAAAAAATGGATGAAGCCATCAAAGTAGCGCTGGAGGATAAAGAAAAAGGTGTTCGCATAATTGGCTTGGATTTATTGGCAACTATGGATATTCCGAAAGAACTGATGGTTGAACTTCTTACAAATGTAATTAACACACGAACTACCGAAGAAAAGCAAGCCGCCATTACTACGCTCGGCACCATCCCTCTTCAATATTCACAAAAAACGTTTGATCAATTATTATCGAAACTGGAAGCGAAGAAACTTCCAGCAGAGGTACAACTGGAATTAGCAGACGCTATTGATAGCTCACATTCACAAGTATTGAAAGACCGTTTTAAGAAATCGAGTATTCCATCATTATCAGCTGATTCATTGAAGACCGCCTATGTCGGAAGTTTGCTGGGAGGAGATCCTCGTAAAGGATCGAGCATTTTCTGGAATCATCAAACCGCTCAATGCATCCGTTGCCATTCGTTTGATGATTATGGAGGCAGCGCTGGTCCTCGCCTGAATGGTGTGGCGAGCCGATTAACGCGCGATCAACTGCTAGAAGCATTGATCCAACCGAGTGCCCGCATCGCCCCGAAATTTGGAATCGTTACGTTTCAGATGAAAGACAATCTTAAAATTACGGGTATCCTGCAAGAAGAAAAACCAGATGGATTCATTTTAAAAATAGGAGATAAACCAGATACACTGCTAAGAAAGGCGGATGTGGTGAAACGCATTGATGCACCATCTAGTATGCCTCCGATGATTTATTTGTTAACCAAAAAAGAAATAAGAGATCTGGTAAGCTTCCTAGCTACGTTGAAAGAGGAAAAATAAAGCGGTAACACGGAGACCTCACCTTGGTTTACTCAGATAGTGGACACGAAATTGTAAAGGACTTCAGAATAAAAGTTCCCGCGAACAACAAAGAACAAGAAAGATTTTTAGACCTCTACATCAGAACGTTTTGTATTTGACGATTGAATTTCTTCATGAAATATTTATTTCCAGCTAAAAGCCAAGTTGAAGACTTTATGTAAATTGGCTGCTTCTAAATAGAATGAAAACTAACAACTTTAAGCACAACGATCGGAATAACAGGCTTAAAATCTTTGTGTCTAAGGAAAAAGCAATTGAGTATTTATTAACTGGCGACAACTATGGATATAAAGAATATTGAAAGGTTTTTCTTGAACGCGATATTGAGAATTTCGATTGCAGGGGTATCGTTGGTGCTTGTATCCAATATTCTGCTATTTCCAGAAGACACCCTGTCAATTTCAATTTCTACTGCCATACTATCTGCAGGTATCCTCTCGTATCTACTCAGAAGTAAATACCCTACACTATCAGTTTTGACAGTCACTTCAGTTGCCTTAATAGCCATGAGTTATCAACGGTTGACAGTTCCAAATACCTCAACAACCTTATCTGTTGTGCTGATTGTTGGGTTTGCATTTTCGGTCATGCTACGGGGGAGAATCATGTGGATAATGCATGGTATTGCCTTCACAATCATCAATACAATCTTTATTCTACAGGTGGATGATGCTATTACTGCTGCCATTACCTATTCCACTATGTACTTCATTCTTACTTATGCAACTGGCGTATTAAAATTCAGTTATGACAATATTCATAGGGATCTGAGAAATACCAATCTTGAACTTCATGAAAAAGCAAAAGAAATTGCAGCACAAAATGAAGAGTTACTTCAAATCCAAGACAACCTTAACACGCTAAATACGGACTTGGAGAGAATAGTAATTGAACGAACCTCAAAGATTCAAATCCAAAATGAAATATTGTTTAATTACAGCTACACCAATGCCCATCAGTTGAGAGGTCCTGTAGCCAGGTTACTTGGACTGGGTAACATTTATGAACTTGATCTTAAACCCAATCCTGACTTTATAATTGAAAAAATGGTTGAGCAAGCAAAAGAAATTGATTCCGTAATCAAGCAAATAAATGTAGCGTTAGAGTCAGGGAATGTTAAACTAAAATAGAGATGTAATGGAACAGAGACAACTCTATTTGCACTGAGTGCCCGCTATGTTTTATACACGTGCAAGTTTTTCGCAAACCTTTCGCCCTTCCCGAACGATTATTTCAATCACTTCATGAATGTCCTTTGCTGAAGTCCTGAAATTTACGAGGCAAGCTCTTAAACAATATTTCTCCGCAATAACTGCATTGGATAAAAACACTTCGCCTCCTTGTTGCAGTTCATTTAATAATTTTTCATTCAATGTGTTCAAATAATTTTCATTCATCCGTTCGTCTTGTGCATAATTAAGGGGAACATAACGCAATGTGGCGATGCTTAAGTTTTGGGTTACCGCTTCAAGCTCTTCATGTTTTTGTGCTTCTTCAAATAAAATTTGAGAGAGTTCGATGTCTTTGTTTATCATTTTTATGTAACCATTCTTTCCTGCCTGCTGTAAAGCCATCCAAACTTTTAATGCCCTAAAACCCCTTGAATTTTGAAATCCATATTCGTAATAATTAAGAGCGGGTTCGTCAGCGCTATTATCAAAGTTGTAATAAACTGGATGTGCACTGTACGTGTCAATCAGATGTTGAGGATTTTTTACTAAGGTGCAACCCGCTTCAAGCGGTGCGTAAAGCCATTTGTGCGGGTCTAGCGCAATGGAATCAGCTTCTTGAATTCCGTCAAATAAATTTTTGTATTGCGGAATTACTGCGGCCGGTATTCCATAAGCACCATCAATATGAAACCATAAATTATGCGCTTTGCAAATTACCGCTATTTCAGAAAGGTTATCTACAACACCCGTGCTAACATCACCTGCATTTCCAATTACCAGAAATGGGTTTTTCCCATTCTTTACATCGTCTTTGATTGTTTGTAATAAAATGTCAGTATTCATTTTATTGTCAGCCAATGTGGGTATCCATCGAATTGCTTTTGTACCATGACCGAATAAAACTGCAGCTTTCTCAACCCATGTGTGCGTTGTTTTTGAGCAATAGAATACCATTTCTACGGAAGCTTTTGCTAAACCTTCTTCCTTCATGCTTTTTGGCGCTTTGGCAGTTCTTGCAGTTAAAAAACCTGTAAAGTTTGCCATGTTTCCACCACTCACCAATAATCCTCCATAGGTGGGGGAAACACCGATGAATTCTGCCAGCCATTTTACTGTCTGTTTTTCAATAGCGGTAGCCATCGGGCTTAAAATATTTGCACCTACATTTGGATTGACGGCAGCAGCTAACAAATCTGCCAATGCACCGATTTGAGTTGGTGAAGAAGTTATGTAACCAAAGAATTTTGGATGCCCATTGAACAATGAATGGTTGAGTAATAAATCGGCAGTCTTAATAAATAATTCTGAAACAGAAGTGCCATTTTCCGGCATAGAAACATCACCTAAAACAGATTGTATTTGCTTTTGAGTTTCTCCTGTAGTGACAGGTCTTTTATTGATACCGTCATAAAAATCAGAAAGGGTATCTATCAACCGATAACCAATTTCTCTGAAGTCCTCCTTACTAATTTGTACTGGTGAAATGTGATGATTTTCCTTGTCCATAGCTAATAATGTCCACCTTTAGTTTTTCATCGCTACAAGAGACACTTTTAAATAGATCATACTTGTCGGCCGTGCAACCAAAAAGTAAAAATGTCAGTATGGTTAATAGTTTCTTCAATCTTTTTTTGCGGGGTTGCACACAACGAAGAAGGGATTAACGATGTTTTTAAAAAGGGGGATTAGATGCACAACTGTTTGTTTACGCACCACTGTTTGATAGAAGTAGAAATGTTCGTTTACCACTCAAAGCCCCCTTTTTAAAAATTTCGTTTAATCTTTATGTT
>JAYVPS010000173.1:0-5575 GCA_043757225.1 Cytophagales bacterium | reverse complement strand
CCTGTAATCAAAGCATAAGTCATTGAAAATTTATTTGTTAGTAAGTGACTGCAATCGCTGGTAGAAGAGAGGCTTACTATTTTCAGTGCGGGGAGTGTATTTTCCTGTAATGATGGGAACGTACATCACTCTTCTACGGCTTTTTTCGCCTACAAAAGGAGAGCGTGCTACACGATGCCAAAGTCTACCATCATGCACTGTTAAATCACCAGGCTCTACGTTGCATCCGATTTCATTTTTGTCGGCCTTGTGGCTAAGAAAGTAGAATTTCTTAAAGAGTAAAGTTCTTAAGCCTTGATTGTGGGTACCCGGAATTAACCTGAGCCCGCCATTGTCTGTGGTTGAGGTATCCATGTGGATACCAACATTCAACATGGGTAATATTTTTTTACCGTAGAAGATATCTCGCAAAGCATCTGTGTGCCAACCTAGTTGACTGTAGTTACTTTCTTCTGTATTAATGTAGTGATTGAAAACAAGACCATCTTTCTCGGTTTCTCCGATGCGACAATCATCGGTGCCAATAAAGTCGAACAATGCTTTTAATCGATTGTCTTGTAATAGTTTTGAAAATAATTCGCTGTGTTGGTTAAGGAAGGCAAAACGTTGAACAATTTTCTTTCCGTTAATGTCAGTGCCATATTTGATCGGAACGCCATTGATCATTTTATGCCCTTGGGCTACCCATTCATCTTGAATCCTTTCGGTTTCAGCGAGTAGCTTTGTTACGTATTCGCTTGGGATAAAATTTTTGAAATGGATAAACCCGTTCTTTTCAAAAAAATCCTTTTGCTCGGACGTTAAGTGATCGCCAAGATTGAATTCCGGATAATTGTTAATTTTTATAGAATGCTTACCGTTTTTTGCTGCACCATTCGCCTCCATAATTCAATGTTAACTTAAAATGACCATAAAGTTATACTAATTTCACAAACTAGATCTGAAGTACCTAAAAACAGATCTTTGATAAACGTCAAATTTAGCTATTTGTTCCCAATAACCTTGTTTCTGAAGTCAATTTTATTGTTCCATCTATCTAAGCCGGCATATACAAACCAGGTCACAAAAATTGCCCCAACAATATCGATAGAGTAGTGAACTCGCTGCCAGATCAGAAACAATGCCACGAAAAACGTGGCGATTCCAAAGATAACCTTTAGTGCCTTTTTCCGCTCAATTAGAAAAACTAGGAACATTGTAGAAGTGTGCCCTGAAAAAAAAAGGTCTTTGACAAAAACACTATTTCCATAAACAACCTTAGTAAGGAACGGATCGACTAACGGAATAATTCCATCTGGTGCCTTTAGTGTGAAAAGGTAAACCGAAATCATCCGCAATAAACTTATTACTACATAGCATTGTAATGTTAACAAAATTGTTTGAGGTGATTTATAATTGCTTAGAAGGAATAATACAGGAGCTCCAAAAATCAAAATCAAAATTTCAATAGACCAATTGACGGGTACCAGTAAGTCATGTATAGGGTCTATAACGTGCACACCAGGCTTGGGCTGAATCACTTCGTTAAAGTAGTAGGGTAGTGGCAAAACAAATAGCACAATTCCTAGCGCCCAAATTCCTAAGTAAGCAAGGAATTTTTTACTCCCAAAAGCCTCCTTCCAAGTTAGTTGCATACTTAATCTTTCACTTCAATTAAAAAATAATTCTTTTTGCCTTTTTGGGCAAGCAAGAATTTTCTGTGTAACAACTTGAAATCCGGTTTCAGGCTAGGGTCTACAACTTTAATCTTATTAATGCTGACACCCCCGCCTTGAATCATCTTTCTTGCTTCTCCTTTTGATGCGAAAATTGAACCGCCAGTTGCTTCCGACAACAAATCTGTAATTGAAGCACAGCTAGCATAAGAAGCCTTTGATAAATTTGCTTGAGGTACTCCTTCCAAGACTGCCAGCAAAGTGTCTTCGTCAAGATCGGCCAAGTCTTCGGAAACTGAATTTCCAAAAAGGATAGAGGAAGCTTTAATAGCTGAATAATAGTCTTGTGAAGAGTGAACAAGAATAGTTATCTCCCTGGCCAATTCTTGCTGTAATTTGCGAAGGTGCAATGCTTGGCTGTGTTCAACCACTAGAGCATCTATTTCTTCTTTTGGCTTGGTGGTGAATATTTTAATAAAGGAAACTGCATCTTCATCAGAAGCATTAAGCCAGTATTGGAAGAATTTATATGGAGATGTCTTTTTTGCATCCAGCCAGATGTTGCCTTGCTCAGTCTTTCCAAACTTGGTGCCATCTGCCTTCTTGATAAGGGGAGTGGTTAAGGCAAAGGCATTTCCATTCGCTTTCCTTCTTATTAACTCCGTGCCTGTAACGATATTTCCCCATTGGTCTGAGCCACCCATCTGAATCTTGCAATTCTTGTTTTGGAATAGCCAGTAAAAATCATAACCTTGAACCAGTTGGTAACTAAACTCGGTAAATGACAATCCGGCTTCAAGGCGCTTCTGTACAGAGTCCTTAGACATCATATAGTTGACAGTAATATGCTTGCCCACATCACGGATAAAATCAAGGAAAAGAAACTCTTTAAACCAATCGTAATTGTTTACAACCTCGGCTTTGTTTTCGCCTGTATTGAAGTCAAGGAATTTCTCTAATTGCTTCTTAACACAGGCCAGGTTGTGGTTTAAAATTTCCTCGGATAATAGATTACGCTCAGCCGACTTGCCCGATGGGTCGCCTACCATACCCGTTGCTCCACCCACTAATGCAAATGGTTTGTGCCCTGCACGTTGGAAATGGACAAGGGTCATAATTTGTACGAGGTTGCCAATATGAAGAGAATCAGCTGTAGGGTCGAAGCCTATATAACCAGAGGTAATCTCTTTATTTAATTGCTCTTCCGTTCCCGGAGTGATGTCGTGAATCATTCCCCGCCAGCGCAGCTCTTCAACAAAATTTTTCTTCATCATAAAATTGAGGTGCAAATATAAGCTGTTAACGGAAGATCAAAATAATACTATTCTTAATCTCATTCGGCATATAAATAGTCATAAAAGCCTAAGTCACAATAAACTATGATTATTTTATTAAAGTAAATTTTATCTTTTTAAAAGCCCTTCTTTTTTCTTTGCTTTCGGATTCTTAAACAAAACAACTATGCAGCAACCAGACTCTTTAAATCAAGTAGCCGAATTTCATCGCACTTTTAAGCACCCAATCCTTCCTGCACCAAATATTCCTGATGAAAACCGATGTAAATTACGAGTGGCTTTGCTGGCAGAGGAAGTGAAAGAACTCGAGGTTGCAATTTTGAACAAAGATATTGTAGAAGTAGCCGATGCTCTTTGCGACATCCAATACGTTCTTTCGGGAGCTATTTTAGAGTTTGGTTTAGGTGAAAAATTCAAGGCACTATTTGAGGAGGTACAGCGCTCGAATATGAGCAAGGCCTGCGTTTCTGAGAATGAGGCGATCAAAACAGTTAAGTTTTATAAAGACAAAGATGGAACGGAATGTTTCTATAAAGAGGAAGATGGCAAATGGCTCGTTTATCGAAAACAAGATAATAAGACTATCAAATCGGTGAATTACTCTCCTGCTGAGTTGGAGAAGTTCCTATAAAGACTAGACATAGAACTCAAGTTGAAACACTACCTTCTTGACTTCGATAAGAACTATAAATTTTTAGATGCGGTATATGCCCAGCTGATGGGTACTTCGTTGTACTATATGAGCCAGACGTATACAGTAAAAGAAGCAGGGTATGCGTACCTTTACGTAAGCAATGAACAGACCTCGCAAACCGATGTGTATTTTGATGATGTAACGATGACCTACACGCCAACCAACGTTCTGCAGTACAACGAATACTACCCGTTCGGCCTGCAGACTGCAAACAGTTGGACACGGGAAAATACACCAGGAAATAACTATCTGGCCAATGGCGGAACAGAATTAAATACAACCTCTTCCCTTTACGATTTAGAGTATAGAAACTATGACCCCGTGCTAGGAAGGATGAACCAGGTTGATCCAGTTGCATCTAAATACGCGAGCCAAACCCCTTACAATTATTGCTTCAACTCGCCAGCGATGTTGACCGACCCATTGGGTGACGATGTGTATGTGTCCAACGCGCTGTACAATTTCGTAATGAACATCTTCAGGGGCGGTGGGGCGAAGACGCCCGGTGGCGCGCCCATCATGGACACCGGCACAGCGGGCGGTGGATTTTCTGGAGGTGGGTTTAGTGGTGGTTATGGTGAAGGCGGTGGGACATGGACACAGGGTAGTGGATGGCAACCGTTCACGAGCAGCCTTGACGCATTCTATACAGCTTCCGCTTACAATGAAAGACACAATTCTTGGGGATCTACACAGTATGGAAGTTTTGAAGCTTATTCCGATGCGTACGCGGGGATCACAAACGAACCAAGGCCTTTGCGCGAGGTTACCATAGAAGAGACGAGGTCATATGCGGGGTGGCTTCAGGAAAGGGTTGATGAAACGTTCAAAGGTGTTGACAACACAACACCTTGGCAGGTTGGCTGGGAATGGCTGACGGGCAAGGGGCAGAGGAACCGCTACTTCACCAATGGCGACCTGTTTACAGAGATGTTAAGACAGCATGACCATGTTGAAGAAACCAGAGATATAATCAGAAATGGAGGCAAGAAGGGTAACAATAAATATGACTTAAGTGGATTCAGTGGAGTAGGTAAATACCTAAGGGATTATTCTACATTAACAACAGCAGGAGCGACTGGGAATCTGGCAGTTACTTATCTTGGGTCGTACGAATTAGAATATGATGTCATCAGCACCGTTGGTAGCACTGCATTGGTCGCATTTACAGTTACAAATTATTCTACGATTCAATCTGGTTTACGTCCGCCAGTCATTGGCTATACTCAAGCGTGGATTGATAACATTGGTAATCCGCTAAATAGTTATTTTTCAAGTGGGCCGATGTCAACGACTTCCCAGACCTTCAAGTGGACCGAAACGATAACCTTGGGGAGAAGATGAAAGTGATACTTTGGTTTGTTAGCTTCATCATAGTTGCTGTCTTTCAGGGATGTTCAATCCCCGTTCCTACAAGAGAGGAAATAATTGGAACATGGAGGAGTTCTGATGGAGCGATGTTTGAGTTCAGAAAAGACGGATCATTTACAGGGCAGTCTTTGCCTGGCGAAAAGATTTTTTCCCCCAGTGATGAATTTAAAAACATAAAGTTCAATGAAAGCGGTAAATGGGATATTAAGTATTTACATGATCGATGGGTAGTGAACTTGAGATTTGATAAAAGCCCTTCCTTAAAGAAAGGATATGATACTCGAATATTGATATCTGGTTCAAACGGAATACTGGAGAACAAGCCGCCATGGCATTTGTTTGCGTGGATTGGCGACCCTGATAATGGGAACAGGTACAAGTTTGAAAAGGGGTCAGTATTAAAAGTTGGGGAGTAAGTTGTTTGGCTGCGCATTAAAAAGCCAAAGAATAAATGACTGTAGTAATAATGATGTTCGGAATGTGGGTAACTCCAAAAAGCACGGATTTCTTTATAAAAAACTGAACTTATTTGGAGTTATCCATATTTCAACATCTTGTTT
>JAYVPS010000172.1:0-5612 GCA_043757225.1 Cytophagales bacterium | reverse complement strand
GCCCTGGCGGATGCGATGAAAGCTGTGGCGATGTTCAAACAGCCGGCTATCAATGTTCCTATTCTTGGAATTGTTGAGAACATGGCTTACTTCACCCCCGAAGAATTGCCGGAAAATAAATACTACATCTTCGGAAAAGAAGGAGGAAAAAATCTTTCAGAAAAATACAACGTTCCTTTTCTTGGAGAAATACCCTTGGTGCAAGCCATCCGCGAAAGCGGTGATAGTGGTTTGCCCGCTGTGATGAAAGGCGGAATGATGGCTGATGCCTTTATCGGGTTAGCCGAAAACCTCGCCCGCCAAGTTGCCATAAGAAATGCTACCTTTGAAACTACCAAGCGAGTTGAAATTACTGTATGACCACTGAGCTAACAAAATCCAACCTGGAAGAACTGACTGCGCGCATTGAAGCTTCATTAGATTCCATCCGACCCTACTTACAAGCCGATGGTGGCGATGTAAAAATACTAACCCTCAGCAGCGATTATACCTTACGGCTAGAGTTCGTTGGCAATTGCGGTAGCTGCCCAATGTCGCCCATGACATTTAAAGCAGGCGTAGAAGAAGCCATCAAAAAATCCGTTCCTGAAATTAAAAATATTGAGGTAGTGAACCTCCATGTACTATAAGGGTACCATTTTAAGGTCACTCCATTAATCCATACAAAGTATCATTGAGGGGTAGGGCTACAATCAACCATCATAGCCTAAAGCTTGTGCCTCCAAACAAATACAGGCCAATGAGTACACCTCATATACGCTAATTGATTTTCAATCGTTTGGAGTTAACTTGCCGCAGCATGATGGTGCGTTTTATAGGACTTTTTATTTTTTTGTTGTCACTTCCATCTTGGATTTATGCTCAAGAGCGATGTGGCACAGTTCAGTATGAAAAAATGCTGCTTCAGCGCAATCCTAAACGCGAAACGATCGGCCAATTCGAAAACTGGATCAAGGGTAAGGCTAATCAGTTAAAACAAAGCCAACAACTACGCAACCAAAAATCACAACGAACACAAGCCACCTACACCATTCCAGTAGTAGTACATGTCATTCACAATGGCGAGCCTATTGGAACAGGGGTAAATATTTCTGATGCACAAATTCTTTCGCAGATTACTGTTCTCAACAATGATTTCAATAGACTCAATGCTGACAAGGTTAATACACCTGCCCTATTCGCACCAGTAGCAGGAAGTTTTAATGTTGATTTTGTGATGGCAAAGCAAGATCCTAACGGGTTGGCAACAACCGGCATCAAGCGGGTACAAGGTTCTCAATCTTCATGGACGCTCAATGATAATTTTCTTTTAAAATCGCAAAGCTACTGGCCAGCTGAAGACTACTTGAATATTTGGGTAACCAACTTAACTGATCTTTTAGGCTATGCCCAATTTCCCGTCTCCTCCTTAGTACCAGGATTGGACAATTCTTCCAATGAACGGTTGACTGATGGTGTTATGATTACTTACAGAGCTTTCGGAACAAGCGATGCTGGAAATTTTGATTTGAAATCCAAATACAATAAAGGCCGAACCCTAACCCATGAGATGGGCCACATCTTTGGCCTAAGACATGTATGGGGTGATATTAATGACTGCACCACCACCACCGATTATGTTTCTGATACACCCGCCCAAAGTAATTCTACCCTAACGTGTCCTTCTCACCCTCAACAAGATTGTGGAGCACCAAAAATGTTTCAGAACTTTCTAGACTACACAGACGATGCCTGCATGAATATTTTTACAGCGGGGCAGGCTAGCAGGATGGACATTGTATTGAATGGAAACACTCCGCGTAGAACCAGTCTCTTAGTTTCTCATGGAAGTTATCCTCCTGGTACTGCACCCAACGATTTAGGCATTAAAACTATCTTATCACCAATGGCAACCATGTGCAGTGGTAGCATAACACCCTCAATTGTTGTGAGAAACTATGGTATCAACACAATTACATCTGCTCGCATTCAGTTAAAACAAAACTCCACAATCGAAACAAAAGACATCTCAATCACGTTGGGAATTGGGCAAGAGACAACCGTTTACTTTTCACCTGTAAGTCTACTCGATGGCACCACCCAAAATTTTGATTTTCAAATTGTATTGACAAATGGAATCGCTGATGGAAACTCAACCAATGATTTAAAATCAATCACAACTACCACGCCAACACTCGCTTCACTTCCATTGATAGAAACCTTTGATACACTACCAACCAATTGGCAAATTTTAAATCCAGACGGACTGAAAACATGGCAAATCAATACTACCCAGAATGGAAGAAAAGCAATCTCTGTCAATTTTTATGACTATAAAGAAATAGGATCGATCGATCTTCTAGCCTCTCCGTTAATAAATTTGACTTCTGCTACTTCCGCTGCTTTAGTCTTTGATCGGGCGTATGCCAATTATCCCGGAGCAACGGGTGATCGTCTTCGAATCTTAGTTACATCAACCTGTAATTTTAATTCTCCTACAGTCATCTTTTCGAAGTCTGATGAGGCTTTGTCTACCGCCCCCGCCACGTATAATTCTTTTTCACCCGTCACCCCATCGCAATGGAACACCGAAGTAATTTCACTCAACCAATTTATTGGACAATCTATTCAAATTGCGTTTGAAGCAACCAATGCCAATGGAAATAACCTATTTCTTGACAATGTCAATATCTTTACCGGAAATCGACTTGATATTTCTTTTAATGGATTAGATAGTCCATCGCCCGTTAGTTGCGTCACCAACCCCTCACCGGTTATTCGAGTAAAAAACATTGGAACTATACCAGTATCTGATTTTAGAGCTGAAGTTTCTATAAATGGTGGTGCTACTCAATCTCAAACAATCTCAATCCCTGTAAATTCTAATGAAGAAAAAACTATTACCCTAAACACAATTAATCTTTCTGAGGGAAACAACATTATCTCGATTACCTTAACTCAACCAAACGCATCGTCTGATCAATTCCCTCAAAACAATAGTGGAACATTTAACAGAACAATCAGTAACTCCAGAGATATTATTCCACTTCGACAACAGTTCGACACGAATTCAAAAGCTGAGTGGTCAATTGTCAGTCAAGATCAACAAGCTGTCTGGACAAGCGCATCAACCAACTATAGCAATTCACTCACCTACGCTTCTTTTTCAAATATCAACCATGGAGACGAGTCGTGGTTGGTAAGTCCAATTCTCGATTTTTCTAAACTATCCAAAGCTGGTTTATTCTTTAATACAAGTTATTCCAAAAGCACCAAGGGCTACGAATCGTTACGGGTACTTGCCTCCAAAGATTGTGGTGTTACTTTCAATGATCTTATTTATGATCAGTCTGGCAGTAGCCTCTCCAATACCAATTCTGATGTTTCTTGGATACCTACTACTGTCGATGATTGGAAAAAGCGCTACATCAATCTTGATAAATGGATTGGCTACCCCAATGTTCGCTTCGCATTCGTAGCTACAAATGGCAACGGAAATAATCTCTACCTAGATAATATTGAGTTTTTTATAGACGACAATCCTACTCCCGTTTCTGTTGAAAGCTCCAACCCATACATTATCTATGGCGGCTTAACATCTGATGTTAAAATAACTTTCAATTTAGCAGAACGACAAGATGTGCGTCTTCAAATTTTCAACACCATCGGCCAAGTAATAACTGATAACCTATATTACGATGCGCTTAATCAAACCTATACAATTGACATGACCAATAAAACCACCGGAATTTACATTTTCCGCGCACAGATTGGCAATCAATTTAGCAGCACGAAGGTTTATTTTGGAAATTAACCACTTACCGTTTTCCTGATTCTCGTTTCCTATAAGTAAAAATGAACTTGAAACTGTGGGCTGGAGACTTATCTTTGGGATATAATCAAAAGCATGGGCAAGAAAAAAATAGCGCTTTTATTTGGCGGTCGATCGGTTGAGCATGGTGTTTCCATTAACTCAGCTCGTAATATCTTTGAGTTTATAGACAAAAACCAATTTGAACCTATTTTGATTGGGATATCCACAAAAGGGGTTTGGTATCTTGTAACCGAGGTGAGCAAAGAAATTGAAGCAGGAGAAGAGCTTTCACTTCGTCTCAATCCTTCAGCACCTGAGTTTAAAACCAAAAATGGCCAATCATTTTTAGCGGATGTGGTTTTCCCTGTATTGCATGGCACCGATGGTGAGGATGGCAGCATTCAAGGATTGATAAAAGCATTGGACTTGCCCATGGTTGGTACAGGCGTATTAGGCTCAGCCATGTCAATGAGCAAATTGGTAACAAAGCGTTTGCTGAAAGAAGCAGGACTGCCGGTGGTAGATTTTATGGTTGCCTACTATTCCGAAAAAGAAAAATTGTATTTCGAGAAAATAGAAAAACAACTAGGCTTGCCCTTCATGGTAAAGTCGGCCAGTCTTGGTTCTTCCGTTGGTGTTTCAAAAGTAAATTCAAAAGCAGATTTCGAAACAGCGATTGAAGAAGGCTTCCGTTATGACGATTGTGTGTTACTGGAGAAATATATTCAGGGGCGCGAGATAGAGTGTGCCGTTATGGGCAACTCACCTGCTAGTGCCTCTTTGCCAGGAGAAATTATTATCAGCAAAGAATATGAATTCTACACGTTCGATGCCAAGTATGTCGATGGAAAGGCTGTTACGATTGAAGTTCCCGCTAAATTAGATCCTGTCATAGCAGAAAAAATAAGAACACTCTCCGTTCAAACTTATCAAAATTTATCGTGCGAAGATTTTGCTCGAATCGATTTATTTCTAACTGTCAAAGGTGATGTCTTTGTCAATGAAGTAAACACCATTCCGGGCTTTACAAACTCCAGCATGTTTCCGGTAATGTGGAAAGAACGAGGAATTTCGTTCACGGATTTGATCACACATTTAATTGAATTAGCCGAAGAGCGTTATAAGAAATCAAAAAGAGTAGTACGCGATTACGAATCATCATTGAAATACTAGATTTATACTAATGACTTTTAAGGATTTTCTAAAAAGCAATACCATTGGCAGCCTGTTTGCCACCTTTGGAATTACCATCGGCTTTTTACTATTGATGGCAATTATCTACTTCTATATTTATTTGCCCAACATTACCAATCACGGTGAAACCATCGAAGTGCCGGACCTCCGTGGCATGACTATGGAAGAAGCAGAAAAAAAAGTAACTGAAAGCCACCTGCGCCTAGCTGTAAATGATAGCGCCTATTTAGAAGACGCACCCCCACTCACCATACTAAAACAATTCCCTAATGTAGGCGAAGCCGTGAAAGAAAATCGCGCTATCTATGTTTCAATAAATCGAATAAGTGCACCTACCTTACCCGTACCCGACATCGTGGACAAATCACTCATCAATGCCGAAGTTGTGCTGAAGAGTAGCGAGCTACGGAAAGGGCGCATACTTTATGAACCCTACCCGTTTCGCAATCTGGTAAAAGAAATGCTTTACCAAGGAAGACCCATTGCAGCCGGCACGCGCATACCAAAAGGCTCCACCATCGATTTAGTTGTTGGCGATGGCTATGGCCCGGCCGATTTCAAAGTTGGAAATTTAGTAGGTAACACTTACAAAGCCGCCTTGCTAAAACTTTCCGGCTGGAACTTG
>JAYVPS010000171.1:0-5613 GCA_043757225.1 Cytophagales bacterium | reverse complement strand
CAATCCCTTGCCCGCTGTAATTCGAATAGACCTTGCATCGCCTTTCTCTTTAGCAGTTTCGGCTTCGAGGTCTCTCACGGTTAGCTTCATCATTTATTCAACGGTTGATCCTCTGGTCATTCTTTCTTGTCTTTAATCCCGAAGGGATTTCATGTTTATAGAAAATTGATTCAAGGATTTTGTACGACCCCATGGGGGTCGTATGCTATCATCGGCATCATTCTATAAACAGTTGACCTCTTCGAGGTCTCTCACGGTTAGCTTCATCATTTATTTAACGGTTGATTCTCTGGTCATTCTTTCTTGTTTTTAATCCCGAAGAGATTTCATGTTTATAGAAAATTGATTCAAGGATTTTTGTGCGACCCCAGCCATAATTACAGCTAACTCAACGCTATCCATCTTTCTTAGTTTCCTAGTTCGGCTATGTTTCTGAGTAATTTATTTAGTGTCCTATTCTTCCTACCTTCGTTCTCCCAAACTAAAATCTATATGAAACAAACAGTTGCATTAGCCGCCAGCTTCGTCCTAATTTTCTCGAGTTGCAATGCCCCAAAAGAGACTCCTCCAAAACAATATACTGTAAATCAATTTATGGATATTGTACAGATTAACGGAGGTGCATTTTCGCCAGATGAGAGTAAAATAGTTTACAACAGCAAGGCCACAGGAATTTTTAATGCGTATGAAATTGATTTAAAGACAGGAGAGCAGAAAAAGCTTACTGCTTCTGCCGATGATGCAATTTTCAGTCAATCCTATTTTCCGACTGATGACCGTGTACTTTACACCAGCGACAAAGGTGGAAATGAAATAACCCATCTTTATGTTCGTGCACAAGATGGAATGGTGAAAGATCTTATCCAAGACTCTACTGCCAAGGCTCAATTTGCCGGTTGGAGCTATAATAAAAAATTGATGTACTATTCTTCCAACAGTCGCGATAAAAAGTATTTTGATTTATACCACCTACAAGTGGCAGGCGGAGAGACTAACGTGTACCCTTCTTCTTTGATCTACAAGAATGAAAAGGGCCTCAACCCAGATGTAATCTCCAACGATGATCGTTACATCGCCCTTAGTGAAACGCTTACTACCAATAATTCAAATATGTACCTGCTCGACACTCAATCGGGCAAGCTCAATTTACTTTCACAACATGAGGGCAATGCTCAATACAACGCCCAGTATTTTAGCCAGGATGGCAAAACTCTTTTTTACCTCACCGATGAGGGAAGTGAGTTCATGTACCTCGCCAAGTATGACATTGCCAAAGGAGAAAAGCAAAAAGTGGAAGAAGCCAACTGGGATATCATGTATGCCTATTTATCTCGTAATGGAAAATATAGAGTGGTGGCCATCAACAATGATGCCCGCACTGAAATAAAAATATACAACGAGCAAGATGGTGGTAAATTGGTTTCAGTAGCAGGCTTGCCAGAAGGCGACATTACTGGGGTGAATATTTCTGACAGCGAGAAGTTGATGTCCTTTTATGTCAGCAGTTCAAAATCACCGAGCAATTTATTTGTTTACAGTTTTGATACGAAGGAGGTGAAGCAACTCACTAACTCCATGACCAAGGACATTGATCCAAATGACTTAGTGGCGGGAGAAGTAGTTCGTTTCAAATCTTTTGATGGCATGGAAATTCCTTGTTTGCTCTACAAGCCAAAGGGTATTAAAGCTGGGGAAAAAGTGCCTGCCTTATTATGGATTCATGGCGGTCCTGGTGGACAAACTCGTTTGGGATATTCTGCAGCCCTTCAGCATTTAGTCAATCACGGCTATGCGGTTTTGGCAGTCAACAATCGGGGAAGTTCAGGCTATGGAAAAACCTTTTTTGCGGCTGATGATCGCAAGCATGGAAATGAAGATTTGAGAGATTGCGTAGAGTCAAAAAAATTATTGGCATCGTTGCCTTACATCGATGCAGATAAGATTGGCATTTATGGAGGAAGCTATGGAGGCTATATGGTAATGGCCGCCTTGACATTTGCTCCTGAAGAATTTAAGGTAGGGGTCAATCTTTTTGGTGTAACCAATTGGATTAGAACATTGCGTAGTATCCCGACTTGGTGGGAGGCGCAGCGCAAAGCACTCTATATAGAATTAGGCGATCCAAATTCTGCTGATTCAGTTGCACTATATGCTAAGTCGCCACTTTTCCATACAGGCAAAATCACAAAGCCTTTTATCGTTTTGCAAGGGAGTAACGATCCGAGAGTTTTACAAATTGAATCAGATGAAATAGTGGCGAATGCCAGAAAGAATGGAGTGAAAGTGGAGTATGTAATTTTTCCTGACGAAGGTCATGGGTTTGTAAAAAAGGAGAACAACATCAAGGCGTCTGAAGAGGTTCTAAAATTTTTAGATGCTAACTTGAAAAGGGTTAACGAGGCGGTGAAGTAAATAATAAATAGAGAATTTTAATTCTAAATTAAATTCTTGATTTAGAGTTGCCCATTCAAAATTCAGCATTCAAATTAAAAATAAATAAAAAGTGGCAATCAAACCAGTCAAAATAGGTACGGTACAAATGAGTTGTGCCAAAGATCCGCAGGAGAATCTGCAAAAGGCGATCGCTAAGATCAAAGAGGCAGCAGCAGGAGGCGCTCAAATTGTTTGCCTTCAAGAACTTTTTACGTCTCTGTATTTCTGCGATGTAGAGGATTATGAAAACTTCAAGTTGGCTGAAGCGATTCCCGGCCCGTCTACTGATTCTTTATCGAAATTGGCAAAAGAACTTGGTGTGGTCATTATTGCTTCTCTTTTTGAAAAACGCACGCAAGGAATTTATCACAATACGACTGTGGTCCTTGATGCTGATGGAACCTATCTTGGCAAGTATCGTAAAATGCATATTCCCGATGACCCATCTTTCTACGAAAAATTTTATTTTACTCCGGGTGATTTAGGCTATAAAGTTTTCAAAACAAAGTTTGCGGTTATAGGCGTGTTAATTTGCTGGGATCAATGGTATCCTGAAGCAGCGCGCATCACCGCGCTGATGGGAGCGGAAATTTTATTTTATCCCACCGCCATTGGTTGGGCTACTTCACAAGATGAAGTCACAAACACCGAGCAGTATAATGCCTGGCAAACGATTCAACGTAGTCACTCAGTAGCCAATGGGGTACACGTTGTAAGTGTTAACAGGGTAGGCTTTGAACAAAATGGCGCAATGAAATTTTGGGGAGGCTCTTTCATCACCAATCCGTTTGGAAGCATTCTCTATAAAGCTTCTCATGAAAATGAAGAAGTGAACGTAGCAGAAATTGATTTGAACAAAACGGACAGCTATCGCACTCATTGGCCATTTTTGCGCGACCGCAGAATTGATTCCTATCAGCCGATTACTAAAAGATATATTGACGAAGATTAATTAGTTCATAGTTGTTAGTTGATGGTTATATAGTAAGCCTACAACTAACAACCAACAACCAACAACTACCATGACCCTTAAAGAACTTGGTTACTATTTCCCTGCTGAATTCGCGAAGCATACGGCCACTTGGTTAAGCTGGCCGCACAAAGAGGCTTCATGGCCGGGCAAGATTGAAACCATATTTCCGGTGTATGCAGAATTTATTAAGCTCGTGGCTGAAGGTGAGCTGGTGAACATCAATGTTGCCAACGAGGCAATGAAGAGGCAGGCGATTTCTCATTTGGAAAAAGTAAATGCTGATTTAAAAAAGGTAATTTTCTTTTTTCACCCCACCAACGATGCCTGGTGCAGAGATCACGGCCCGGCTTTTTTGATCAATCCCAAAGAAAGAAAAAAAATAATTTTAGATTGGGGCTATAATGCCTGGGGCGATAAATATCCACCTTACGATCTGGATGATGTGATCCCAACTCTCATAGCTAAACAGTACGACATTCCGGTCGTAAATCCGGGCATTGTAATGGAGGGAGGCTCAGTCGATTTTAATGGAAAGGGAACGGTATTAACAACGACTGCTTGCCTGTTGAATAAAAACAGAAATCCGCATCTTAATCAAAAGCAGATTGAAGAATATCTGATAAATTATTATGGCGTTTCGACTATTCTGTGGTTGGGAGATGGTATTGTGGGAGATGATACCGATGGCCACATTGACGACATTACTCGTTTTGTAAATGAAGATACAGTAGTGACCGTAGTGGAGGATAGCAAATCCGATGCGAATTATGAACTGCTTAAGGAGAATGTAGCGTTACTTCATAAGATGAAATTAGAAAATGGCCAATCATTGAATGTAGTAGAGTTGCCGATGCCTTCCGTTGTTGAGCACGAAGGGCAAAGACTTCCTGCCTCTTACGCAAATTTTTATATCGCCAATAAGTATGTGGTGGTACCAACTTTTCGTGATAGAAACGATGACAAGGCATTATCCATTCTTCAAAAATGTTTTCCGAGCAGGAAAGTAATCGGATTGGATTCTACGGATATTATTTGGGGATTAGGTTCGTTTCATTGCCTGAGCCAGCAAGAACCTGAAGTTTAAAATTTGTAGAACTTAGTCGGAGTTAAACACCCGGTAATTCTAAAATCAAAATCAACGACATCTTCAATAAGGGCAGTAGGTTCAAAAAAAGAAATACCCATTTTTTCACAGTCACTTCTGCATTGGCTCAGAAACTGATCATAAAATCCTTTTCCGTATCCAACCCGGTTGCCCTGATTATCATATGCTAACAAAGGCACAACGACTAAATCAATTTTGTCAGAAGGAGTTGGAACTCCTTGCTGTGGCTCCATTATTCCCCACTTATTTTTTTTTAGTTGATGGAGGCCTTCAAAAAAGATATTTTCTAATTTGTCATCAACTACTTTAGGGATAGAAATTCTGATGTGAGAAAATTCCCTTCTGATGCGATCAATAATTGGCCAGGTGTCAGGCTCTCGTTTGCTTTCAATCGGCAAAAATATGTGAATACATTTTAGGAAAGAGAGATCAAGTTGCGTAAAAAATTGATGATAAAGTTGAAGGTTGAGTTGCTGATACGCTGCTTCTGAGAGAACTATGCGTTTTTGTAAAAATGTCTTTCTCGCCTCAGCTTTAGTCATAGGTCAGCACATTGAACTTGAAGTCGAATGGATCAAGGTTAGCGAGTGCCTTTTGTATAAACTGAGGATCGCTTTGGTAAAAATTCAAAAAGTTATCAATTCTTTCTTGCAAACTCCCGTTGGGGAAAAGTGCGTCTTTTACGGCTTCTAGTTGGCGTAGCTTATCACTATGGTGGCGCTTTTCAGCTTTCAGCATTTTCTTTTCGATTCGCTCCAGCCCATTCATAGTACGTTTAGTCTCTGCAGCTACCAATTGATTTAGGGTAGAATCGATTTCAGTTACTCGTTCCTTAACACCATCCAAAACTGATTGCAATGATTTTATTTCTTTACCCAACGATAAGTCATATTGACTGTTGTTAACTACCCATTGGTTGAATAAATAATTTTTCGTCTCAAACAAGTCTTTTATTTGCAGGTTGGTTTTTTCAAATTTCTTATAAGTTGGAGCATCCATTACCATCGCAAAATTGCGAGGCATCAATATTGGGAAGGGAATTTTAAAATGATTGAAAACACCCTTGAGTTGAATCCAATAGACTAATTCTGCCGGCCCTCCT
>JAYVPS010000170.1:0-21530 GCA_043757225.1 Cytophagales bacterium | reverse complement strand
TTCAAATAAAGAAACATCGCTTGTGCCTAAGCAGAGAGAGGGGACAGCATCTAATTCACTCTCAACGCCAACACGATGTGCAAATTCAACTACATTTTCTTCGCCCAATGCCTGCATCATTTGTGCAGTAATGGAGTTAACGGATTGAGCCATCGCCTGACGGATGGTCATCTCTTTGCCTTTTCCTTTGGTGCCATCTGAATTGTAAGGGTACCATGGGGGCTGACCAGGAAGTGTAAATTGGGGTGAAATGTCTTTCATCTTATGACATGGAGAATACCCTGTTTCCATAGCAAGTCCATAAATAAATGCCTTGAAGGTAGAGCCCGGTTGACGTTTACTTTGGCGTACGTGGTCGAACTTAAAATATTTATGGTTGAAGTCACCCACCCATGCCTTGATATGACCGGTGTTGGGATCCATCGACATCAACCCGGTATGAAGAAAGCGTTTGTAATAGTTGAGGGAATCTATACTGCTAAAAAGCGTGTCACGCTCACCGCCCCAGGTAAAAATGGTCATGGGTTTTTTTAGCTTGAGCATGATCTTCAATGAATCAGAACCTTCACCATATTTTTCTGCGTACATTTTGTAAGCGTCAGTTTGACGGATTCTCTTCTGCAAAAAATCTTTTATCTCATGGTGGTCTTCATCAACCCACGGGGCGCTGGTTCGTTTTTTCCATTCATCATAAAACCGTCCTTGTAAAACTTTCATGTGCTCGTTTACCGATTCTTCGGCATGCTTTTGCAGACGGCTATCAATGGTGGTGTAAATTTTTAACCCTGAATTGTAGAGGTCAATGCCTTTTTCATTGCAGTACTTTGTTAAATAATTTCCCAGCACGGTACGAAAATGAGTAGCCAACCCTTCGTTTTGATTTTGGATATTGAAATGAAGATCTAATGGCAACGCTAACACCGAATCATACTCTTCTTTTGTTTTGATCTTGTATTGATGTCTATACACTTTTGTCAAAACTTCATTTCTTTTTTTAATGGCGCGCTCGGGCCATTTTTTGGGATTGTACCTCGATGGATTTTGCAGCATGCCCACGAGTACTGCCGATTCCATAATATTGAGACTGTCCGGTTCTTTATCAAAATAAGTTTCCGAAGCTACTTTTATTCCGTACGAATTGCTGCTAAACTCAACTGTATTAAAATACATGGCAATAATTTCTTCTTTCGTAAAATTGCTTTCCAAATTCACGGCAATAATCCACTCTTTTGTTTTTTCAATGAGCCTCCGTGGAATGCGACCCAATTTAGCTAGCAACCCATCTAAACTTTTATCTGGATTGCGCGTGTATAAATTTTTGGCCAACTGTTGGGTAATAGTGCTTCCACCACCTTCTGAGTTAAATGTTAATACCCCCTTTATCACACGAACAAAGGCTTTGAAATCAAGTCCCGAGTGATCTTGGAATCTGTGATCTTCAGAAATCAAAAGGGTGTTCACTAAATCTTCTGATAATTCACTATAATGAACTTGGCTGCGGTTATAACGAAAATATCTTCCCAGCGAAACGCCATCGGCAGATAAAATTTCGGAAGACAAATCGTTGTCCGGGTTTTCGATTTCGGCCAAGCTCGGCATACCGCCATACAACCCAAACAAATCAATTTTAATGGTAAAAATGTAAAGTGGAAACGCAATTATAAAAAACAGAAATGCCAGCCATGTGTATTTAACGGCTTTAGGAATCCAGGGCCTTTTTGCCTGAAGGAACTTATTGATTTTGCCTTTGATAGTTTTTGTCGAAGAAGGTGAGGTACTCATCAAGTGCTTTGGTTCTATAAAAAGTTTGGAAATTTTCTTTTGTGATAACAAAATTATAGAATTTATAATTGGAAAAGGGCTTTGCGTTGGAGAGTTGGGCGAGAAATTTGTCGAAATAAACCAAGGCCGCTTCGCGATCGGGAAGTTCTACCACCCAAGTCAAAATTTTCTCATTATTAAGCGTCATATTGGTGGTGGTCAGCGTTAGTTTTTTCCAGTAGGTATCATTGAATTTTTCGAGAGCATCGACTACCGGGTTGGTTATATTTTCTGCACTATTATAGACGGTTACAAAATAATGAGGCCCGTTGAACGAAGTGCTATATTGGATCCCTTTTGCTTTCTCTAATTTCTCCAATAGACTTTTGGAAGAGGTGAGCAATTCTTCTGCATAAGGTTTTAATGGTTCTCCAGGGTACTTTTTAATAAAGCTTTCTAGTTCATATTGATAGCGGCTGACATCTTCAGTTCTTCCAACAATCAAAATTTTAAGCAGCTCTAATTGAGGCGTGAAACCAGTTTCGCCTACTTGCAATCCCATCGTTATTTTTTCCTGCGCAGCGCGCAAATTATTTTGTTGATAGAAGGCATAGGCTTCTTTGTAAATGAGTTTCTGCTTTTCTGCAGCCACACTGGTTTCTTTTAAATAATCAGGGTTAATGAGAATGCGGGTAAAGGTTGAATTGGGGTATTCATCTTTCAATAGCTGAGCATAGGTAACTGCCTTAACGTTATCAGTTTCTTTAAAGATCAAGTAGAGTTTGTAGAGTACTTCCGGTTTATATTCTGATTTAGGGAAACGATCCAGTAGCTTTGTATATGATTCGTAGGCATGGTCTTTCTCGTTCAGATTGAAATAAAACAAATCGCCCAGCTTAAAATAACCATCTTCAATTTTGGATAATGCTTCTTGTTTTTGTTTTTCCGTGCGTGGCAATTGAGCCATCAATTTCCCGGCTTCATCTACCTTATCTTCCGGTTGATTATTGGCCGGCACAACCAGTTTGGTATTGTCTTCTTCCCTCTTTTGGGTAACAACAGTTGTTGGATCTTTTAGTACGGCAGATTTAGCGGATCGTCTCCAGTTATCTTCTAACGCAATAGAGCCCCAAATGCGTTGGAACTCTGATTGACCGGAAGCTACCAATTCTGGATTGCCAAAATACCAATCGGTAGTAGAAGTAGTTTCTGCGTTGTTAATGAAAGGATTATTCTGATTGCCCCCGCCTGATGATCCATTGCTCTCGCTGCGCTTCTTTTTCTTTTTGATAGCCGCTAATTTTTTATCGCGGACAGCAAAGGTAGAATCTAACTGCTTGCGAAGAGTAAGCGAATCGAATGATGCCAGGTAAAGAAGGCTATCGTTGAGGGTTATAGCTTCCGTGTACCTAGCAAATAGAACTAAAATTTCTTGTCTTTTCTTAATGGCCTCATAGTTTTCAAAATCTTTGGGAAGTGAGGAAACAGCACTATCATAATATAGTTTGGCGAGGCTGTATTTTTTTAGTGAATCAAAGTTAAGCTGGCCAATTCGTAAATAAGCTTGGCCTTGTATTCGTTTGCTTTTGCCTGCATGAGCAGCCGATTTATAATTACCAATGCCTTCGGGTAGAAATCCCTGCTTGCGCTCAAACTCACCCCACTCAAAATAAATCTTGTCTTTAAATTCTGTGTTCTTGGTGTCGGCCAACATTTTGCTGAATTGTTTTCGTACCATTTTAGCGTCACGCTTGTCATCGATATGGGCGACTTGAGCCATATTAAGACGGGCATAAAAATCAATTTCGTAATCTGGATTGGTGCCCAGGCATTTGCGATAAAAATTATACGCTTCAGAATTAAATCCCAGCTTTTGATAAACCTGACCGATTAGAAAATAAATTCGTCCTTTTCGATCAGCGCGCACCAAGAGCGAATCTGCCTTGGATAGATTAATTACCATGTTATTGTAATCGTTGCGCAGTTGGTAATGGTAGGCTTTTTCTAAGTAAAGATTTTTTTGATTGAGCTTACTTAGTAATTTTTCTTTTTCAAGAAAATGAAACACTTCTTCACCCCGGTCGAAGTCTCCCTGCTCAGTAAATGTTCTGAGTAAATATATTAACGCTGTATGGCGAGTATCGCGCGAGGGACTTTTGGTGTTTACAAATTTGAATGTGAGGATAGCGTTTTGAAAATCGCAAGCATACATTCGCGCTAACCCGACTTGAATGTAATTGTCATCCACCCATTTGCTGTTGGGATGCCGTTGGATGGATATTGAGGCCATTTTAATAATTTCATCGGTGTCCTTGACATAGCTCTTTGCTTTGGAGGTATCTAATGCTGGGAATAATCGTAAAACCTGGGTAGGGTCATCATCCAATGTTTTTAAAATCATTTTATTTACTTCGTGTGCCTTTTCTCGGGCATAATAGAAGCCATTGTAGTGGGCCGTTGTGTTGTGGAAAAGATTGCTGGTGACGGTAGTTTGTTCAAGGGAACAGCTCGACAACAGCGCTATTGCCGAAAAAAGTGTAAATCTAAAAAGCAGGTTCAATCTGTTGGACAAAGCAATGTTTTTTTGAGTGATACTACGTCTGCGGGAGCGAAGTTACGCCTCTAAAGTTGATTTTAATAAAGGACTTTAACGATAGCGCTGTTGCGATATTGTAAAACGGGATTTTCAGTCGGAGCTTGCTGGCCAAGGATAGTAACAGAAGGCACGCTAGGGGTGGGTTATGGATGGGGCGGAATTGAGAGTGGAGCCTGGCTTGAGTTGGGGTGGCCTGTGTTAAGGAGCCGCCAAAACATCTTGCAATGATTTAATGAGCCAATTCCCTAATTTTACCAAAAATTTTAATTTCTTGAAAGCAAAAAAGACACTATCTGAAAGGCTAACCAACAAATATCAGTTGGTGATTCGCAATGAAGACAACCTGGCTGAGAAGACTTCCATTGGCTTCACATACGCAAAGCTTTTGGTGGTGGCGGTGTCGGCTTTTTTGTTGATTTTTATTGGCAGCCTTTTCTTGTCAAAAACATTACTTGCCAAATGGTTTGATCCAAAATATGAACAGACGGAGCAAAATAAAAAGCTTTATGGATTAGCGGTAAAGGTTGACTCTCTTTCTATAGAGGTTGATCGCAAAGATTTGTTCATACAAAACTTGCAGCGCATTTTGAGTGGCGATACGGCCAGTGGGTTTACTGATCCGGCTAAGTCATTGAAGGTAGAAAATGAGCCTGTCAAATCAATTGGAGATATGAAACTCGCGGCCTCAGACTCACAGTTTAGAAAAGATTTTGAGCAATCAGAATTTTCGCTGGCGTCCTTGAAGGCCAATAAAGATCGTGATTTGCAAGGGGTATTTTTCTTTACCCCTATCACGGGTTTTGTTAGCGATAAATATGATATCAAGAAATCGCATTATGGTGTTGATGTGGTAGCAAAAACCAACGAACCGGTTAAGTGTGTTGCCGATGGAACGGTGGTGATGGCCTCTTGGACTCAAGATTCAGGCTATGTGATAGCCGTGCAACACCGCGGCAACCTAGTTTCAGTTTATAAGCACAATGCTGGATTATTGAAAAAAGTTGGTAATTTTGTCAACGCAGGGGACATTATCTCTATAGTTGGCAACAGTGGAGAGATGACTGACGGGCCGCACCTTCATTTTGAATTGTGGCACAATGGCAACTCTCTCAACCCCGAAGAATTTGTAACTTTTTAAACTACATGCCATGCTAACATCAAAAGAACAAAAAAGAGCCGCAGACGAAATCAGTAACTCAAGTAATGTAATAGGCAAGGGTACTGTATTGGAAGGTAATATTGAAACCTTCGGCAACATTCGTATTGAGGGAAAAATCATTGGGAACATTAAATCAAAATCTAAAATTGCCTTAGGCAACTCCAGCCACATTGAAGGTAACGTGACTGCACAAAATGCAGATATTGAAGGGGAAGTAAAAGGCAAAATTGAAATTTCTGAATTATTGGTGCTGAAATCTACCGCGGTTATTAGTGGAGATATTATCACCGGCAAATTAGTGGTAGAGCCGGGAGCCGTATTCAATGGAAGCTGTAAAATGGGCATCGTCAATAAGGATTTTAAGCTTGGAGAAAATGGTTATCGCACACCGGCAGCGCAAGAGGCAAGGTTGAATTAAAAAGCCTCGTTGTCGTGTGCTCTGCCTCGTACGGAAGAAGCAACACTCCCTTCTGTTCAATCAAACTCTGTGGAAGAAAATTCTGACAACAAATTTTTAAAATACAGTAGCCTTGGTTTACAACTTTTGCTGACCATTGGCTTAGCCTCTTGGGTTGGCTTTAAAATTGATTCTTACCTCGAAATTAAATTTCCTGTCTTCCTTCTGTCGTTTGTGTTTTTATCTTTTGGTGGGATGATGTACAGACTTTACAAATCTATTAATCAGTGATGAACAAAGCTTTTGGTGCTTTTCTTTTTTTTCTCTTTGGAATTACTTTTTTGCTTGCATGGGGAGCCCGTCAGTTTTCGGAGGATCAACAGCCTTCCTACATAAGTGAGATTTTGCTGGTGTTGGCGATCAGCACGTTTGTCATATTTTATTTGTTGAAGGGAATCAAGAGCAAGCACCCCGAAAAGTTTGTAACGAATTATTTGCTCTCGATAGTGCTAAAGATTTTATTAGGAGGAATTTTTGTTTTTGTGATCTTGAAACTGGATCCGCCAGCGGCCAACTCCAATGCTCTCTTCTTTATGGTCAGTTATCTTTTCTATACTGTGCTAGAGATTGTAGCTTTGGTAAGAATAAGGACTGCTTAATACTCTCATTGCTTCCCCAATTAGAGTTGGAAGCGAGAAGTAATCCCCGCTTGCAAAACCATGAACATCAATCAATATGATTTTCTCAAAAAAATATTTTCTCTTTCCAGTGTTTATGGTTCTTACGAGCCTGAACACACTGGCGCAAATTGATCCCGTCAGAATTGACATCGTGCGCGACCGTTGGGGTGTGCCGCATATTTTTGCCCCCACCGATGCAGGCGTAGCATATGGATTGGCATGGGCCCACTCGGAAGATGATTTTAAAACCATTCAACAAGGTTTCCTAGCGGGCAAATCTATGCTGGGTTTGTACAACGGAAAGAAAGGCGCCACGATCGACTACATCGTTTATCTTTTACGTTGCCGCAGAATTGTGGAAGAGCGGTATGACCAAGATATCTCGCCTGCTTACAAAGGAGTTTTGCATGGCTACTGCGATGGGATCAATGCCTACGCAATAGCTCATCCAAAAGAAGTGCTGCTCAAAAGACTTTTTCCCGTAACACCTAAGGACATACTTGCTTATTCAGTGCTTCAATTAGCGATTTCAAGCGGAGTGGATGGCGCGCTGAAACAAATTTCAGAGGGGACAATTGCTTTAACTCAATTTAAAAGTGCCGGATCGAATGCGTATGCTTTTAATTCTAAAATTACTGAGGATGGAAATGTCTACCTCGCCATTAATTCACACCAGCCATTGGAAGGACCCGTGGCTTGGTATGAAGCTCACTTACAAAGCGAAGAAGGTTGGAATATTTTGGGCGCACTATTTCCGGGGGCACCAACTATTTTGCTCGGCTGTAATGAATACCTTGGTTGGGCGCACACGGTGAATCATCCGGATAAGACAGATGTGTATCAATTAGAACAGAACCCGGAGAACCCACTTCAATATAAATTGGATGGAGAGTGGAAAAATCTAATTGTGGAGACCGTGAAGCTAAAAGTTAAAGTGATGGGTATTCCTCTTTCGGTGAAAAATAAAATTTACGAAAGCCAATTTGGCCCCACGATGGTAACAAAGCGAGGCGCTTTCTCTGTGCGAACAGGAGCACTCTTTGAAATCAGGGCCTTAGAGCAATGGTACCATATGAACAAGGCAAAAAATTTTGCACAGTTTAAAAAAGCGTTGGACATGGGTGCTATTGCCGGCTATAACATTGTATATGCCGACCGCTATGATACCATTTACTATTTAAGCAATGGCAAAATTCCTTTGCGAGATAAGGATTATCAATGGAAGTCAACATTGCCTGGCAACACCTCAAAAACGTTGTGGTCTGCTTTTCATCCAATATCAGATTTGCCACAAGTGCTGAACCCCGCCAGCGGCTACCTGTTCAACAGCAATCACTCGCCTTTCAATGCCACGGCAAAAGAAGATAATATTCAGGCGAAAGATTATAATCCCACCATGGGCTACGAAACTCACGACAACAACCGAAGCCATCGGTTTATGGAGTTGATGCAACAATATCCAAAACTTAATTACGAAAATTTTAAACGGATCAAGTACGATATTCAATTGCCCGCTTCGTTGGCATACCAAACGCAGACTGATACGCTGTTTCTGCTGAACCCAAAGAACTATCCAGAAATTGCTTCTCAGATAAACACCCTCACCCAATGGAATAGAAAAGCAACCATCGATAGCAAAGGTGCTGCATTGTTCGGGATCATCTATTATAAAGTGGTGGAAGAACAAACAAAAGGAGCAACCTATCGTGTGCTTACGAAAAGCAAGTGTGTGGAGCTATTAACGTACTCAAGCGAATATTTGCTCAAGCATTTTGGAAAGACCGAAGTGACGTTGGGAGAATATCAAAAATTAGTGAGGGGTGATAAACAAATTCCGTTACCGGGTTTACCCGATGTTATTTCAGCAATGCACTCTGTAACTCTCAAAAATGGAAGGATGAAGGGTGATCAGGGCGAATCGTACATTGAGTTGGTAAAATTTACTCCACAAGGCCCCGAGATAGAAACGGTAAATTGCTACGGGGCTTCCAATAATCCGAACAGTGAACATTTCTCTGATCAGATGGATTTATTTATCCAACAAAAAACCAAACCAATGACGTTGGATAAGGCGAAGGTCTATAAAGAGGCGAAGAGGGTTTATCATCCTCAGTAACTCGCTCTCATTCGAATTTCTCGGCTGCACAACGAGATTGATGATTAGGTGCCACAAAAGACTTACTAATTTTGAAGGAGACTAAACAGTTCCCATTGCAAATAACTTGGCAGATATTTATGTCACTAAAAAATATAATCCGTACTCAAAAATGCCGACTCTCTGTTGCGAATAATTTGGGTGATAATCTGCTTGTTCGCATCGGTGCCTTTGGCAGCTACTAATGTGCGAATTGAAAATACCCTTAAAGCATCGCTCACCGATAATGTGCCTTCAGCAGAATCTTTTCTTCCGCTGAAAGGGAATGAATCGGGCCCGCGCTGACTTTGAGTATTCAAATTGATACGGCCTACTTGGTTCACGAACGCATCCATCAAGCGGGCAATCCGCTTCGAGTCTGTGCCGAAAATACTTACCTGCTGTCCAAAATTAGAGTTGACTACATAATCAATCGCTTCCTGATCATCATTAAAAGGAACAATTGGAACTATTGGGCCAAACTGCTCTTCGTGATAAACATTCATTTTAGAATTTACAGGATACAAAACGGCAGGATAGAAAAATGAATTAAGCATTTCGCCACCGTTTTCATTCATCACTTTGGCACCATTCGCTTTAGCATTATCGACCAACCCCTTTAAGTAATCTGTTTTTCCGGGCTCGGGAAGGGGAGTTAACCCAACACCAGTTTCCCAGGGCATACCTGGTTTTAGTTTTTTTACCTGGTCTAAAAACTTTTGAATAAACACATCCACGACAGACTGATGTACAAAAAGAATTTTAAGTGCTGTGCATCGCTGCCCGTTGAAAGAGAGAGAACCGGTTACACATTCTGTTACAGCATTGTCCAAATCAGCATCTGCCAAAACAATAGCAGGGTTTTTGGCATCTAATCCTAAAATAGATTTTAAGCGATGAGGCTTGGGGTGAAGTTTTTTCAAATCGTTTGCACCTTTGTTCGTGCCAATAAAAGCAAAGACATCTATTTTTCCTGTTTCCAATAAGGCGCCCACGGTGTCTCTGCCACGACCATAAATAATATTGATCACTCCGGGTGGAAAGCTATCGCGGAAAGCTTCTAACAACGGTCTTACTAAAAGCACTCCATACTTCGCAGGTTTAAATACTACCGTATTGCCCATGATCAACGCAGGGATCAATGTGGTGAATGTTTCGTTTAGCGGATAGTTGAACGGCCCCATGCACAACGCCACTCCCAAGGGCACGCGTCTGATCTGCGCCATAAATCCTTGCTCTTCCACCAGCTTGGCAGATTTTCGATCGAGTTCTTTCAATGCTTTGATCGTATCAACAATATAGTCACATGTGCGGTCAAATTCCTTTTCAGAATCTTTCAACGATTTGCCAATCTCCCACATCAGCAACTTCACCACTTCATCACGCTTCTTTTGAATTGCGTGTAAGAAACGCTCTACATGTTCAATCCGCTCAACCACACTCATTGTTGGCCAAGCTCCATGCCCAAGGTCATACGCTTTCACTGCAGCATTGAGTGCGTCTAATGCTTCATACTTGGTCAGTAAAGGAGTGCTTCCAATTATTTTTTGTTTGTATCCGTTGCCCTCCTTAAAAAAAACTGGGCTTGCAACAGGATTAAGTGTGCCCTGCCAAGTTCGCAGCTCACCATTAATAAGATACTCACGCTGCTCTAAGTATGAGCCGATATTGTATTGTGATGGGATTGTTGCTTCTGTTGGAAAAAGGGTTGCTAAAAAGTCGCTCATGGTGAAAGTAGTGAAGGGCGAAATTACTAAAACTTTGAAAACCTAAAGCAAATGATTTTTCTTGTGTACGGGTTGACATACAGACACTAAGACTGAAAAAATTTGTGGCAAGTTGTTTTTGGAAAGGCTCCCTGCTCTAAAATCCCCTGAATTCGCACTTCGCTTCAACCTTTTGCGGGTCTTTCCATTTCAAAGTAAGAAATGATAATTGATTTGCTATAATTTTAAATCATTTAGTAATTTCGGCTTTTAAACTTTTGAACAATCACTATGGAAATAAGCGGTAAAGTAATCAACCTCCTTCCTCTCCAAACTGGACAAGGGAAGGGTGGAACATGGAAAAAGCAAGAATTCATTATGGAAACCCCGGGTCAATACCCTAAAAAGGTTTGTCTTTCTCTTTGGGGCGAAAAAGCGGATGAAATAAAATTATCGGAGGGAGACCAGATCACAGCCTCTATTAACATTGAGAGCCGTGAGTACAACGGCCGTTGGTATACCGATGTGCGTGCTTGGAAAGTTGTAAAAGGAGCAGGCGGAGGCCAAACGCAAAGTGGGCGCAACGAAGCACCACCACCATCACAAGAATCATTTGTGCCTGATTCCAGCGCGAGTGATGATTTGCCGTTTTAAACTTTAAGGACGAGACTCTAGAGTTATCGGTTATTAGTTGCCTATACGTGACTAGGGATCGATAACTCGAAGTCTTGCTCAGTTCATTATTTAAATGGTGTCTAACGAATAGAACCATCGCAATAAAGCCAGGAATCAAATAGCCCGACCATCACGACATAGAAAAGGGACGAGAGATCTATTCTAAATATAGACGAATAAGGATTTCGCCACACATTTTTTTAATTAGGGTTGCAACATTCCTAATAATCCTAGCGTCTTATCTTGAGAAATCAATTTTAAGGCTAATCAAGAGTTCACGCTAAATCAATAAATATGTTTCGCAATTACTTCAAGACTGCCCTGCGCAGCCTGCTTAAGCATCGCTTTTTCTCGGCCATTAATATTTTTGGTTTGGCGGTGGCCATGGCCTTGTCGATGGTGATCATCATGCTGGTGGCCGACCAGATGATGTATGATCGCTACAACACAAAACGCGATCGCGTTTATCGGATTAACAGTATTCGTCTTGCCGAAAATGGCGCAGAACAAGATGAGACAGCAACAACTTCTCTACCTCTTCGCAATGAATTGCTGGAGAATGGTACAGGTGTAGAAAAGGCCGTACGAATTATGCGCGGCTTTGGCAACATGTGGATTGAGATGGAGCAAAATGTAAATATTCCGGTAGCCGGATTTTTTGTTGATCCTGAAATATTAGATGTGTTTGAATACGAATTGGAACATGGTGATAAACGCACAGCCCTTATTGAACCTTACTCAGTGGTGCTTACAAAAAAGGCTGCGAAAAAATTATTCAAACAAGAAAACCCAATTGGCGAAACTTTCAAAGTAGGTGATCAAGGTCTGTTTAAAGTGACAGGCATCTTGAAAGAAACCACCCATAAATCACACATCGTGTTCGATGCTTTAGCCAGCATTGCTACGGTGAAAAGCATGGACGCTACCATCGGGTATCGTAAGGATATAGACAATTGGTATCAACATACGGCAGGCTGGATTTATGTGCTGATGGAAAGAGGAAAAGGCCCTGAAAGAATTACGCCTCAACTTGAAAAAATTCAGAAAGCTCATTTTACTACACTCCCTAATCCGGATAATCGGCAGAAGATCAAGTATTCGCTTCAACCGTTGATGAACATTACGCCCGGGCCCTTTATTGGTAATCCTATCGGGCCATTTTTGCCTTGGATATTCATTTATTTTTTTGCTGGATTGGCTGGGGTCGTTATGCTCACTTCATGTTTCAATTTTACCAACTTGTCTATTGCCCGGTCGCTCACGCGGGCACGCGAAATTGGTGTGCGCAAAGTAACGGGTGCCGTGCGTAGTCAGATATTTGTACAGTTTATTTCAGAGTCGGTATTAGTGGCAATCTTTGCTCTTGTGGTTGCGGTACTTCTATTAATCATATTGAAACCATTAATGCTTCAATTGAGTTTTGCACAACTTATGAAGTGGGATCTGGAAGCCAACTATACTGTCTTTGCAGTCTTTCTGGTATTTGCATTAGTGGTGGGCATTTTAGCAGGTCTTTTCCCTGCTATCGTAATGAGCGGGTTTCAACCTGTAAAAGTGCTGAAGGGATTTACTAACGTGAAACTATTTTCACGCATGGGCTTGCGCAAAAGTTTATTAATCACTCAGTTTACTTTTTCTTTAATTTTTATTCTTTCGGTAATCGTTGTATTTAATCAATTGCAACTATTTATGAGAGCTGATCATGGCTTTAGCATGGACAAGAAAGCAATCGTTTACCTGAATAATACGAATGCGAAAACGTTAAAAACAGAACTCCTAAAGTACAGTAACATAGAAAGTGTGACTGCAGCTTCACATATTCCGGCAGCAGGTAGTAGCTATAGCGAAAATTTTAAACGATCGATTGATGAAAAGGACTGGACTGAAATTTTCTGCTTTTATGTCGATGAAGATTATCTCAAAAACATGGAGGTGCCTATGGTGGCAGGACATTTCTATCAGCCCGAGGCGGGTGAATCGAACAACAATTTTATTGTAATCAGCGAGAAAGCTGTTGAAGCTTTTCATTTTAAAAATGCAGATGATGCGCTTGGAAAAGAAGTCATTATGCAGAATGATTCTTCCCGCCTTCAAATTATTGGGGTGGTTAAAAACTACAATCACCAAATGTTAATAGATAAATTGGAAGCCATGGCGCTTGTTTATAAACCAAAAAGTTTTGAATTATTGCAAGTAAAATATACAGACTCTTATGAAAATGCTGGCACCTCTATTGAAACCGCTTGGGCAAAAGTAAATCCAGACCTGAAATTAGATTACAAAGATTTTAGTGGAGAAGTACACAAACTTTATGACGTTCTCTTTGGCGATCTGGTTAGCATATTAAGTGTTATATCTGTTTTAGCAATTCTAATTTCATGCTTAGGGTTGTTGGGTATGGCCACGTATGCAACCGAGACACGTCTTAAAGAAATTTCTATTCGCAAAGTATTGGGTAGTACAAATGGCTCATTAATCTATTTACTTTCAAAAGGCTTTGTTGTTGTGTTACTTAGTGCGATTGTACTTGCTGTGCCGGCTGCCTACTTCATCAACAATTTATGGTTAGAACAATTAGCGTATCATGTTACAGTTGATTTAACAACCATTGTTGTTGGGGTATTCATGCTTATTATTTTTGGCGCGATCACAATAGGATCACAAACCTGGCGCGCTTCATTCATTAAACCTGTCGATAATTTGAAGAATGAGTAACCGATCAGATATTTTTTGAGTTAGCAGAAAATAGGAAAGCCCAATTACATGGCATCTAGGCAGATCGTTATCAGAAAGGATTTTGCTGCAAATCTTTAGGGCATCTCTAAAAACCTTCGAAGTCGTCTTTGCGAGGTCGTCTCGACCGAAGCAATCCCCCGTTTAGACTCCGAACGGGGAATTGCTTCGCTTCGCTCGCAATGACGGTTAGGTTTTTAGAGATGCCTTTACTAAGCTAGCGGAAGACAGAGTTTGACTTTCTGAAGAACGCCCTACCATCATAAAAGTACCTTGTTACCAAATATATCTGTGTGATTTTCTAGTTATTTGCTTTATCTTTCATTTCACTACTGATTTATATGGAGAGTAAGATTGAACTGCGCAGCCAAGAAGTACAAGACATCATCACCCAAATGCCAGGGTGGCTGCTACGGTGGGGCATCACGTTGATTTTTGTTCTGTTTGTAGGGTTGTTGGCCGTTAGCTGGTTTATCCGTTACCCTGATGTAATTAAGGCAAGTGTAGTAGTTACTACCAACCCTGCTCCTATTAATTTGGTGAGCCGCTCTACTGGGAAAATACTATTGTTGAAAAGCCAGAATGAAAATATTGGAAAAGATGAAGTACTGGCAGTATTACAGACCAATGCTAATTATCTGGATATTCTTGAATTAGAGAAAGTGCTATCAGGCATAGATGCCAACGCTTTTTATAAAAATCTTTATTCCGAATTAAAGCAACCCCTGCAAGCGGGCGAGTTACAATCCTTTCTAAATAGTGCTATTCGTTCACTACAAGAACTGACTGCTTTTCAACAAAATGATTTGCACGTAAAGCAAATAGCCCATCTTCAAAAGCAAATCACATCCTACAAAAACCTAAACCAAAACCTACACAAACAACTTGGCTTAATGCAGCAAGAGACGGTGCTTAGCCATGAGCAGTTTAAGACAGACTCTCTTTTGTTATCTCAAAAAGTAATTGCCCAACTCGACTTCAACAAATCAAAGGGCAGTTATTTGATGCAACAACGCTCGCTTAAAAACACAGAGGCATCTATTATTTCTAATCAATTACAAATTGGTGGCCTAGAAAAACAATTAACTGAATTGGAAATTGATAAAAACGCAAAGACAGATCAACTACTAACCTCTGCCGCGAACAGTTTGAACGAACTTACCTCTCAACTAAAAAAATGGAAAGAGAATTATTTGTTTATAGCCCCCACGGCTGGTTCATTGGCGTATTTAGGTTTTATTGAGAACGATCAGTTTATAGAAAGTGGAAAGCCTTTGTTTGCCTTATTGCCCAACTCAAAACAGTTGATTGCCAAAGCAGAACTGCCCGTGGCGGGTGCGGGCAAGGTAAAAGTAGGGCAGGAGGTAAACATTAGGCTCAGCAATTACCCATACGAGCAGTTTGGCATGCTGCGCGGAAGAATAGAAAGTATTTCTGAAGTGCCCGAGAAAGAAAAATATACGGTGTTGATAAGCTTGCCCAAAGGCATGACCAGCACATATAACAAACAGCTTGGCTTTAGACCTCAACTGCAAGGAGAAACTGAAATTATAACAGAAGATTTGAGGGTGCTGGAGCGGGTGTTTTATCAGATTAGGAAATTGGTAAGCCGATAGCCAACTTTGTACTAGTAAAATTACTGAAGGAGTTTTTCGACAATCTCAAAAGCCAGTAACCTTAAAATACTAATGCCGACCTTACTCTTGTTATATGGATTCAGGTTCTTCTTTTATGCCAACGATCACCCTCCAAAGCACATTCACATAGAAAAGGGAGAAGGTACAGCAAGTTCAACCTTTATCCGGTTGAGCTAGTAAAGTCTAAACGCTTCAAAGCCGCTGATATCAATAACATTCGTAAATTAGTTCTTGAGAATCGTGAATTATTTAACACAAAATGGGATGAATACTTTAGCAATAACTAAATCAACCAATGCCACTGAGGTATGGTTTACCGACCTTAAAATGTTGGTGAGGCTTGAAGATGGAAGGGAAATAGCTGTTCCGGTAGATTGGTTCCCACGATTGCGCGATGCCACTGAAAAAGAAAGAAACAACTGGCGATTAATTGGAGGGGGCGAGGGCATTCATTGGGAAAGTATAGATGAAGATATTTTGGTGGAAGGGCTGTTGAAATAATCGAATCTATAATTTGTAAACCTGCAACAATGGTTACTAGGCAAGGTGCAATAGAAATGGCCCAGGCATTTGTGCGAGATTGCGCTACTGCTGGGATGGTGTTTGATAAAGTTCTTTTGTTTGGCTCATACGCCAAAGGCACTGCTCACAAAGACTCTGATATAGATCTCTTACTGGTTTCCAAGCGCTTCACTGATGATGTGCTTGCCAACCTGCAACCTGCGGTTATACTCAAAAATAAATATCAATTACCCGATTATTGAAACGCACCCGCTGTCTTCAAGTAGAATGCGTGATGCCGATGAGTTTATTAGGAAGATAAGTGCAGAAGCCATTGAAATAGTAAAGTAAACTTGTCAAGTACTCGGTGAGACTGAAATTATAACGGAAGATTTGAGGGTCTAGAGAGATGTTTTATCAGATTAGGAAACTAATTCGAGCACAGTAGCTTCTGATTTTTCAATAAGTTTTCTTAATTGAAATTTCAAATCGTTCGCTGAGAATTCTTCTGGCATCTTCTTGTTGTTAATGAAAATGGTAGGGGTTGCGTTTACGCCAGCTTCTAAGCACCAGTTTACTTGTTCGCTAAGGATTGAATCGATCCATTCTTTAGCTGGCTCACTTTCTACTGGGTGTATCTCCGTCCATTTCTCAACGTTATCCTTATCCTTACCCAGATACCAATTTGAAAGAGCCTTGGTAGCTTCCTCTACTGGTTTTCTAAGGGACATGGCGATGACATGTTTTGCAACTTTCGTTGAGATAGAATGATCTTCTTTGGCTGGGACTAGAAATATATACGTCACAGAGATTTTATCAGAAAAATTACTCAGAAGTGATTCAACTGCAAAATGAGTAGCTGCACAGGGGCCGCACGTTGGGCTACTAACAATGGTCAATTCAACTTGTGGGTTTTTCGAACCTGCAACTATTGAGTGTGCTAGGTGACCCCTTGATACAACGGGTTGAGCTTCCAATAGTGGTTGAAATATCCTCTCGTTTTTCAAAAAATGATTTAGCTTGCGTTCTAAATTTGGCAACTGAAATGAATCAATAATTAGTTGCCGCGCAGCCAACCAAAAAAGTAGTGGGACGGAAAAACCTAAAAGAACGATAAAGATAGACGGTTGAGAAATTATTGGCCAATGAAAGTTATAATTGAGCGAAAAGAACTCCAGCCAAAATACAACCATTACCATTAGGCAAAGCGGACACCATTTTTTGATAACCCTCCATTGATAGTAAACTGAAAAGAATGTATAGGGCAGGGCAAGCGAATTGAAAATTGTCAGCACTCCAAGTATTGGATGGCTAGCAATCGCTGAAATACTAAGCGAAACTAAACCACCAAAAAAATACAACAAACCCAACTCTGACAAATGGATCACTCCAAAAGCCATGGAGGCTGGCGAATGTATTACAGCACCGCAGTCAGTATTTTTGCCTACATGACAAATGGCCTTGGAGTACTTCGTATTTCCAAACTGTTCTTGAAGCAAAAGGAAACATAAGCCTCCTCCGATTATTTTTAAGATCAGCAAAGGCAGTGATACAGAATCCAAAAACCCTGTAGCTAGCACTATAAGAATAACTAACCCAAAGGCAGATATTTTTTTTACTTGTTCTATTATTTCAAGCCTTCTTTTAACCGTATAACCTTCTTCACCAGATTTTTCATTTGGCTGAACCAGAAGAGCTACGCCCGTCCATTTCTTTTCAAATTCTGAAACAGGTTCAGTTACAATACCTATTTCGGGGTCAATATATTTCAGGTTTCCATTTACAAACTCAGTTAGAACAACAAAATGCCCATTGTTTTTACTGAGATGGGCGATGGCAGGGTAGGGTATTTCTGATAGTTGAGATGCGTTGAGTTTTACTCCTAAATTGTCACAATTCCATTCCTTAAGGCTATCGGACAATGATTGGAGAGCTGGGTAATCAGGTGAGTCTAAAATTTTCAGTATGGACTTATCTGTAACTTGAATCTTTATTTCACTTAATAGGCTCTTTAAAGCACAGATTCCGTTTTCATTTATACCATGCTGGTAAAAAATCTTCATTTGATGATAAATCTAGTTATCTTAATAGTTTAATTATTTCTTCCTTGAAGTCTGGATCAGAAGGCCTTTTGAAATCAACAGAAATTATTTTTCCGTTTTCATCTGCAATCAAATACCTAGGTATTACAATAGTACCTCCGTCATACACGATCTCCTTAATGGATTGTCTAAGCCTCTCTCCAGCAATTAAATGATAGCCTTTCAAATTGTGACCCTTAATACTGTTCTTCCACTTTTCCCTTTTTGAAAACTCATCTATACTAATGAAAACAAGGCTAATCTCGTTTTGTTCCATGAATTTGTTAAAGTCAATGTCATAATTTTTAAATTCCATAATACAAGGTGCACACCAAGTAGCCCATAAGTCAATAAGCATTTTTTTCTTTGGGAATGAAAAAGAAAAAAGTGTAAATAAATCAGAGTCTATTGGCTCAATGATTGTGAAATCATTTCCTGCTATTTCTTTGCAAATACCTAGACTTTCAAAATACTGGACAAAGGGACTATCGCCAAATTCACTTCTGTATTTATTAAATGTGTTGCAATATTGATAAATGTTTGAAGTAAATGCTGTCTCTGCGTAGAGAGCATTGCCCCACAAAAACCACTGCATATCCGTTGGAGCGAGCGTAAAAAAGGGGTATTCGTTCAAAATTAATTTTGATGTGTCAATATTTTGATTTTGTGAATAAAGTCCTTCAAGATATGTATAATAGTACGATTCGGCAGCGGTACAAGTCCGCAATTTTGAGTCAAGAGGATCTACAAGGGAAAATAGATTCCTATGTATCTCATTAGCTCTGAGCCTTAACATAGGGTCGCCTTGATATCTCAAATATTTATTGCATAACTCACCGACATGCCAAGCCAAAATACTTTTTATTTCAGTACTCATGTACATTGAAAATCCCTCCGAAATTGCTCCTTTTGCTTTTAAGGAATCAACCCAAAAAGTCTGCCGCATCAACTCCTTCTTAATTCCTAATATGAGTTTGTCTATTTCTTTATTAGAGTTTGTCTCATAAACATCAGTTACATAATCAAACTTTTTCATTCTTATCTTATTAAAATGAAAATTGTAGAATGAGTGACCTAATGAGTTAGCCCCACTAAATACTACCGATTCTCGGTTTCTCTTTTTTAAATCTGAGTTAATCTTTAAGGTAATTGTATCAAAAGGCTCACATAAAAGATCAACTATTAAATCATGAATCTTGAATCTTATGAAAGTAGGCTGGGTCAACTCAAACTTAATAGAAAATGATCCTGTGGCTCTCTTCATTCTTTCTGAGTTTATATGAGTATTGACAAATCCTGCGAACGGTTTATAATACTCAATCAGTACTGAATCTCTCACAATAATTTGAAAATTTATTACAGTAGCGGCTTTTGAAAATGATACAAGAAAAAGGGTTGTCAGAATTAAAAGCAAAGTTCCTTTATGGATCATATTATAGTAACATTATCTTTGAAAAAAATACCCTACCAATTGATTTGAAGACACCATCAAATAAAAAAATCATGTAAATACAGTCTTCAAAAGTTCAATTAAGTAGGGTAAGCTATCTTATTAAAATTAGGCAAAGACGCACTGGCATCCTCCGACACCTCCACAATAGTTATTTACTGCGCTTGCAGCCGAGGCTTGATTTGAATAGTACCCTGTCCAAGAACCTGGACCATTGGTACATTGACAAGCACAATACCCCCCGCCACCGCCTTTAATTGCTTTCATTTCATTACTCGCAAGTTGTTGATTTGAGAATTTTGATAAATTTTTCATATGTATTATTTGATTACAATATTTTTACCTACTCATTCGCTTTTCGGCATCCGCGGCTTTGTTCACTAGTGTACTTAGTAATCTTGGCAATGCAAGCTTAACAGTTACCAGTCTAATGCTATTGGACTGGGAGAAAAGAATGGAAAAGATTATAGCTGCTGTTTTAGTCACTCATTATTATACAAAAGGGATTTCATAATTTCCTGAACATCCATCCTCTCAAGCTTTGTGGTCTCTATAATCAAGCTTTCACCAGTTGTGTGGCGTTGTACAACTTTTAAGGTTACTCCTGTAAACCGCCCATCAAGTAGTTTTGTGTTACCATTTCCTTGCAATTTGGCCAAAACATCGGGCTTGTATATCTTTAGTTCTTGAGCTATATAATAGGTACAACTTAGGGTATCAGGGCTGGTAGGCCCAATAACTTCATTCACGAACTCCAGTCTATCTATGTATTTTAAAAAGTAAACATCGCATTTGTATCCCAGTAATTTTTCCTCCCCAATTTTCTTAAATTCTAAAACTGGAATATCCTTTGCTTCCCGATCTGCTAGTCTTGTTACCGTACTATAGTCGTGATTTATTTTATATAAGCCCCGCTTTTTACTATCAAGGCAGACATCAGAACTTTCACTCTGGGTATCCTCTGTAATCCTAATGATTATGCGATGTTTATCATAATATTCTACGGATTTGTCCCACGGAAATGGTAGCTCCTTTCCATGAGCATCTACAGCAATACATTTGCTATATACTACACCCTCAAAGTAGGATTCAGTTTGGGAAAGGCATACGCCTTTCCCAACTAATGATAAAATAGCGATTTGGATTATGCCAAAATAGTGCTTCATTCAAATAATAATCTAATAAAAATGGCCTAAGCAACACGGCAATTGGTATCATACCACATATCTAAGCGCCATGCGCCATTATAATCATTATTATCTCGACAAACCTGGGCAGCCCATCGATTTAGTCCGCACTGGTCAATAAATCCACCTTTTACATTCTGCTTTTCTTCAATCGAAATCGAGAACTCAACAAAGTTTTCTAGCTTTTCCATAGTTTTAATCATTTATATTTTGCCTACTCATTCGCTTTTCGGCATCCGCGGCTTTGTTTGTGCACTAGGTAACTTGGAACTTGGCAATGCAAGCTTAACGGTTACCAGTCTAATGCTATTGGACTGGGCAAAAAAGAGTAAAGATTTTCTCCTCCCATTATTTGCTCTCTTCCCCTGCCTACAATAAAGTTAAAAGGTTTCTGATAATAATAGCTTCGCTTATGTAGGTCAAATTCTATTTCAGCCCCAATTGTGCGCAATTCATTTAGATCAATCATTAACATGCTCTTCGAGATGCCCAACTTATTGGCAAATTCCTTGCAAGACCCTGTAGCTTCTCTATTAATAAGATCATGCATTTGCTGTACGCGATGAATGTATTTCAATAAGCTCATAATAATTACAATTTGGATTTATGATATGTCTTAATTGCCTAACTCCAATTGATTCTTTACCAACTCATAATAATTTCCCTTTTTGAAAGTCAACTCTTCGTGTGCCCCTTGTTCTATTACTTTACCCTTTTCCAATACTATAATGGTATCTGCATTTTTTACCGTGCTTAACCGATGGGCAATCACCACCACCGTTCTTCCTTTAAAAAATTCGTTGAGGTTATCCATGATCACCTTTTCATTGTTG
>JAYVPS010000169.1:0-5664 GCA_043757225.1 Cytophagales bacterium | reverse complement strand
AATCGAGTAAAAGTTTATTGGCCCCATTTTGTCTGGGTGTTTTTAGTTTTGCTCATGCATGTACAAGAATGGTGGGTAACATATGATCTTAAAAATTACGAACCCTGGAGACTCCCTACCTTCTTTTTTATTATGCTTTATCCCGTTAACCTTTTTATTCTTGCAAGACTTCTATTCCCTTTTGGAATGCAGGAAGGGATCATCGATCTAAAGACATTTTATTTCGAGAATTACAGAAAGATTTTTGGCTTTACTTGTGCATTAATTCTACTCGCAATTCTGGATGGGGTTTTCATTCGCAATCGGTCGATTCTTGACGAGTCGCTTAAATTGATATTGCTACTATTAATGCTCTTTTTTATCAGCCGAAAGTCATTAGCAGAATTGGCTCATAAAATTATCGCCACTGTTTTTCTATTGCTATTACTTCTAAGCATTGCTATAGAGTGGAATGTGTGGCTTATTGGAAACTAGCTGTTGATAACAGCTGTAGGCGTGCAACCCTTTAATCCCATGATTCCAAATATCAACACCTTCTCCCCTGCTTCCTCTTATCAAAAAGAAGAAAACAAAATTGACAGTTTACCAAAAGGCTCTTCGATTGCCGTGGTGGGCGCTGGTGCTTTCGGTGGATGGACGGCTCTTTATTTATTGAGGAATGGTTTTAAAGTAACTTTGATTGACGCCTGGGGTGCCGGCAACTCTAGAAGCAGTTCGGGCGATGAGACCAGAGTAATTCGCTCTACTTACGGAGACAATGAATTTTACTTTAATTTAAATGTGAGAGCATTAGCGTTATGGAAAGAAAACCAATTACGATGGAACAAGCAGTTGTTTCATAATAAGGGTGTTGTTTGGTTTTGCTATCAAGAGAAGAATCCAATCTTAGATGATTCCATTCCTTTCGCCCTCAAACACAAAATGGAGTACGAATATTATTCCGTTGTCGATCTTAAGAAAAAATATCCCCTCATCAACACCGAAGACCTCCACCATGCGTGGCTGGATCCTTTTGGTGGTTACTTAAAAGCGCGTGAAAGTTGCCAAGCTGTTAAAGAAGCTTTTGTGGAAGCAGGCGGAAACTTCATAACTGCCTACGCTCTTCCGCAAAAAATTTCAACTGGCAGGTTGGAAGGAATAAAACTTTCTGATCATACGATCATCCAGGCAGACACTTATCTTTTTGCATGCGGTCCTTGGCTTGGGCAACTATTTCCTGAAGTGTTGGGAGAAAAAATCACGTGCACAAAACAAGAAGCTTATTATTTCGGTGTGCCGCAAAATCTTGCAGCGCATTTTGATCAACTGCCTGCTTGGGTAGATTTAGATGGACAAGACTTTTATTATGGTATCCCCGGCAACGCCCAACGTGGCTTTAAGATTGGCATTGACAAACGAGGCGAACCGTTTGATCCCACTCATGGTGAAAGAGTCTTGAATCAGAAAGTACTAAACAAAGCCCGAAAATTTATCGGTCACCGTTTTCCACAACTTGCCAATGCACCGTTGGTTGAGAGTCGGGTTTGTCCGTATGAAAACTCACCAGACGGGAATTTCATCTTTGCCCCTCATCCTGAAGCAAACAATCTTTGGTTTTTAGGCGGAGGCTCCGGGCACGGGTTTAAACATGGCCCTGCGTTGGGCGAGTTAATTGCCAATCTGTATAAAAGCGGTGGTGAGATTCATCCGCTTCTGGCACTAGAGAAGTAATTTCCCTACAAGGGCTAAGCCACAAAGCGAAAACAAATGGATTATGGCCTACTTAGCCTTTGTCCGAAAAATAATTTAAATCCTTTTATGGAATTCTGATTTTTAGCACATCATAACAGCAAAAACAAAAATAAACTGTTATGAAAACTTCCATCATTTCAATCGCAGCCGTTTTAGTAACGGTAAGCATTCTTTCCTTCACATTCAAAAAGGAAAACAAGAAAAAACATTTTAGCACCTTTCGCAGCATTCCGAAGGGATGTGTGTTCCGAACGGTGATGGGCGAGGAAACGTCTGACCAGAATTTCAGGTACAAAACACCCCAAAAAGTTATTGAATCCATCAACAAAGGATTGGGTTGGGTCACAAAAGCTCAAAACAACAACGGTGGTTGGGGCTCGGGCAGTCATTCCCGACAAGACATTGTTGATCCACATTTGGTACAGACTGATCCTGCTACCACTGCTATGGTTGCAATGGCATTGCTGCGGAGCAATTCTACTTTAAAATCAGGACAGTATTCTTACCAACTTAAGCGAGCGCTCAATTACTTATTGAATGCTGTTGAGACCTCTTCGGCAACGAGTCTTAACATTACCGATCAACAGGGCACACAAATTCAAATTAAGTTAGGAGCTAACATCGATGTGATTCTCACCTCTCAATTCTTATCGAATGTGTTAGAATATGCCGAACATGATTCTGATTTGAAAGCACGCATCAAAAAGAGTTTAAATACATGCGTAGCTAAAATTCAACGAGCTCAAGATAGTAACGGAAGCACTCAAGGCTCTGGATGGGCTGGCGTACTGCAGTCTTCTTTTGCGAGCAATGCACTGGAGGCAGCGCAAGCACAAGGAGTTGCCGTGGATGACAAAGCGCTAGAACGTTCTCGAGAGTTTCAGAAAAAGAACTACGATGCTAAAACAGGAGATGTAAATACTGACATGGGCGCAGGTATTATGCTTTATTCCGTAACAGGCTCTGCCCGAGCCAGCGCCAAAGAATCACGCAAAGCAGAAGAAGCCATTGAAAAGGCTAAGCGCGATGGCAAGCTGGAACCATCAGCTCCTGTCTCGGCTGAAAATCTTTCTTCCATCGGTTTTTCAAAAGATGAGGCGATGAAATACTCAACCGCCTACAATGTTTATCAATCAGCAAAAGTACGGGCTCAAAGTGCAGAAGTAATGGATGGCTTTGGCAGCAATGGCGGTGAAGAATTTTTAAGCTATCTGCAAACCGGTGAGAGCATGATCATCGGAAAAGATAATGCCTGGACTCAATGGTATGATAACATTGCAGGGAGGATGTTGCACATTCAAAATGACGATGGGAGCTGGAGTGGTCACCATTGCATTACCAGTCCTGTTTTCTGCTCCGCTACATGTTTATTAATTCTTTCTGTAAATAATGATGTTGAGCGATTGATTAAGCAGGGAAGTAAATAGTCCTTTGTAATGCTTAAAAGGAAAAGTAAATAAAACGCAATTAGCGTTGGTGTCAGGCTTTAAAGAGTCTGGCACCTTCGTTACCGATCATTAACGGAATGACAATCCAAAATCCAAAGAGAAAGCGGTAACTGAAAAGGATTTGGAAACGATTGCGCTGGAAGAATCCCATAAGCGGCTTCATTTTTAACTCTAGCTTAGGGCGCTTCGCCAAGAAAAGTTTTCCATTTATTCTTCCACTAAGATAACAAGTCCAATCACTTATAAACGAACCGGAGAATACCGCGATCACTGTGAAAGGAAATTGGAAGTATCCCCGGTGGATCAATGAAGACACTACCAAGATGGCTGTTTCCTCTCTGAAGAATGAGCTCGGCTACAAGTGCAGCATAGCCATATTGATTCAAAAATTCTTCCAACCGTTTGTTCGTTTTATGCTATCTAAAAATTAAATTGTAAAATTTAACTCGATTATTGAATTATTCGTTTATAATTCCATTAATTTTGTAAAACATTTAATTGGCTTGTTAAATAAAGACAAGAGTTGAGAAACCCAACCACCATTCGCGAGAACAAAAGTCTTTTGACTGCTCTCCCCCATGCTCCAGAGGCATGTGACAACCTGTTGCGCACAGTCTGCCCCATTATGAGGCGACCGCATAGGCGTATCCGAATCTGATACTGCCATCGTGCAATTGTGGCAAGCAAGCAGCTTGTTATGCCGCCCTCTAACATACTATTTAACTTTTACTATTACTGACTTGGACAATACTATTATTGTCAGAACAGCCACGGCTGCTGACATTCATTATTCTGAGATTATCGTTACTGAGATGGCTGAATCCGCGAAAGCACGAGGCACAGGCATCGCCAAACGTACTCCTGAATACATTCAATTGAAAATGGAAGAGGGCAAAGCGGTGATCGCACTAACAACAGCGGGTGACTGGGTTGGCTTTTGCTACATCGAATCATGGGAACACGAAAAGTTTGTTGCCAACAGCGGATTGATTGTAACACCCACTTTTCGAAAATCCGGAGTGGCCAAAGAAATTAAAAATAAAATATTTGAACTCTCCAGGAAGAAATATCCCGATGCCAAAATCTTTGGGTTGACAACCGGCTTGGCCGTAATGAAGATCAATTCAGATTTAGGGTACGAGCCCGTCACCTATTCGCAACTCACCACAGACGATCAGTTTTGGAATGGATGCAAAAGTTGTGTGAACTACGAAATTTTGATGAGCAAAGACCGTCAGAATTGTATGTGTACCGCTATGCTCTACGATCCAGTAGAAAAAGCAAAAGAATTGGAGGAAAAAAAGAAGCACGAAGTTGGGCCTCAAAATTTTTGGGGGCGAGACTTGCGCAGTGACAACCGTTTGTTTGATCGCTGGGTAAAGTTCAAACAGTTTGTATTATTGAAGGGTTGGAGAAAGAAAGATACTGAAGCGGCTGCCCCTAAAAAGAATTCGATTCTAAGTTTTTTATTCTTTTGGTAATGAAAAAAAAAGTTGTTTTAGCATTTAGCGGAGGATTGGATACTTCCTACTGCGCGAAATATTTATCGGAAGATTTGGGGTATGAGGTACACTCAATCACCGTGAATACCGGTGGCTTCAACGCCAGTGAAATTTCCGAAATAGAGAAGCGCGCATTGAGTCTTGGAATGGCTTCGCATAAAACTGTGGATGAAACCAAAAACTATTACGATAAGGTAATCAAGTTCTTGATCTTCGGGAATATCCTGAAAAATGCAACCTACCCCCTAAGTGTGAGTGCCGAAAGGATGTCTCAAGCCTTGGCGGTCGCTAACTATGCGTTGGAATTGAAGGCTGATGCAGTTGCTCATGGCAGTACAGGCGCTGGCAACGACCAGGTGAGGTTTGATATGATATTTCAAATCATGATACCTGGGATAGAAATAATAACACCCATTCGCGATAAGAAATTAAGTCGTGAAGAAGAAATAGATTACCTTAAAAAGAAAGGCGTTGTTTATAATTTTGAAAAAGCCAAGTATTCTATCAACAAGGGCATCTGGGGCACTTCGGTTGGTGGAAAGGAAACACTAAATTCAATGGGGCAGCTACCTGAAGAGGCCTGGCCTACTCAAGTAACAAAAAACACGAGCGAAGAAGTTACTCTTACCTTCGAACGAGGTGAATTAGTTAGTGTGAATAAAAAAACTTTTACGCATCCAACAGAGGCAATTCAATTTTTGCAGTCCATTGCTGCACCTTTTGGTATTGGCAGAGACATTCATATAGGAGATACGATTATCGGAATCAAAGGTCGTGTAGGTTTTGAGGCCGCGGCTCCTGTGCTTATCATCAAAGCACATCATGCATTAGAAAAGCACGTGCTAACGAAGTGGCAGTTGAGTTGGAAAGATCAACTGGCACAATTCTACGGCAACTGGCTACACGAAGGCCAGTACTTGGATCCCGTCATGCGCGACATGGAAGCCTTTTTATTAAACTCACAGCAACAAGTAACCGGTTCA
>JAYVPS010000168.1:0-5671 GCA_043757225.1 Cytophagales bacterium | reverse complement strand
CTTGGAGCTATTATCATCCTGATTGTTTCAATGGGACTAAGCATGCTCTTTGCATTACTTTTCAAAAGAATATTTGGTAAGTATTCTAAGATGGTGGTAGGTTCTTAATAGAATAACCTAAAGAACTCTTGAATAAGCTACTTGAAAATCGACTAAATACGGCTATTTTTGGTGTTCTATAAATCGTAATTTCTAAAATCGTAATCGTAACTAGAAAATGGCAGAGATTGTACGCATGCCCAAGATGAGCGACACCATGACGGAGGGTGTAATTGCCAAGTGGCACAAAAAAGTGGGCGACTCGGTGAAGTCGGGTGAGTTGATGGCTGAGATTGAAACTGATAAGGCCACCATGGACTATGAATCATACAACAGCGGCACAGTGCTGTATTTGGGCGCGAAGGAAGGCCAGCCTGTACAAATCAATGGCGTGCTCGCCATTGTCGGTAACAAAGGAGAAGACTATTCTGCGCTGTTGGCAAGTGCACAAACTGCGGCCACCTCGGGCGGAGAAAAAGCACCTGAGTCTAAAGCGGAAGTTGCAACGACTGCCCCTTTGACCATCGATACTTCGGGTATTAAAGCAGAGATTGCCCTGATGCCAAAGATGAGTGACACGATGAACGAAGGCGTGATTGCTGTGTGGCACAAGAAAGTGGGTGACCCTGTGAAATCGGGAGAATTGTTGGCCGAGATAGAAACGGACAAGGCCACGATGGATTATGAATCGTATAACACGGGCACGCTGCTTTATATTGGCGCAAAGGCTAAAGAATCTGTAAAGATAAATGGAGTATTAGCGATTATAGGAGAAAAAAATGCCGACTGGCAAACATTGCTAAAAGCGTATGAAGCGAAAACTAACGGAACAGCAAAACCTGTTGCCACAATAGCTGCGTCTTCTACCGCTGTGGTAATTACCGATACTCCCTCCAATGGATCTGCTGAAACAAATGGAAGAATGAAAGCTTCGCCTTTGGCTAAAAAGATGGCCAAAGATATGGGCTTTGATATTGCCAAGATTGCTGGTTCAGGCGATCAGGGTCGCGTTACCAAGCATGATGTAGAAAGTTATAAGCCATCAGCGGAGACAAAATCATCCGCAAAATCTACCGATAAAGCATCGGCACCTATTGTGTTGCCGCAAGTAGTTGGACAAGAAAGTTTTGAGGAAGTTCCTGTGTCGCAAATGCGCAAGACCATTGCAAAGCGATTGGCAGAAAGTAAGTTCTCTGCACCTCACTTCTACCTGACCATGGAGATCAACATGGACAAGGCCATTGACGCTCGCAAGAGCATGAATGAAATTGCGCCAGTAAAAATATCGTTTAACGATATCGTGATTAAGGCCGTGGCCGCAGCACTGCGCCAAAACCCAGATGTGAACGTAAGCTGGATGGGAGATAAAATGCGCAAGAATCATCACATCCATATTGGCGTGGCCGTGGCGGTGAAGGATGGTTTGCTGGTTCCGGTGATTCGCTTTGCTGATAACAAATCACTCTCTCATATAGCAGTTGAAGTAAAAGACTTAGCCCAAAAAGCACACGACAAAAAATTACAACCAAGCGATTGGGAAGGTAGTACTTTCACCATCTCTAACTTAGGCATGTTTGGCATCGAAGATTTTACTGCCATTATCAACCCACCAGATGCGTGTATCTTAGCCATTGGCGGAATTAAAGAAACTGCTATTGTGAAAAACGGTCAGCTTGTTCCGGGCAATGTGATGAAAGTAACCATGTCGTGCGACCATCGCGCGGTAGATGGTGCAGTAGGAGCTGCCTTCCTCAAAACATTGAAGGGATTGTTGGAAGATCCGGTAAGGATTTTGATTTAAGCTATGACTGAAACACGGATACCAATCACGGTTAATGGAAAGAAGCATCTTACCATTGAAGAGTATCTTGTTTTCGAAAATCAATCACCTAAGAAACACGAATACTATCAAGGGCAAGTATTTGCAATGGATGATGGAAGGGCAGAAGACACATTGGCAAGCAATATAAAAGTCGAAGATCCTGCAGCTGTTTATAACAAAAGACTTTTATCTATCGAAGAATATTTGATAGCCGAAAACGCTTCTGAGCAAAAGCATGAGTACTTTCAAGGGGAGGTATTTGCGATGGCAGGGGCAGGTAATGCACACAATGAGATATTTACAAATCTATTTGGAGAAATAGTCGCTAAATTAAAGAATTCTCCATGTCGCCCTTACGGAGGAGACAAACGCTTATATATTCCTCAGACCACGCTGTTCACGTATCCAGATATTTCAATTTATTGCAAGGGTATAATTCCTTTTGATAAGGACCAAAATTCTTCCTTAAACCCAACAGTATTAGTTGAAATTTTATCGAACAGCACAAAAGATTACGATCGAGGTGGTAAATTCAAGATGTATCGGACAATATCAACGTTGAAAGAATATGTGCTGATCGATTCCGAATCAGTTAGTGCAGAGATTTTTAGATTGAATTCTACTAGTCACTGGGAATTAGAAGAATATAAATCCATTGAAGAAGAGATTTTGATTACGGCTCTAGATTTTTCCATGCCCATGAAAGAAATCTATAACAACACTAAATTGTACTAAGCCCTTTTACATGACAGAAATCCATGCCACTACCATTCTAGCAATTTTACACAATGGCCAGGTTGCCATTGGTGGCGATGGGCAAGCTACGATGGGCAATACCATTGCAAAAAGCAACGTAAAGAAAATCCGTAAGCTCCAGGACGGAAAAGTAATTGTGGGCTTTGCTGGCTCCACAGCCGATGCCTTTACCTTACTCGATCGCTTTGATGAAAAACTTAATGCCTACGGTGGCAATATGAAAAGGGCCGCTATTGAGTTGGCCAAAGACTGGCGCACGGATCGCTTCCTAAGAAGACTGGAAGCGATGTTGATTACGGTAAACAAAGAAGAGATTCTGGTTGTCTCCGGTACAGGTGATGTGCTGGAGCCAGACAATCAAGTTGCCGCCATTGGCTCGGGCTCAATGTACGCGCAGGCGGCAGCATTAGCATTAAAAAAACATGCCCCTCACTTGACAGCCGAAGAAATGGTGCGCGACAGTATGCACATTGCCGCTGACATCTGCATTTATACCAATCACAATTTGGTAGTAGAGAAAATATAAGTCCAATAGTCGAATTCTTTTCATTTCTAGGATGTAGTCGATCGCAAAAACCGCTCACTGATCACTGAGTTTTTACATCGCTTAAAAGACTGATGACTTTTAGTCTTTGACTGTGTGCTTATCCTCCAACAAAATAACAAATGGTTTTAGTGATATTGAATAGCTTATCAGGATTTTCAAGATTCCAACTGTTGGCACCGCCAAAATCATTCCTGCAATACCCCAAATTTTTCCACCAACCAACAAGGCTACAATGGCAGCCAAAGCATTGATACTGATTTTCGATCCGGTAATTTTGGGTGTAATGAAATTGCCTTCTAAAAACTGAACGATTCCATGCACAGCAATCACACCCAGTGCATACCAACTACTATCTTTGGTAAGTAAGGCTACCAACACAGGAAAAGTAGCGCCAATGGTAATGCCTACATAAGGGATCATGGTTAGCATTCCGGAAAGAAATCCAAAAAAAACAGCGTGTTCAATTCCAAGTATCAATAGGCCAATACTGTTGAGTATACCGGCAATTAAAACTACAAGAGTCAACCCAGATATGTAGCCCCTCACAACGCCTTGAATTTCATCTTTCCATTTCAGTTCCGAACCCGGGCGAAGGGCTAGTAAAAAATCTTTAAATCGATCTCTGTAAAGAAGGAAGAGAAAAATATAAATCGGCACTTGAATAAAAAAATATAGGAGGTAGGAAGTAGAAAGAAGAAAACTACCGAAGTAGGTAGAAAAATCTTTTAAGCCGTTCTTTAATAATTGTGCTTGCTCAGTAGTACTAATTTTTAGCAACGAAGAAGCGGAATCACTTAATTCTGTAATCAAAGAATAAAATCGACCTTCCAGATCAGGTAGGCTGGCTGCTAGGCTCGTCAATTGTGATACTACAAACCATGAAACCAAGACCATAAGGAATAATGCACACAATAGTGCCAGGCTAATCGAAGCAATCTCTCCCATCTTCTTCTTGAAAAACTTAACAACCGGAAGCAGTACTACTGAAAATAATGCCGCAAAGGCCATGGGCATTACTATATCTTTAGTGAGTACAAGGGCAGCAATGGCCAACGCTAGTACCATCAATAATTTGTACAGTTTAGTTAGTTTCATGCACTAAAATTACAATTTTGGTTTGAGAATTAATCTTTAAGATTTTAACTTCTTTATCTACTTTGGCAAGTCTTAAGCTATCGATAATCAAGATTTTTCAATTGCTTTTAAAATAACAGCGCACGCTTCTCTTATCTCTGCTTCCGTAATCGTTAATGGTGGGGTAATCCTAAAACTGTTGGGGTGCGAAAGAAACCAATAACAGATTACGCCATGCTCCTTAGCATCCTCGACAATTCTATTGACTCGCTCTTCCGAATCAAAATCAAAAGCAAACATTAATCCAATGCGTCTAACTTGTCTAATTTTAGGATGAACCAACAAATCTTGAATCAATTTTCCTTTTGCCTCAACACCCTCCAATAATTTTTCCTCTTCAATCACTTGCAGGGTTGCCAACGCGGAAGCACAGCAAACCGGGTTGCCTCCAAATGTAGTAATGTGACCCAACATAGGATCGTGTGTAAGCGTCTTCATCTTTTCTTGGTTGGATATGAAAGCGCCAATCGGTAAACCACCACCAAATGCTTTGGCAATTGTTAAAATGTCGGGCGTGATTCCAAAATGTTCAAAAGCAAACAACTTTCCCGTACGGCCTATTCCACATTGTATTTCATCCAAAATCAATAAAGCCCCTGTTTCATTGCAACGAAGCCTTACAGCTCGCAAATATTCTTTGGACGGAACCCTTACCCCGGCATCGCCTTGAATCGTTTCCATGATTACGCAGGCAGTTCGCGGTGTAATCATTTTTAAATTATCGGGATTGTTAAATTCAATAAACCGAACATCAGGAAGCAATGGACGAAAAGCTCTTTTCTTTATCTCGTTACCTGAAACGCTTAGTGAACCCTGTGTGCTTCCGTGATAGGATTTTTTACAAGAAATTATTTCAGTGCGGCCTGTAAACCGTTTAGCTAATTTCAGTGCGGCCTCATTAGCTTCGGTACCAGAGTTAACAAAGTAGCAGCAATTGAGCGAAGGAGGCAAAAGGCTAGTCAGCTTTTCGGCTAGCAGGTTTGGTGCCGATTGAACATACTCCCCATATACCATTACATGCAAGTGCTTATCGACTTGGTCTTTAATAGCCTTTACTACTTTTGGATGTCGATGGCCAATATTGCTTACAGCAATTCCGGAAATCATATCAATGTATTTTCTACCATCAGGACTGAAAAGATAAACACCCTCTGCCCTCTCTACCGAAATCAGGAAAGGATGAGGAGAAGTTTGCGCCAGATGATTTAGAAATACCCTTTTATCAAACGACATTCTGTAAAACTACTATTATACAGCCACTCCAAAAATCAGATTTCGAATTAATGTATTCAATAAAAAAAGAAAAGCCCCGACAATTACTGCCGAGGCCTTTACCAAACACCCAATCTTTAATGCTATTTGTTATCTTTTCT
>JAYVPS010000167.1:0-5686 GCA_043757225.1 Cytophagales bacterium | reverse complement strand
TCACTCGCTTCGGCTATTTGGATTAATGACAAAGGAAAGAGTTTTCATCCCGTTGATTTACCGGAATATGCACAACTCTCTACGGTTAATGATCTGCTTATCGATGACTTGAATAAAGATGGACACCTCGATTTAGTTTTAATCGGAAATAACTACGCACAAGAAACATTGTTTGGACGTTACGATGCATCGATGGGTACAATACTTTTAGGAGACGGAAAATTACATTGGCGAAACATTGAGCCGTCTTCAAGTGAATTCATTGCCGATCGTGATGCAAAGTTCATACAATTGATACGAACTTCTTCGGGCAAGGCTTGCATGATTGTAAATAACAACGACTCGATGGATTTCTTTTATATTGTTTCAAAATAAGTATTTACTCAAAAAGTATGTACACTGCATCATCAATCAAAAATGTAGTTGGCTTGAGTGGTCAGTAAAATCTCCTGATGAGAAAATCAGGATCCAACTCCTATTACGTTTCAATCACCTTCAGTAAGAAACATGTATTTTAAGGGCAATGTTTCATTTATAGAGTTTGCGATAATGCCCTAAAGCGTGAGAAGCAACCCCCATTTCTGTGCCGCAAAGAGGGTTTGTATGGGTCGAATAGCACCAATAAATAAAATTGGCATCGATTGTTGTCTGATATTTTGTTAAGTAATTATTAGCCCATTAGGGTAAATTGATTGCCATGGGTCTTTAGGATATCCAATGTGCTATTTGCACTACCAAATTGAATGGTTTACGACCTTAAATATGCGGGCTATGGAATTTGAGAAAATAGATTTGAGTCGGGCTAAAAATAAAATGGGTGCCACTATTCTTAAAAAGCGGTACGATCAAATGTTTGAGTTAATCATCTCTAAATTAAAATCAAACACGAATAGGGAAGTAGCACTAACCGAATTAGTAGAATACGCACAGATTAATTTATCCTCTCATTTTGGTGCTGATATACCTTGGTGTTTGCTGCAAGTAAAAAAGCATATGGAGGTAAAAGGGATTATCAAGACCTCCCTAAACATGTACCGTGAGCAATACATTCAATTAAACAGAAGATTTAAAATTTAGTTTTAGTGTAATGATTCAGGATCGTTGACCGCCAAATTCCCATTCGTATTGACGGTTGATTTCAAGATTCCGTTGACAAGTAATTTATGGAGTTAGGCAATCCATGGCGTTTATGCTTCTGTCAACGGAACCATCGAAAAGTATTTTGGCGCTGAAGTGGAGGGATTGCACACTTACAAATATTTCAAGGAGCATAAATACTTGCGTCATTGGATTTGCCTGCCGCTGGCACATGAAAATTTGATATGGAAATATTTCAGTAACTCATCCGCGGTGGCCTGAGTCAAATGCGGGGTGGTTTGCGGGGAAGCATATTGGGCTCTTGATTTTTTTCGATCTTTTTGCATCAAGGCAAAAAGGACAAAAGAAACCTGATTATAATTTACTTGATTAAAATAGCAGTAAAATACTGATAATCACATTCTTGCCACCTGCAATTAGAAGTAGTATTGTTCCGCGCAAAAGTTCTAATTATTGCTTATTCGAAAAGCAGAATGCCAATAATAATAATAATGATAACGATAGCAATGACTACCGCTATTATTCTGCCCATTAAAACATTTTTGCCTTGATAGAATTTATTATATGCTCCAAAGAGCGGATGGTGCCGCCAGGGGCTTTTGTCTTCTTCTTCTTTATCTTCCACAATAATTGACTTTTTGAGATTTTAATTTATAAAGGTAAAGGAAAATCTTATAGTGTATAACTTCAAGTCTAGATACAATTTTACCTTTTAGATTTCTATGGCTGCAAACTATGCTGTGTTTGCACCACTGTGGCATAGGATATAACATCGAACTCAATTCCTAATTTCCAAAAATACGCTCTAGCCCAAAGAACTTATCAGTAATTACTAACAATGATAAGATGCTTAATAGTATGGGGCATATCCACATAATGGCAAAGTTTATGTACTTCTGCACAAAAGAGCCTGCATAGCTCAAGTTACCGATTGCCAACTCATCATTAAAGTTGTTCATCTTCCATCGGAATCGAATAAAGAAGCACATTAGACAGGCTCCTACGGTCAAACTAATATCGCAGATATCGGCAATAAAAGTGAGAAAATCAGGAGTGTTATGAAAGGGTAATCTATTAAGAAATGGAATGATGCCTTGACTGAATAAACTCGGTAACCCAAGAATAAAAATTACGGCTGCAACACCCCACACTACTGGCTTACGAGGAAGCTTCTTCTGATCAACCAAATAAGCAGCCGGAACTTCCAGCAGGGAGATGGTAGAAGTAAGCGCTGCAAAGCAAATCAATAAAAAGAAAGACCCTCCAACAATTCTACCCGCAATTGGCCCCATGTTTTGGAAAGCTTGAGTAAGGATGACGAAAATAAGTCTTGGTCCTTGGCTCGGTTCTGCCCCCAGTGAAAACACCAACGGAAACACCATCAACCCTGCAAGAAAAGCAACGGAAGTATCAGCAATGGAAATTACTGCAGCGGAGGAAACGATGTTGTTATCTTTGCCAACATACGATCCGTAAGTAATCAGCGCACCCATTCCTAATGAAAGCGAGAAGAACGACTGCGTCAAAGCAAAGAAAATGGTTCTTAAATTAATATCATTAATATTTGGCACCAGATAGAACTTAACACCGGCCATTGCATTTGGCAGTGTAAGGCTATAAATAATTAACCCAATTAATATGAAGTACAGAGCGGGCATCATAATTTTATTTGCTGCTTCAATCCCTTTGGCAATCCCCTGTGAAACAATAAAAGCGGTAAGCGCCATAAAGCAAAGGGAGAAAAAGAACAGAGGCCCTATGTCGTTCACATAGCTTCCAAAGAATTCAGCAAAGTCAGTTTCGCTTAGCAAGTCTCCAAAGCTGATTTCAAGAAAATACCCAAAAGCCCAACCCGCTACTACATTATAAAACGAAAGAATAAGAAAGCCTGCCAGTATCCCAAATAGACCAAGATAGCCCCACTTACCACCACCAAGTTTTTGGTAAGAACCATAAGCGTCTGTGGTAGCCTTTCGGCCAATTGCAATTTCACCAACCATTACCGGGAAGCATAGCATGAAAACGCAAATGAGATAAATCAACAGAAAGCCTGCACCGCCATTGGTTCCTGCCAAATAAGGGAAGCGCCAAATATTGCCTAACCCTACTGCCGACCCTGCAGCAGCTAATATAAAACCAATTCGTCCTGAGAAGTTTCCTCTATTTGCCATTGCATAAATTTTGACCAAATTAGAAGTTAAACCGATAGTATCAAAAAGACGTTATTAAAGCTTGAGCCAAGGGTCGTATAAATTTGATAGGTGGAAGGATGGGGGGATCAGTCTCCCTAGTCGAGTGCGGGTTGGTTGTTCACTACTCAAATCGAAGGATCGTTTTTAATATTTGTTGATCGAATCGGTTACATCAAAAAAATTGCGGAAATTCACCCCGCGAAGAAACACCATGGAGGAAGAAAAAAAATTAACCACTCAAGAGAAAGCATTAAGGATCAACCTAAGTAAATCTATCTATGGCTCCTTTGCTGAGATTGGTGCCGGGCAAGAAGTAGCAGCCAATTTTTTTAAAGTGGGCGGAGCCTCCGGAACCATAGCTAAAACAATGTCGGCCTACGACATGAAGTTCAGCGATGCTATCTATGGAGTTGGTGATCGTTACGTGTGTGAAGATCGATTAATAAGAATGCTTACCCACGAATACCAATTGTTGCCGGAACGCCTTCCTCATCGTATTGAGGAGACACGTTTTTTCTCTTTTGCCGATACCGTTGAAGTATTGAATTTCGAGCGAACTAATCAAGGGAATGGATGGATTGGGCTACGGTTTCAATTGATCCCTAGTGGTGAGTATAATGATTGTGTCATCCACGTGAAAATGCACGACAATGACCCATTACAACAGCAGGTTTCCCTCGGTATTTTGGGTGTAAATTTGATTTATGGCTGCATGTTTCTAAAAGATCCTGAGCAAATCATCTCCTCGTTAATTGATGGGCTAACCATTCGTAGGATGGAAGTAGATATGTTTAGGCTTCATGGCCCTGATTTCTTGAATGTGGATAATCGCCTGATGGCATTAAAGTTAGTGAGAAATGGGCTGACTAAAGCGGCTATGTTTGGTCCCGATGGTCAGGTTATGCAACCTTCTGAATACTTGTATAAGAAAAATGTAATTGTATTGAGAGGAAGATTTCGGCCGGTGACCCACGTAAATGTGGATATGCTTTTGACTTCGGTAAGGCATTTCAGAAGAGAGCCCGATGTTGACAGGAGCAGAATCGTGATGCTTACAGAACTTACATTAAATGATTTAAGTACGGATGGGGCAATCGATGAAAAAGACTTTTTACATCGCGCTGATATTATTTGTTCACTTGGGCAAAATGTGTTGATCTCCAACTATTTCGAGTACTATCGCTTAGTAGATTATCTGTGCAGGATTACCAAAGGCAAAAAGACCGCCATGGTGATGGGCATCTTTGCCTTGCAAAAAATATTTGATGAAAAAACGTATGAAAATATTCGTGGTGGAATTTTAGAATGCTTTGCCTCTTTGTTTGGCACCAACATCAAACTCTATATTTATCCCGCACTTCGTAAAGATGGCTCTCTCTTTACGTTAAAAGATTTTGAAGCAGAACTCCCCGATAATCTTAAAAATCTTTTCCTTTACTTGATGGATAACAACAAGTTAGAAGATATTCACGATGCTAACATTACCAATCTAAGCATCATTTCTGACAATGTATTAGCCATGATCAGAAAAGGCGAGGTTGGTTGGGAGAGATATGTCCCGCACAAAGTCCAAGAAGCTATTAAAGAACACGGGTTATTTGATTATCCGTTGAAGGATAAAATCAGTATTCAGTGATGCGTTATTGATTGCTGATTTACTCGCAACTACAAATCTCCCTTCGCCTTCATCCTGCTAAAATAGGACTGAGCCTCTTTCATCACCTTAGGTGCTAACATAAAGCCAGATAGCATGGTGGGGATTGCCATGAGTGCGTAGGCAACATCAATTACATTCATCACATCCGTCATCGAAGCGATTGCTCCAAAAATTATGGTAGACAGATAAAAGTAGTCATAGTACTTGCTTGCTTTTACACCAATTAAAAAAGAAAGTGCCTTGCTTCCGTAATAAGAATAAGAGAAGAGTGAGGTAATGGCGAAGAAGAAGGCGCATAGAAGCAATAGATATTTCCCAATCCCCGGAAGCGCAATTTGAAAGGCAGAGGCAGTAAGAGAGACACCATTTGCATCAGATGTTTGCCAAACCCCGGTAACGAGGATCGCCAAAGCAGTAAGGGTACAAACCAATAAGGTGTCAATAGCAGGACTGATCATCGAAACCAATCCTTCGCGAATGGGTTCGGTACTCTGCGATGCACCTAATGCCATCGGGGCTGTACCGATTCCTGCCTCATTAGAGAATGAGGCCCTGCGGACACCCGCAACAATCAATCCACCCACAACACCACCCAAAGCAGGGTTGCCATGGAAGTGAGTTGCTGTAAAAGCGTCTGTAACGATCAGCCATAAATAATGTGGTACCTCATTAATATAAACGATTAAAATAGCGAGTACGGAAAAGAAGTAGACAATAATCATTAGAGGAACCATCTTGC
>JAYVPS010000166.1:0-21820 GCA_043757225.1 Cytophagales bacterium | reverse complement strand
CATGACCAGCGGGCCATTGATGAAGTGGGTGTTGAAGAAATAAGACAATTTACCTAATAAGAAATGCTCTGATCTAACATTTGCTCCTTGCCAAAGGTTCTGCTAATTTTAAAAGATTTTACTTTCTCAACCCATTATGCATCAAGCTTCCGTTAACGATAAAACTTACGAAATAACCGAAGAAGCCGGTATCCCATTAGTAAATGGCCATCCATTGGATTGGGACATTCTCAACGTTTCAGAGAACTGTTTTCACATTCTGTATAAGAATAAAACATATCGCGCAGAACTGATTAGGTCTGACCCGATGGCGAAATCTTTTACTTTGAAAATTAATAGCAGAATATATCCAATAAAACTCAAGGACAAATTTGATTTGATGTTGGAAAAGATGGGCATTGCCGATACCAACACTGGCAAAATAAACCATATAAAGGCACCTATGCCCGGATTGATTATCGACTTAAAAGTAAAAGCAGGTGATCTTGTAAAGGTTGGCGAACCATTGCTTATTTTAGAAGCGATGAAAATGGAAAACATTTTGAAATCCCCAACCAATGGGGTGATAAAAAATATAAAAATAAAAAAAGGAGATACTGTAGAAAAAGGCCAGATACTATTAGAGTTTTAGTACAGAAGGAATGGAAAAAATAAAAGAATCAATATTCAAGTTCTTAAGGTTAGATACCCTGATGGACAACCTTACAGGATATTTAGAAGCCCAGATAGCGCTTGTGAAAATGGAGGTGCGCGATGAGGTGGCAAAAATTCTTGCACGCGGAATGGTATTAGTGGTGGCTCTTTTATTTGCCTTTCTATTCTTATTGTTTTTGAGTGTGGGGTTAGCCCATTACCTCAATAGCTTTTTCAACAAGGCCAATATGGGGTATTGGATTGTGGCTGGCATTTATGGAGTTCCTGGCCTATTGTTTATTCTATTTAGAAAACCAATCAGTAATAAAATTGAACATCATTTGAGCAAAGCAATCAAGAATAAAGAGAAGTAAAATATAGGTAAGATGGAATTACTCGAAACCCAAGATCCTGAAAAAAGAAGGCTCATCGAAACTTCTGATCGCCACAAGCACGAATTAGAAAAAGAGATAAAAGGAATGTCTGACAAAACTGAAAAGGTGGTAAAAAATGCGCTGATCATAGGTGGAATATTAGCCGTTACCTATTTGTTGGTGAGCCAACTCAGTTCCTCCCGTAAAAAGAAAAAAAGGGCACAAGTCAAACTGTCAGAAACTGATTCGGTAGAGGCACAGGAAATAGAAGAAATTGAAACACCAGGAATATTTTCCGCCATTGGCTCTAAAATAGCAGATACCGCTACTGTTGTGCTTTTGGATTTAGCAAAAGATGCTGTAGCCGAATACCTTAAAAACAGAAAGCAGAAAGATATCAATTCGTAGCATGTCAATCCTTACAAGTTTAGAAAGTCGATCCCGCGAAAGGAAAAAATCAATTGCGGTCTTAGTTGACCCTGATAAGGTGGAGGATCCGACAGCATTAGATCCGCTGTTGAGACTGGCAAATGAAAACTGTGTTGATTTCTTTTTCGTGGGCGGAAGTTTGGTCACCACCACCAACCTGGGCGAGGTGATCAGGCACATCAAAGAAAACGTTTCAATACCCGTGGTTCTCTTTCCCGGTAGTTCGTTGCAAATTGATCCTTCTGCTGATGCCATTTTATTTTTGTCGTTAATCTCTGGACGAAATCCCGATCTGCTGATTGGGCAACATGTCATTGCTGCACCTATTTTAAAGAATAATAAAATAGAAGTAATGCCTACCGGCTACTTGCTCATCAACTCGGGCAAGATTACCTCCGTGGCTTACATCAGCAACACCACACCAATACCTGAAGATAAATATTCGCTAGCTGCATGCACTGCGCTGGCTGGAGAGATGCTTGGCTTACGCTTGATTTATTTGGACGCTGGAAGCGGAGCAGAGCGCGAGATCAATCCAAAAATGATCAGTGCAGTTCGCAAAGCTGTAAATGTCCCTCTGATTGTGGGTGGTGGAATCAACACCAGCCGAAAGGCTATTACCGCATTAGAAGCAGGGGCGGATATGATAGTGATCGGCAACGCCTTGGAAAAAGACGCTGACCTTCTGACTGAAATTTCTGATAAGGTGTATGATTGGAATCAAAGCCTAGAGTCAAAGAAGGTAAACTAAAACTTCAAAAACGGTCAAAGAGTGTACTACAGTTTTGTGATTTTAGGGCATGGCCAAGCGAAACGCAAGGCCACCAGGCTTTGCGCTCCAAGTCCGTCCACACACACGCCCACCACACTTCGGGCTTTCCGCTGCAATCCCTTGCCCGCTTGCGCATGGTTAAGCCATCCTTGCAAAATTGTCGTACACCCATTAATTATTATTACTTTTGCGGTTCGAATCCAATAGCTATTGGATTGAGACCCGTAAACCCATTGAATATGGAGAAGAAAATTGTTAGAGTAGGCAATATTGAGTGTGGCAGCGATGATTTATTTTTGATCTCCGGTCCTTGCGTTATTGAAGAGGAGAAGATCATGATGGAGACTGCTGAAAAGCTGAAAAATATCTCTGAGCGGCTGCACATCAAGGTGATTTACAAATCGTCTTTCCAAAAAGATAACCGCAGCAACCTAAAATATTTCAAAGGCCCCGGGCTAGATAAGGGTGTGAAGATGCTAGCAAAAGTCAAGGAACAATTTGGCTTCTCGCTTTTAACAGACATTCACTATCCCGATCAAGCTGCTGCTACTGCCGAAGTAGTAGACGTACTACAAATACCCGCATATCTCTGCATGCAAACAGATTTGCTGGTTGCTGCTGCAAAAACTAAGCGAGTAATTAATATTAAGCATGGACAGTTTTTGGCACCAGATAACATGAAACACCCTGTTGGTAAATGTGTTGACAGTGGCAATGATCAAATTATTTTAACCGAACGCGGCTTCACTTTTGGCTACAACGATTTGATTGTAGATCCGCGTAGCTTTTATCATATGAATAAAATCGGGTATCCGGTTGTATTTGATGTTACTCATGCTATCCGCAAATACGGAATCCCTAGTGCCGACTCAAAAGGTGGAGCGAGAGAGTTCCTTCCTGTGCTTTCGCGTGCAGGCATTGCAGCAGGTGTTGATGGTGTTTTCATCGAAACCCATCCTGATCCTGACAAGGCATTGTGCGATGCAGCCAGCCAGCTCAACATCAACCATCTCGAAGAATTTTTAAAACCGCTCATTGAACTCCATCAGGTGGAAGTAAAGTTCCGCGAAAAATCATTAATCAATAACTAAAAAATTATCCCATGGAATTGTACTTAGATTCAGCTGATCTAAAAGAAATTGAAGAAGCATTTCAACTTGGCTTTTTAAACGGCCTAACCACTACGCCCACCTTTATGCACCGAGGAGGTGTAACTGATGTTGACGGATTAATTGTAAAACTTTCTAAAATTGTTCCGGTACTTCAAATTGAAGCATTAGGAAATACGGCCAATGAAATTTTGGCAGAGGCAAAGCGCCAACTCAACTTGGGCCTTGATGCTAAAAAAACTGTTTTTAAAATTCCTGTTTCCCTCGAAGGAGTAAAGGCTTGCAGCTTGTTAAGGAAAGAAGGATTGTTGGTGAACGTGCACTTAATCTATACGCTGCAACAAGCCTATATGGCCATGCACGCAGGTGCCACATACGTTTGCCCGTTGGTAGGCCGTTTACAAGATCAAGGTCATGATGCTCTTGACCTAGTTGACCAATGCGTTGGCGCTGTTGAGCATTATGGATACGATACCAAAATTATGTTCTCCTCCGTACGCCATGCCGAGCACGTGCGAAATGCCATCAACATTGGCGTTCATACAATCACCGCTCCATGGAAAGTATTGAAGGCATTAACCGATAATAACCTTACAGCACTTGGGACCCAACAATTTGTAGAGCATACTAAGTTGATGACCGTGCGCGTAAAAGATGTGTTGAATAGCAAAAACCCAGTTGTCTCTGCCGATACTTCTGTAACCGATGCATTAGTGAAAATGACTGAGTATGGCTTTGGTAGCATTACTGTTACCAAAGACGGAAAGGTAGTTGGCGTGTTTACTGATGGCGATCTTAGAAGAAAATTACAGGAAAACGGCCGCGAAATCCTGACAAAGAAAATTGGTGAGTTCCAATACAAAGAACCCATCTCAATTGATTCTGATGCTTTATTGAATGAAGCTGCTGACCTCTTCAAAAAAACCAAAGTAGATACAATTTTAGTAACCGAAAGCGGCAAACCTATAGGGATGCTTGACATTCAAGATCTAAAAGATTAATACCTACTTTGGAGACGGCCGGCATTCAAAAATTATTTGAAGAAATAGGCGGAAAATTTTGCGTACCCGCCTCTTCGATTCAACTAAAACTAAATTCAATTAAAGCCTTTATCTTTGATTGGGACGGAGTTTTCAACGATGGCTTCAAGCAAAACCAAACCGGAAGTGGCTTTAGCGAACCCGATGCGATGGGTACTAATATGCTGCGATTTAGTTACTGGTTAACTCATAAGGAACTTCCCATTACCGCCATCATCACCGGAGAAGAAAACCAAGCCGCTCTTTTTTTAGGTAAGCGAGAACGTTTCACTGCACTGTATTTCAAATCTTCCAACAAGCTAAAATCATTCGACCATTTTTTAAAAGCTAATAAGTTAAAAGCAGAAGAGGTAGCTTTTGTATTTGATGATGTGCTTGATCTTTCCCTATCAATACAATGCGGGGTACGTATTCTCGCTCATCGGACAACTAACCCGTTGTTCAATAAATACCTTGTTGATAATAAAATTGTTGATTACATGACGAGCCAATCCGGAGGTAAACTTGCAGTACGTGAAGCATGCGAGTTGCTGATTGGGCTGTATCGAAAATATGATGAGGCTATTTCTAACCGAGCCAAATTTTCTGATACCTATAAAGAATACCTTGTTGAACGGCAACAAACGGAGACGTCCATATTTAGCGAAATCAACTAATTCTACAAACAACACTGTTAGCGCTCATTTTTTTTCGGGATCGAGTAGGTGGCATCGAAAGAATCCGAGCGCAATTCTGAGACGGGTGTTTCATGGAAAAGTCAATGGTGGAGCTTAGCTACCCCGAATACAATAATTGGTAAAATTTTAAGTAAACACCCAATTCGATTTCTTAATAATTCTCTTCATCTAAAGTGATGAGTAAGAGGATTATTGAGTTTATATCAACTGACCTTTAAAAATCAACGGCCGACCCTTCGCATTTTTAAAAGATTCTCCTTCAAAATCCCCGCTCATTTGGCACATGCCATAGCCGCACAAACCTAACGCGACACCAAAGCAATGGCAAGAGCCAAACCCAATGCCCACACCAGACATGATGATGACTTGCATATAAGGAATTTTAAATGGTTGGCCTTACAATCACCCAATTTGCAGACATGGATGACCAATTTGCAGATCATTTTGCCAACGCCAAAACAAATAGAGTCCTTTAATCTACTTATTGAGTAACTTCAAAAGTTGAAAAAGTCATTTATTGCCTTACTACACATAGGCTTTTGGGCCTGCTATCTTTTATCAATCCTAATCATACTAACAGTTGCTTACAGAAATAGTGCAATAAGTGACAGAGAATTACGCATCGTTAATGCTTTAAAAAATCTCTTTTTCTTTGCATTTTTTCCCTCGTTCATTTCCTTTAATCTGTTTTACTTTTATTTGTTTCCGAAATACGTTCAACAGAAGAGGTTTCTTTATTCCATCTTATATGGCATCTTGATTACTATTGGTGCAGCTGTGATAGGATATATCCTTCATAGATACTATATAGAATCGGGCAGAATTATTGACATGGACAGTGGCGGTAAACCTGGCCGATCTACCGCTATGATCGTGATTACTGCCATGACTATAATCGGTGTGATATGCGGCATCGTGGCATTAGTTATAAGAGGCTTTATAACTTGGTTCAATGAAATTAAATTGAAGCAGATGTTAAAGGATAAAAACCATGAAATGGAAATGGCTTTGATCAAGTCACAACTGGACCCTCATCTCCTTTTCAACACCATAAATAATATTGATGCCTTAATTTTGAAAGATGCAATAAAGGCGTCCGATTATTTAAACAGACTGTCGGATATCATGCGATTTGTGCTATACGAGACAAAGGCCGATAAAATCCTCCTTTCGCAGGAAATTGAATACATAGAAAAATACATTGCACTACAAAAAATAAGAACTGCAAATGAGACGTATGTACATTTTACAGTAACAGGTAATATTGGTAATAAACTTATCGCCCCGATGGTTTTTATTCCCTTTATTGAGAATGCCTTTAAACATACCAATAATAAGAAAATGGAAAATGCCATTATTGTCAACATCACTATAAATGCTGAATCAACACAATTGATCTGCGAAAATAAATTTGATTCAATGTCGGTTAAGCAGCCTATTGGCGGTTTGGGCAACGAACTTGTACAAAAACGACTGGATCTCATTTATGCAGGGAGGCAATCGCTAGAAATAAACAAAAATGATGAACTGTACAGCATCAAATTAACAATTCCCAATGATTAAATACACTTGCATCATCATTGAAGATGAGCCTTTGGCACTTGATAAGACTAAGGACTTTGTAAACAAGGTTCCTTTCTTGCAGTTAAGTGCAACATTCGACAATGCTCTTCTCGGGCTTGCCTATCTGAATAACAACAAAGTAGATTTACTTTTTTTGGACATAAACATGGATGAACTATCAGGCATCGAATTGCTTGAAAGTTCAAAAATAAATAGCCAGGTGATTATTACAACAGCATATCAAGAGTACGCTCTCAAAGGCTATGAACTTCAGATAACTGACTATCTTCTAAAACCATTTACGTTTAACCGTTTTTTACAAGCAGTAAATAAAGCACAGGAAAATATAGTTCGCTATGCTTCGGAATCCCACCCAGACTTCATTTTCGTAAAGACTGAGTATCGACTGGAGAAAATCATGCTCAACGAAATCGTGTACATTGAAGGAATGAGAGACTACCGAAGAATTCACACTATACATAAAAATGTCAAGGTAATGACCTTACAGAATTTCAGTGAGTTTGAAATGTTAATACCTTCAAGTATTTTATGCAGGGTTCATAAGTCATACATGGTAGCCCTAAGTAAAATCGAATCCGTTGAGCGGAGTAGGATAAAAATTGCTGACCAATTAATCCCGATTTCAGAGACCTACAAAGAAGCTTTCTTTCAACTCATCAACAGCGGGCAATAAACCTCCGGTTATTTGGCAGGCTGAAATCCTAATTATGCAGACACCTCCCCCCGCTTTGCATAATTGAATTGTTAGACCTCGCCCTTTCAAGTTCTTTTGAGCAAACAAAAAGAATTATGAAAAAAAATCTACAGATAGGACTCATACTAGGTATGATTATCCTAAGCAGAATTTCATTTGGTCAAACAAATGGATCAGGGACAGAAAAAATCAAAAATAGTAGAGTTACAGAGACCTATTTAGACCTTGTGCTAAATGTGGTTGGTACAAACCTCAATTACGGAAAATCAAACAGTGCCTTATCAGATTATAAGAAATCCGTTCTTGGTGCGCAAGTCGGAGTGTCAATGCAAGCTGGCATTACACCACATATTTCACTTGTGGCTGAGCTTTATTTTTTTATGAAGGGTGGTGAGTTAAAAGTTAACAATCCACTAACTACCTCCAATACAAACATCCGGTTGTACACGTTGGAATTGCCTGTAATGGCTCGTGTTCATTTTGGCAGGTTTCATTTGAACGCGGGGCCATCCATTGCCTATAATATTTACGGATCACAGAAAAATGAAAACTCAACTTCCGATCTCGCATTTGATAGTTCGGCTGAGAACTATCAGCGTTGGGAGGCGGGCGTACAAATGGGTGGCGGCTATACTTTCCATACAAAAAAGAAGGCGATTAGATTAGATGTAAGATACAATTATGGCTTAACCAATATTGCTAATAGCGGTGAAATGTATAACAGAAGCCTTATTCTGGCCTTGCATTTTGCCAAGCCTTGGAAAACCAATCCTCTCGGTAGAAAATAGCAATGCCTTATTCAATTAAATGCTACTAAATACCGCAAGAGAAGTTTATAATCTTAAAAAATAAAAAAAATGAAATCAAACCGAAATTCACCAACTCTCAAAAGTGCATCAACACCTATGAGCTCACTACGAAAGACATCCTTAGTCGCGGGTACCCTATATCTATTAACTTTTGTCTCCATCCCAACACTTGCACTATACAGTGCTTTACACGGAGCCAACTACATCATGGGCTCTGGGCCGGACTCCTCGGCAATCATCGGTGCTGCCCTTGAAATCATTGTGGCCCTGTGTGGTATAGGCACCGCGGTCGTATTGTTCCCAGTACTCAAGAAGCAGAACGAAGCCGCTGCCCTTGGTCTGGTTGCTGCAAGAATTCTGGAATCTGGCACTATCTTCGTTGGTGTAGCATTTCTTTTGGCGATAGTGACTTTGCGACAAGCTGGAGCAGGAGCAGGTGCATTGCCCACAAGTCTTGCCTTGGTTTCGCTTTATGATCGTATCTTCCTGCTAGGACAGAGTTTCATGCCGGCAGTATGCGACATTTTGCTTGGATTCTTGCTATACAAGTCACGTCTAGTGCCAAGGGTACTTTCACTAATCGGAATCATCGGAGCACCTCTTCTCATAGTTGGCTATATCGCTATTCTTTTTGGAATTGTAGACCGAATTTCTCCATTGGCAGCGCTATCTGCTATCCCAGTTGCTCTCTTCGAATTTTCACTGGGCGTGTGGCTCATCGTAAAGGGATTTAGTTTAAAGCCTGTAGCTATTGTTCCAGTTCAAAATTTATTCAAACTGGCTGCCAATACTAAGACCGATTTGAAGCCATGAACATCCTCGCATTCTTATTCCTTGGAGGTTTAACCTTAAAAGGTATACTTATTCTTACTAAGCTATCGATTGATCGATTGAGTTTAAAATACGATACCAAGATTATTTCACATCCTGCTAATGTGGAGCACGGTGAATTCACTCAAGGAAATCAAATGGAAACGGAAGTTATTTCCAATTCCTTAAAACCATTGGGTAAACAAATTTATATGAGCGCAGCGATCCAAAAAACATTTAGTGCCTAGCGAGTAAGTAAATCAGTATTCAAAGGCAGCGTCCAATAAGGTATTTATTTAGTCAACAAACCTATAAACCAACAATATCATGAAGAACTCAATAATCATTATTTTTTTCGCTAAAACCATTCCTTGGTCATTTGGCTTTAGCTCCTAACCCCGCTACGTTTCATACACGCACGTTACCTACACTACCTTCTTTCTTATTTGCTTTGCATACGTTCTGCTCACAGGAAAACTCTTGCCACTATGCATTTTTACCACCATGCCTCCGTTAAAGTGGCGCTCAATTTCTTTTAGGTAATTTACATTTACAATAGTAGAGCGGTGAACACGAATAAAAGTAGCAGGATCCATGATCTCTTCGAGTTTACCGATGCCAGAAGAACTTACAAACTGATCATTCTTGGTCGAGATAATAGTGTAATCACCGGAAGCCTCTAGGTAAACAATCTCTTCCATGGGAAGATTGAAAAGCTTTTCTGATTTCTGCACGAAGATGTGAGAATCGTAGCTGTCGCGGTGTTTTACTTCGCGCATACCACCCAATAAGTCCTCAATGCGACCTTCTTCCATTTTTTTCCTCTTAACTGCCCGTTCAACGGCCTGACGGAATCGATCTTCATCCAACGGTTTCAGTAAATAATCAATTGCATTTCTTTCAAATGCCTTAATGGCATATTGATCATATGCCGTAGTAAAGATCACGTAAGGCTCATGATCAATTTCGTCCAGCACATCAAAGCCCGTCATGCCTGGCATTTGTACATCCAAAAATATCAAATCTGGTTTTAACTTGTTGATTTTCTCAACAGCATCAGAGCCCTTGGCACATTCATCCACTATTTCAATGTTCTCTATTGCTTCTAAATATTCTCGGAGCAGTTCGCGCGCTAACTTTTCATCATCAATGATAATACAGGTTGTTTTCATATGGTCGGTTGTGTTTCTAATTCTTTATCAATAATCTTCTTATCACTTGCTTGGGAAGATTTGATCAGCTTATCTTCCACAAAAAAACGAACGCTGTATCCTCTCTCTGAGGCTTTTACTCTCAACCCTGCTTGAGGCCCAAAATAGCTCTTCAGACGTAAATCAGTGTTAGACATTCCTATGCCACTTGAGCTCCCATCCATCACCTTCTTAGCATTAGAGCCCAAGCCGTCATCATTTACTTCAAATAAAATAACCTTCCCTGACCTTCGAACTAACAAGGAGATCGTTCCCCCATCTTCCTTTGGTGCAATGCCATATTTCACCGAGTTTTCAACCAAGGGCTGAAGAATCATCGGTGGGATTTCTATGTTTAAACAAGTGGCATCAATATCTTTTTGAAACTGTAAACGATCACCAAAGCGTACCTGCTGAATTCTTAGATAGTTTTCAATAAACTCAATCTCATCTGAGAGTTTCACCAATTCCTCTCCATGAGAATCCAGTGCGTAACGAAAAATATCAGAGAGGTTGGTGATCAACTTGCGCGCTTGCTCTTTGCTGGAGTGAATCAATGTACTAATGGAGTTGAGTGTATTGAAAAGAAAATGCGGGTTAATCTGAGATCTCAATAACGATATCTGCATCTCTTTATTCTTCAAGGCTAACAAACTCTTCTCTTTCTCTTGCCGTTGAATGCCCTGAAAATATCGGATCACGTAATATACCCCTACCGTAATAATATATTGATCATGGAAACGGAGCGCTTCCCAGCTTAATAGCTCAAGCATATATTCTTTCCAATGAACAAAATACACAAGGCCATCCATGTAGTCGTTGAAATAATAGGATAGCGTTCCCATCAGCAGAAAAAATAAAATAATGCCTGCTACATGACCCGCCACTTGAAATACTGGCTTAAAAAATGAAAGCCAATGAGACCACAAAAAAATCAGGATAATAAAAAAACACAATGCCTCATATAGAAAAAAGGCATTCCACAATACGTAATAGGCAGGGTTTACAAACTGCCATTCAATGCCGGCACTGATAGAAAAATTGATCAAATACCAGAGGCAAATAAGCCAATAGGCACGTTTCCATATCTTTGGTATAGCATCAAACCATTTCAAGATTGAAAGATTCCTTTTTAAATTTGAGAAATCAGCAGTCATCACTTTTAGCGATATAAAATAGCGTTGAATGAACAATTATTTCGATGAATCAACGTCACCTAAGACCCAATTAAATCATATATTGTGTTAGATAAAAATATGAAATATTGCTTGGCTCTCATTTGCGCACTCTACGCAACTGTCTGCATCAGTCAAAACATTACCATTTCAGGTAAAGTTCTGGATAAAGAGACCAAGGAACCCCTACAATTCGCCTCCATTGGCATTTTTGGTCAGTCTCTCGGCACAATTACTAACTTACAAGGAGAGTTCGATTTTCACATTCCTGCCTCATATAGAAATAATATATTTGGGATCAATATGCTTGGTTATAAAACCTTTGAAACCCCAGTTTGGTCAATTCTAAAAGATTCTTTAATCATAGAAATGGAAAAATCAAACTTCCTTTTGCAGGAAGTTTTGGTCTCAGATACCCTTGCGGGAGGAGACATAATGAGAATCGCTATTACCAGAATAGAGCAAAATTATCCGGATAAAGCTTTTATGCTGGAGGGCTTTTATCGCGATTTAAAAAAAGTGGCGGACACTTACGTTTCATTATTAGAAGCGGCTGTAAAAATTTATGACGAAGACTACAAAGAGCCTCGTAATAAATTCAAACTACGAGAGCGGGTTGCTTTAAAGGAGGTAAGAAGAAGCCTTGGCTATAGTAGCAAGTTCACCTCTTTCTTTGATCAAGATAATTTGCTGGAAGATTTACTGCTCAACAATACAGTTAGGTACCGACAATTTCCTGAAGAAGATATCTTCTTTGCCAGTCTGGCACGAGAGAAAGACTCTTACTATAATGGTCAGGAAGTCTTTGTAATCGCCCACACACGCGAATATCTTTTAAGGGTTTACATAGATAAAAAGACCTATGGGATTCTCCACATTGATTATGAGAACAACCAGGAGCAAGAATTAGGAAAAAAACGTAGACTAGTGAGTAAATTTGTGAAGCTAAGGAGGGTCGTTGACTTCAAGCTGTTCGAGGGGAGGCTTTACGTAAATTATATCACCGTAGATTCACAAATCAATTGGTATGAGGAAGATACGAATGAATTAAAATTTGAGACAGAACTCCATCGTCAATTTTTAGTCAATAAAGTGGTTCCGAACACGTTAGAAAAAATAAGCATGCGCGAACGAATGAAAAGCTATGGATTACAGTATCAAGATCAAGCTTACAATAAAGAATTTTGGAACAACTACAATCTAATTAAGGAAAGCACCTTAGACAAAAAGATAGTTCAAGACTTGGAACGGGAGGCTTCTTTAGAAAGTCAATTCCAAGATCACTAATCGCTCAACAAAGACTTTTATCATTTTCTTTTCTTCTATCTAAAATTTTAAATAAATTTAGATGATGATTTCCTGGCCTGAGCTAGCCAAAGTTCCTTTAGAAAGGAAAATTCATTTGCTTTACGAGCATGGCAATTTCGTTATGGCCATCCGTTACTACGGCTATAAAATAAATTTGTATTTATTAGGCGAAGACTACGTTGAGGTTTTTATTAACCACAAAAGAACATTAATCGAGCACATATCACCATTAGATCGCAAACACACTCGCATGAAGTTTTACTTTGACCAAATTAAACTGCCTTCCGGAGTTTCATAATCGAAGGAATAAAAAAAGCCTCCCAAAATTGAGAGGCTTCCGTTTTATATTCAATCCAAGGATATTCAATCCAAATTAGGCCGTTGCAGCAGAAGTTTGCTCTGATTTTACTTGTTGTCTTAAGGCAACAGATTTTTTAGCCTTATAACCACAATATCCACAGAGATAATGTTTTACAATTTCGCCCTCCACCAACGCTGTAGGGGCTTTAATAATCTCTTCTTTCGATACTTTGAAAGTTTGATAATTACATTCCGGGCACTGAATTGCATGCAAGTGACCAGCATATTTTTCAACTTGAATATGACCCGTTTCCTCATCCTTCCACACATCATAATCAACTGAAAATACATTTTCTTCTGCTTGCATCCCTTCATCCAAATACACATCTTCTTCCTCTTCGCTCAATAACTTCATCGGCTTACCTGTTTTAGGAGAAACCCGTGGCTTATACCGAAGCACTTTCAACCTCTTTTCAATGAAAAATGGGTAATAAAATTTAAGGAGGTTTTGAATAATCAATGCGACTATCATACCAAAGGCAATAGTCATAAAGCCCCGTACAAAAAACAGAACCGCACTGAAATTTTCTATGTTAGAATTAGCATAAAAACACAACCCAATTACAAAAACAATTGCTGCAATCCATAGCAACTTTATTTCGTGCCTATTGATAAAATCATACTTATCCTTGTTGCCCCCTATGCCAGCAAGTCTAATAAAATAGCCAATCGCAATAAGAATACTGGCTGCCCAAAATACATAGGCTAGGTTAGCTGCCATGGCATTCCAACCATCATATTTGTGAGGATCCAATACTTCTAATTCTTCCATATTGATTGTGGGTTTGAAAGTTTCGCTCTACCTCAAAGATAGTTTATTTGATTTACTTTTTAAAATCTCAGTCAAGGTCAAATATAGATAAAATCGTACATTTTGAGCAAACTCAACGCCAAAAACAAAGAGTTTTTTAGCGCCCAGTCTGGTTCTCACACATTAAAACAAACTGTCTAACACACTTTAAAGAATATAATTTGCTTTCAAACATGCCCATATGCCCTGTATTTTTTAAAACGAACAAGGTGTTTTTTGATGCGATTGTGCTTTGATGCTGTAATGTGGACAATGGAATCAATGAATCGTTTTCTCCTGCCACAATCAAAACATTCCTGCTATTAGTAGTTAGCCATTCTTCGCAAGAAGGTCTATTGCGCATGGCAAGGGAATAACCAATGAGCGTTTCCTTGGTTGTAGATAGCGCTATCTCTTTGACAGATGGGATTTGATCATTATCCTTTTGGTAAAATAGACCGGACACAAAAACCTCCACAAACGGCTTTACTCCATTACTCTTCACAAATTCAATTGTCTTATCCCGATTGCCCTTTTTCTCATCTGAGTCGCCTAAGGCGGTTGAATGGAAAAGTCCAAGGCCTGCTACAAGAGCCTCATTTCTTATTGCCATAGCTAAGGCCACATACCCTCCGAGCGAATGCCCAATAATTACTGGTGATTTAATTTTTAAATTGGATAGCCAATCGATCATTACTGCCCCTACATCATCGATTGTAAAAGGATCAGGAAGTAATTTGCTCTGACCAAAGCCTGGTAAGTCCGGGATAATGACTCTAAAGTTGGTTGATAACTCTTGCGCAAAAGAGTCCCAGATTTGATGGGTCTCGCAGAAACCGTGAAGCAAGACGACCGGAAAACCTTTACCGTATTCTTTGAAAAAGATAGAATCCATTAGGCCAAAGACCTAGAACTCTCAAGAAGTAAAAGAACAGCCTGTTCAATGCCACTGGCATCGAAGCCACTTTCATGATGTAGTTCTAATTGCTCACCATGTTCCACTATTTTATCCGGAATGCCAAGCCTTTTTACTTCAGCCTGATAATGATGATCGGCCATAAACTCCAACACCGCACTACCCACTCCCCCTTGAATACATCCATCTTCTACCGTGATTATCTTTTTGTATTTTTTAAAGACTTCGTGAAGCATCGTCTCGTCCAATGGTTTGGCAAAACGCAAATCATAATGACCTATCCTAATGCCTTGCCTTTCTAATTTCTCACACACATTTACGGCATAATTACCAACATGCCCTAAGGTCAATATGGCCAGCTCTTCGCCTTCACGGATTTTTCTTCCGGTTCCAATTCTTATTTCCTCAAACCGGGTTCGCCAATTAGGCATTACCCCTTGGCCTCGTGGATAGCGGATAGAAAATGCCTCGCCCTTTCTTGGAAGTTGTGCTGTGTACATCAAGTTCCTTAACTCCGATTCGTTCATGGGTGCTGACACAATCATGTTGGGCAAGCACCGCAAATAGGCAATGTCATATGCACCGTGATGAGTCGGGCCATCTGCCCCTGCATAGCCCGCGCGATCCAAGCAAAAATTGACGGGTAAATTTTGAATGCAGACATCATGCACTACCTGATCGTAAGCGCGCTGCATGAACGAACTATAGATATTGCAAAATGGAATCAATCCTTGTGTGGCCAATCCCGCAGAGAAAGTAACTGCATGTTGCTCAGCTATGCCTACATCAAAAGCGCGGTTAGGCATTTCCTTCATCATAATATTTAGAGAAGAGCCTGATGGCATGGCGGGGGTGATGCCCATGATTTTATCATTTGCCTTTGCTAACTCCACTATGGTATGGCCAAATACATCTTGATATTTTGGCGCTTGTGGCGTATCGTAAATTTTCTTGTGAATTTCGCCTGTAATCTTATCGAATGTACCCGGTGCGTGCCAAGTAGTAGCATTTCCCTTCTCTGAGGGGCCATATCCCTTCCCTTTTACGGTAACGCAATGAAGAATTTTTGGACCCTTGATTTGTTTAAGATCATTCATCACCGCCACTAGATGATCTACATCATGGCCATCTACCGGACCAAAGTAGCGGAGATTCAACGACTCAAATAAATTGCTCTGGCTAAGTAAGGTTGATTTAATCCCGGTTTCAACCTTCGAAACAATCTCTTGCGCACTCTTGCCAATGGCCGAAAGCTTCCCTAACAAATTCCATACATCGTCCTTCAGTCGATTGTAGGTTTTGGAAGTGGTAATATCTGTGAGATAGTCTTTTAGGGCCCCCACATTGGGGTCAATCGCCATACAATTATCGTTGAGAACTATCAATAGATTAGTATCACAAACCCCTGCATGGTTGAGTGCTTCGAAGGCCATCCCGGCAGTCATTGCCCCATCACCAATAATTGCTACGTGCTGCTTGTCTTCAATTCCTTGGTATTTTGATGCCATCGCCATCCCCAAGGCGGCTGAGACTGAGGTCGAAGAATGACCAACTCCAAATGTATCGTAAATACTTTCCTTCCTTTTCGGGAAGCCAGATATGCCTCCGTAAACGCGGTTTGTATAAAAATTATCCCTTCTACCAGTTAGAATCTTATGCCCATACGCTTGATGGCCAACATCCCACACCAATTGATCATAAGGAGCATTAAATGCATAGTGCAAGGCCACAGTTAACTCAACGACACCCAAACTGGCTCCAAAATGCCCCCCATAAACCGAAACATTATCGATAATAAATTGCCTTAATTCCTCACAAAGCTGAACTAGTTGAGCTTGATCCAGCTTTTTCAGGTCTTGGGGGCTATTGATTTGAGAAAGTAGCTTTCCGGGTGTGATCAGCATCTATTTAGATTTTAACCATTATCCTTGTAAACAACGTCTTAAGGTAAGTGTTTTGGCAGTTTTTCTCCCATCAAAAAAACAAATTTACTGATTTTCCTATCACAACAGTTTTTCTCCTCTGTTTTGGATAATTTTGCTCTCCTAAAAATTATGGAACAAGAAACCTTTGAAGTCCACCTGCCCTCGTTTGAAGGGCCTTTTGATTTGCTTTTATTTTTCATTGAGCGCGATGAATTGGAAATCAACGATATTCCTATTTCTACAATCACCAACGATTTTTTGGAATATATCAGAAGGCTGGAGGTGCTGAATATAGAAGTGGCCAGCGAATTTATTTTGGTGGCGGCTACCCTGATGCGGATCAAATCAAAAATGCTTCTCCCTCGCCCTCAGTTAGATGAGAAAGGCAACGAAATAGACCCTCGCGAGGAGTTGGTGAAGCACTTGATGGAGTACAAAAAATACAAGTCGGTGGTGGAGAAGTTCCATAAAATGGAAGAAGTGGAACTGATGAAAGAGAAGCGCGGCAACCTAATCAAGGAGTTGAAGTCGCTGGCAGAAATCACCAACGTAGAAGCCGAACTGCAAGATGTTGACCTTTTCAAGTTGTTAATGGTTTTTGAAAAGGTCTTGAAAAGACAAGAGGAAGATAAAAGTAAACCCGTACATCAGGTAATTCAATATCCTTACACGATTGAAGGCCAGAAAGAATTTATCTTAAATGAAATCACCACTAAACCACGCGTAGCTTTTATTGAATTGTTTGAAAAGGCACCTACTCGCATAGCATTAATTTTTAATTTTCTTGCCGTGTTAGAAATGTTAGCCAATGGACAGCTTCACCTTCAGCAAGGCGAAGGCTTTAATAATTTTTGGGTGATGAAACCTGAGGGTGTTTCGGAAACGGCTTAAAGAAAAATAAACTACTTTCTATCCAATAAGCCGCCCGTCAAACGGATTAGTTCTAGTCTACTGGCAAGGCCGGCAAAAATGGAGGCAAATTTTTCTAAGGCTGCGGTTCTATAATTTTCCTGAACGATCCTCAAATCAATGGCACTCAAGGCTCCATTTTTATAGCGCTCATTCGCAAGTGATAGGTTTAATTCGGCTGCTTGAAGTTTTATATTGGTGATTTGCACCAGCTGCTTTCGCAGGTTATAGAAATCATAACTCGACAACAAACTATTTTCTAACGTGGCTTTTAATTGATCTGTTGTAAGCTTGGATATTTTCTCTTGGATCTGGGCATTGTCAACTGTACGTCTCAATTGCCCACCATTAAATAATGTATACCGCAACGAAATATTCCCGTAAGCTCCATACGAGTTTCCTGTTTGAGTTAAGTATTCCGAAGCAAAGCTGGAGCCGATTACGGGTTGATTTGGATCGTCAAGTAAATAGCCAACGGTTGATTTAACCACGGTTCCGTCTGTAGCCGGTCGGAATTTTGCATACTGCTGATCCAAGCTTCCCGTTGCTCCTAGGTTTAGCAAAACAATAGGCGAAAGATTAGCCTGCGCATTGCGCGTAGCATTTTGAAATAACTCTTGTGAAATATATTGATTGCGCAAGTTGGTGTTGGAGCTCCCCATTTTTTCGCGCAGGTCTTCATAGCGATAGCTTTCATCTTCAAACTGAAGCGGGTTGGTCAACTGATAGGTCTTATTAATATTTTCATTGAGTAATACGTTAAGGTTGCGCAGCGAATTTTTCACTACAATTTCCTGAAACAAAACATTTGCCGAATCGGTGAGGTAATTGTTCTGTTCTTGCAACACGTCAAAGGTGATGGCTGACCCTAAACTCTTCTTTAACTTCACATAAGTATAACGTACTTTAGAAAAATCTCGGGTCGTGATCAAAACTTGCAGGCGTTCCTCTTCCAAAGAAGCCTGATAGTATCCTAAGATGATAGCCTGCACCGTATTCTCAATCACAAAATTCGCGTTGCCTTTGCTAAAAGCTTCCAACTGATCTAATCGGTGCTTGGCAATCCGCACTCCGAATCCATCGAACAAAGTAAACTGCACATCTAACTGACCCAGAGCATTATTAGTAACATTGAGGCCAGGCACAGCAAATGGGTTGGCGGGCTTGCGTTGGATGGTATTATTATTTTGACTGGCTATCAGCGTTATGGTTGGTAGCATCCCCGCTTGACCCCATGTATTGTTGCGGCTTGCGTTCTCTACATTTAACTGTTGGATTTGAACTCCAAAATTCTTTTCCAATCCGATTTGAACAGCATGCGCTAAGCTTAGCGTGTCTTGGGCTTTTGTTGTCGATGTACTTAAGGCGAGCCACAAGATACAAACTACAACCTTCAGGCAATATGCTTGCAGCGTGTGGCCTGAAGCTTGTCGCCTGAAGCCTGAAGTCTGAAATAGGGAATTGCTTCGGTTGTTTAGCACTCGTGAATAATTACAACACAAAGCGCGCTCTCGCAATGTCGGCTTCAACTTAATTGGATGGTATGTGACGAACATGTTTGCTGCTAATGAATGAATAAATGGCAGGGATCACGAACAATGTAAGCACAGTGGCAAACATCATTCCCCCGATGACGGCTATGCCCATGGAGACACGACTTTCAGATCCGGCTCCTAATGCGAGTGCAATTGGCAAAATCCCAAGTATGGTTGATAAGCTTGTCATAAGGATAGGGCGGAAACGAGAGGCCGCTGCTTCTTTCACCGCATCCAATATTGCCAACCCCTGCTCCTTGCGCTGATTAGCAAACTCCACAATCAAAATTCCATTTTTTGTCACAAGGCCAATTAACATGATGATACCAATCTGGCTGAATACATTTAATGTTTGATTGAAATACCAAAGGGAGAGCAGTGCTCCTGCCAATGCCAAAGGAACTGTGAACATAATTACTAACGGATCTTTGAAGCTTTCAAATTGCCCCGCCAAAATCAAATAGATAATTGCCAACGCTATTAGAAAGGCGAGATAAATACTGGAAGAACTTTCTGCGAATTCTCGCGAAGCGCCATCAAGGCTGGTGGTATAACTTTCATCTAACACTTCCTTCCCAATTTTTTGCATTTCCTTAATGCCATCACCCAAAGCAACGCCCTTCGCTAACTGCGCTTGTACTTTAGCAGAAGAATATCGGTTGAATCGATACAGTTGTGGCGGGCTGCTGTTCTCTTGAAAGGTTACCAAATTATCTAACTGGATTAACTCGTCTCGTTTGTTTTTCACATATAAGGTTTTTAGGTCAAGTGGTTCGTTTCGATCGGCACGTTCTACCTGCCCGATGATCTGATATTGCTTTCCATCCATTACAAAGTTCCCAAAGCGTGAACCACTTAACCCTAATTGCAATGTTTGAGAAATGTCCAACACATTGACGCCCAAATTTCTTGCTTTGTCACGATCAATGGTGATGTTGATTTCAGGTTTGTTGAATTTCAAATCCAAATCAACAAAAGAAAAAAGCGGACTAGCAGAGGCTTTGAGCATAAACTGTGGCAATACCTTTTTAAGTTTATCGATGTCTGCCGCCTGAATAACAAACTGAACAGGAAACCCTCCTCTTCTATCGCCAATGGTTTGTGCCTGTGTTGTAAAAGTGCGCACGCCAGTATATTTCTTAACCTTGGCCGTTACGTCATCTACAATTTGCTGTTGGGTACGATTGCGATCAACGGGATCCTTTAATATCACACGAACAAAACCCGAATTTACTACACCTGCACTTCCAAACCCGGGAGCTGTAACGCTTACCATTCCATTTCTTTCAGGCACTTCATCTGTGATGAATTGTGTTAACTCCTTCACGTATCGATCCATGTATTCAAAGGTGGCTCCTTCTTGCGCTTGCACTTGCAGACGGAACTCGCTTCTGTCTTCCAAAGGAGATAATTCTGCAGGGGTGACTTTTCCTAAAATATAAATCAGAAGACCCGCTAAAAAAATTACGACAAAGCCCAACCACCTACGATTCATAAAGCTATTCAGCGCGGCTGAGTATCCTTCTGTAAGCAAATTAAAAAACGGCTCCGTCTTTCTGTACAACCAAGGCTGCACAGCTCGCTTCTTCAAAATTTTAGAACACATCATAGGTGTAAGTGTAAGCGAGACAAATGCCGAAATGGCCACAGAGCTAGCTACTACCAAACCAAACTCGCGGAACAAGCGGCCAGTCAGTCCTTGTAAAAAAATCACCGGAAGGAAAACAGCCACAACAGATACAGTCGTTGATATAACGGCAAAGTAAATTTCTGTTGAGCCTTTTCTTGCCGCTACTTCAGGATCTTCACCCGCTTCTACTTTTACATAAATATTTTCGAGCACCACAATGGCATCATCTACCACAATACCGATGGCCAAAACAATCCCAAGCAACGTCAATACGTTAATGGTAAATCCAAGCAAATACATCACAAAAAAAGCTCCGATCAGTGAGATAGGAATCGTTGCAATTGGAATGATGGTGGTACGCCAATCCCGGAGAAAAAGAAAGATAATAGACAGCACCAAACAAAACGCGATGATGATGGTTTCTCCAACTTCTGCAATAGAAGAGCGAATATATTTTGTGGAGTCATAACTCATCTGGTAGCTCACATCTTTCGGAAGATCACGCTCAATTTGATCGAGTTTTTTGTAAAGCCGATCGGCAATATCAATGTTGTTGGCACCTGGCTGGGCAACAATGGCCAATGCGCAGCCGGGAATTCCATCCCTACGCAAAATGGTTCGTGCATTTTCGGGCCCCAGTTTAGCATACCCTATGTCGCTAATGCGAACAACATTATCACCCTGCTCTTTAATAATCAGCTTATTAAAATCTTCTTCGCTGGTAAGGCGACCCATCGTTCGAACGGTGAGTTCTGTATTTTGTCCCTCTACTCGCCCTGAGGGCAACTCTACATTCTCCCGGTTCAATGCTTGAAGTACGTCTGAGGGCGCTAACTTCAACGAAGCAAGTTTAATAGGATCCATCCAAATGCGCATTGAGTATCGTTGTTGTCCCCAAATTTGTACCGCACTAACTCCTGGAATTGTTTGAATACGTTCTTTGAAAAGCACTTCTGCAATGCGAGAAATTTCCAACAAATTTCTTTTGTCGCTTCGCACGGTTAGGAAAATGATCGGGCTCGAATCCGCATCTGCCTTTTCAACTACAGGCGGATCAACATCTTGTGGCAGGCGATTTAATGCTCCCGAAACTTTATCGCGCACATCGTTGGCGGCTGCTTCAATATTTACTCCTAATTCAAACTCAACAG
>JAYVPS010000165.1:0-5730 GCA_043757225.1 Cytophagales bacterium | reverse complement strand
ATGTACTTCTGATCTTTGTTGATGTTATAACTCGCGCCTAATCATTGAAAGTGAAAAAAGTGATTATTCGGTTATGAAGAAGTTGACTGATTTTGGGGGTAGTTCGAAAATACTCTCCCATGGTTCTGAGCGCGTGCCTGATTCTTGTTTCCTTGGATTCAGGCTTAGAGATGGAAAGGCGCTTGTCCTTTTTGGGGATAGCGTTTAACGCTCTGAATTCCTCAATTTTTCTATGCACTTTCTCTATGCAACAAAAAAAGCTGTTCGGATAGAACAGCCTGAGAATCAGTGGGCCCTGCTGGGAACGATCCAGCGACCCTCAGATTATGAGTCTGATGCTCTAACCAGCTGAGCTAAGGGCCCGATTAAGGAAATAAAGTGCAATGTTACGGCTTGGCGGTTAATCTGCCAAAACTAATATTTAAGTCATTCAGAAGAAGCTTTCAAAACCTGGACAAGCTCACCAGAATTTATTGAAGGCCATAAGAGAGGCTTCGAAGATATTCGCAAGGCGAGAGAGCAGGGTCAGAAGCCACCGATGAGTTCTTCTTTTAAAACGTATGAGGTAATTGCGAATTAAAAGATAAAAAGAGACTGTGTCAAAAGCAAAATGAACCGCCTGGGTTTAAATAAAATAACTTACCCGGTAGATTCAAGAATAAGAAAGAGGCTGTCTTGATATTTGACAGCCTCTTTTATGAAGAACCTAAGAACAAAAAACCTCAAATTCAGTTACAAGCCCTTATTGCAATTTAGTTGAGCCATCTCCTTGATAGAGGTAACGGAATGTATAGTAGCGATCAGCAGTGGTAGATGTTGGCGCAGCAGGGGCACCTTTATAATAGTTTTGAATTTCCATCTTGGCATATTTTCCATCTACAGTCTTAAAAATAAGCACTACACCTGCCTTTGCCGAAATTAAATTGGTGGCTTGGTCATAGTTGTACCAGCCTTTGCCAGAACCTCTTGCGATTGCGTAGAAAGCTGGTGCAGCACTTTTATTATCTTGGGTATAGCCAGCATCAGGAGCTGTTGTTATCTGGTCAAATAATCCTGTTTGAACAAGAGCTGCTGCACTTCCAGGGCCGCTTGTTCCGCTATTCACGATAATCTTCGAACCGTTAAAACCAATATCCCATTTGGTGGTGGCGCTGTCTGTATTGGCGACAACTGCGCCAGTTTTAAAACTGAACAAGGTATACTTACCAGTAACACCAATAGGTTGCCCATTTGTGGGATTATATCCGCCTGATGGAGGGTCAGCAGCAAGGTCTTTGATTGTATTGCCAGTTAAAGTAACAGGAGCAGGATCATCCTTTTTGCAGGCCGTGAAGCATACAGCGAATCCAACAAAAAAAAGAAGAGTCAAAAATGATTTAACAGTATTCATAAGCGTTGTTTATTAATTTAATTTATAGTTTTTAAAAGTAAAATTTAAACTACAGTACACGAGTCTGCCGGGAAGGTTAGGGATGTAAATGGGCTCTGTATAATTAAAGAGGTTATCAACTCCTACCTGAATACGAATACCTTGTTGAATGACCTTCGCGATTGAAAGATTTACAAGGGCATACCCTTGGACGAAATTATCGTAAGAATCAAGAATACCATTATTATCTCGATCAGAGGAAGGAACGACTTCGCCTTGAATATTTCCCCGAATGCCACCGATCCCAAACTTGCCTCGGTAGATCACCCTCACACTCCCTTCCCAACCTGTTTGCTTATCCAGGTAAAACAATTTGAAATTTCCTTGGTGGCGCGAGCGATTATACAACCCGAAATATTCGCTTGACTTTAATCGCGACACTTGTAGGGTCTCCGGATTGCGATAATAGCCAAGATCCCCTCCACGTTCAATATTATTTTCCACATCTTTATCTTTTGCATACAATAACTGGTATCCAATGGAAGCATTTAATTTTCTTACCACCGGATAGCTAAGATTCAACTCTAAGCCCTGCGTGTAAGCCCGTTGAATATTCCGATAACTGTAAATACTTTGGTTAGAAGTAGTGGTAGCAATAATTTGCGTGTCGATCAGATTATCGATGCTATTATGAAACAAATTAATATCAGCTATCAACATAGGAACGATCTCTGCACGAACGCCCATATTAACTGCAACTGATTTTTCCGCTTTTAATTTTCCTATAGTAGATGGGTCTTGTACGTAAGCCTTGATCAGCCCCTGCGCTTCCATTTCTGTTAATTTGGCTATCGCAATCTCAGTTCCTAACACAGTATAACCACCACCAGCTGTGTTAGTAAAATTGAAATACAATTGCCTGAAGTCAGGTGACTTGAACCCCAACCCGCCAGACATCTTAAAAGTAATTTTCTTTGAAAGCTCATATCGAATTGAAAGTTTAGGGCTAAATTGATCACCATAAATATCATTATTGTCATACCTCCCTCCTGCAATTAAACTTAGTTGAGAAAATGGGTTCCACTCATGTTGAAAAAACGCATAATTAGTTTGTTGCCTTCGCTGGGCCTCATCACCATAACGAGAGGTCTTTACAGACTCGTTAATTTGCCCACCGCCAACCGTTAAAATATTTTGATCGTTGAAATAATATTCCCCATTCAATTCAACGCGCCTGAAGGTTTGATTAAAATTATCGTGATAAGTAAGGCTATCATCCGCTGCACGTTTTAAATTTGTTTCAGTTTCATAATTTGTATTATAAAAGCGAGCTACCGTTTTTAGTTTTGAACTAAACCGATGGGTAATCACCGGATTAAAATTCCAATCATGAACGCTGCCTGTACCGGACGTTCGCACTGAAACATTATTGGTAAGGACATCAAAATTAAAATCCTGCGCTTCGTCAAAGTACCTGCCTGATATGATCAAATCAGTTTTGGCATTCAGTTGATAAGTGACTTTAGCATTGAAAGTATAATTACGAAACGGAGAAACCGTTTTGCCATAATTTTGTGGTGACAAATCATATCCATCTGTGCCGTATCGGTTAGCAAAAAGGTACACTCCCAATCTTTTGTGGACTAGCCCCGCACTCCCATTCAAATCCAATGTATTATTGGTTCCATATCGTGCGGAAAAATTTCCCTGATTTGTCTTTGGCCTTTCTGTGATGACATTGATAACACCAGCCAAGGCATCTGAACCGTACAAACTGGAAGATGGCCCCTTTACAATTTCTATCTGCTTTATATTGCCCACCGTTAAGCGACTCAACTCTAATGAACCTGTGTATCGGCCGATGATTGGCTCACCATCAACCAAGATCAACGTATAATCGGGATTAAATCCTTGAATCTGAATTCCGCTTCCTTGCCCATTAATCTGGGGCACTACCACTAAACCGGTTTGTTCGGTAAGTACATCATTGAGCCTCACCGATCCCATCATTTTTATTTGAGGGCTTTGAACCAGTGTAACGGGCATCGGCAAGACACCAACGGTTCGCTCATTGCGGGTAGCAGTGATCACTACTTCCTCTAATTGTTGGAGCTTAACCGAATCGGTACCAGTATCTCCCTGCGCAAGCATTGTCTTGGGGAGCCAAGCCAACAGGATAACCAATCCAACAAAATATATAAAGCTCTTTCTCAATACGGGTGCAAATATTGATCGAGCAATCAGTATAAAATACCCAAAAAAGTATAATTAATACCAGCTCGTAATTATTCCACATGATTTGGTACTTTTGCTTCAATAATGTCTTTTTTAATCATTTAAGCATATGATTTCTGTCATTTTTTAGTTATGAAACATCCAATAGAGCCTCAACTATTAATAAAAAATACCTCAAACGGAATAATCAAAACATTATTTGAAAAGGATCATGCTAGGTTGCTTTCGACAGAAAACACAGGGCTCGAAGCAGTTGCCTTGGAAAGTCTGATTACAAAGGGATTCATCCATTTCTATTTCTGTCTCAATGGCAGTGCTGTATTCCACTTTGGGCCACACTACAGCCGAGAAATTGTTAAGCAGAAGAATTACTTTTTCTATAATCCTGATAAGGATTTGCCATTTACTATGGCAGTTGCTCCTGAAACAAAAATGGTTCTCATGAGCCTTCCCTTAGAAAGCCTACACAAACTTTTTGTAAACGATGCGCTGCCCCTATTGAGTCCGGAGAACAGCAACAAAAAATTCTATGATGAACGAGACATCCCTTCTTCTCTGCTATTAGTATTAAATCAGCTCTTTACTATCCAATTGAGCGAGAGTGCACAAAAATTATTTTATCAAGGTAAATTTTATGAACTGCTTAGCCTCTACTTTTCTAACCGACAGCCCAATACTGAAACATGTCCTTTTCTGAACGACCAGGAAACGGTGAGGAAGATAAAACATGCAAAAGAATATTTACTGAAGAACATGGAAACCCCGCCTAGTTTAAAAGAGCTTGCAAAAATCGTAGCACTCAACGAATATCAACTCAAAATGGGGTTCAAAGAAATTTATGGCAATACAGTCTATGGCTTCTTGCTAGAACATAAGCTAGATCATTCAAGAATTCTACTCGATACTGACAATTACCAGGTCAACCAAGTAGCCTATCAAATTGGATACACTAACCCGAGCCATTTTATTGCTGCCTTCAAAAAGAAATTCGGGATTACTCCAAAGAAGTATCTGATGAGAACGCAAAAAGATTAAGCCTAAGTTATTTTCGGAGCACACTAAGTTTTTATTCAAATTCCCATTCATTAAAGGCCTATTACTAACTTTTATCTTAATTTCATGAGTATTTTTAATGGGTTTAAAAGACTATCTTTACACCCTGTGAACTAGCTACTTTTAAAGATACGCTACGTTAAATTGAACCAGCTATAGTATGACTAAGATTTCCTTAAAACTTAAACCAAGGGTATTATTAGTTGGTATTTTCTTCCTGCTTCAGGTTTCATCCTTTGGAGCTATAACGAGTACCGCTACGGGTGGTGCTTGGAGCGCAGGAGGGAGTTGGGTTGGTGGCGTAGCCCCAGTAGGAGGTGATGATGTAATCATTGCCACCACACTTGGTAATAGTATTACGCTTACCACAAACCAATCATGCAATACCCTTGTGGTAAATACCGGAGCCATCTTGAATTTAAATACAAATAACAGAACACTTACGGTAGCAGGAGCAGTTACTGTTAATGGCACTGGTATAATTAATTTTAGCAATACCAACACTACTTTATCCGTAGGCACAAATCTGACTTTAAACGGTACTAGCACAATTCAAGGAGCGGGTACAACCAGAGCATTGAATGTAGCAGGCTCGTTTTCCGTTCCAGTGTTGCAAACCCCGACTGTCCAAAATATCGCATTAGCAGTCACGAGCACAACGCAAATTGATGGTACACTGACTTTCAATACGGGAAATACAGCCGCAAAAACTTTTACAGGTAGCTTGACTATTAGCAATACAGGAACTTTTACCAATACTTCTCAGAATGTGCCTATCAGCATTGGAGGAGATCTTATTGTTAGCGGTAGCGGCACTTTTAGCCAAGGAACTGGAAGGGTTACTTTCACAGGAGCCTCCAGCAATCTTATTTCGTGCAGCAATCCAATTGCCTTTGGCGGTGGAATAACGGTAAATAAGGGAGTGTCACAAGCAAATATAATTGACGCGCAAGGTATTATTACTATGGTCTCTGGGCAGGGAAATCGCTTTTAGAAATTTTTCAGATAACAAAATGATGGTGAAGTATTTGGGGTAATCGTTACGATGGTGTATTTTTGATTTATCAAAATTG
>JAYVPS010000164.1:0-5733 GCA_043757225.1 Cytophagales bacterium | reverse complement strand
AAAGATGTGATGTAATAATTTGATGTCTGGGGTTTCGATAGCTTTTTCCCCAAACCTAAACTTTTTTTAATTTACTCCCCAACTTTTAATGCTGACCCTAAATAAGTTAATTAAACTTCCAACTAGGTTTGGTTGAGGTTTAATGGTACTTACTTACGTTGATCGTATCGATTTTATCCAAGGCATATTCTAATCTACCCAAAAGTCTGGTTTTACATTAGTAGCATTTGTAAATAATTCAAGGCAGCTCTTTGGAAAGGCTATTTTATCTGTAGGAATATACGTGTCATTAACAGCACTCCGATTTATAAAAGTGGTCTTTTCTGAAACAGAAGCTGCATAGAAAATTCCGGCAATAGGAGCTTTCTTTCCATCAAGCTGTACAAAGTTGCTGGGGATCTTTCCATTAACAGGTTGAAATAAACTGCCAGCCGCATCTTTCTGATTTCTAATCGCCTTCCAAAAATCAAATGTTTGCCGTGTCAAAGAAAACTGTTTAACGTCAAGGTGTACTTTATGTGTAAATATCCATCCGGTTATGGGCAAAAAATAAACCCTTAAAGCATCAAAGCGCCCAACCTGAAGAAAAGCATCATCGCGCAATAAAATACTTGTATTATATAGGCTGTACCAACATGTGCAGCAAGAACAAGGAGCAACTCGTTCATATATTGGAGCATAAGGGAACCGGCCAATATTTATCAAGCCACTGCATGGTGGTACGAAATTACACTTTCCATTATAGAAATAGCAGCCTTTTCTGTCATATTCCGGGTTAGTCTCAGCCTGAAACGTTCCGGTAAATTTCCAGAGAAATCGAAAATTATTTTTTACGATTGCCTTAGAATCAATAAAAATATCGAATCCATAGTTAGGGATATCCCTGAAGTTGGGCTGATTCCTAAAGCTATAATATATGGAATCAACCACGCCTGAGTTAAGGAGTGTATCTTGTAGTGATTCATAAACCCGTCCATCAACTAATTCAATACGTATTTTATAAGCCCTTCCTACCACCCCGCGAATCCCTGCTGCACTGGTCTGGTACACACCCTGTCGAATTTCTGATAACTCTTCTGATAGCCCTGTATCATCAACTATCACCAATTTTTTTGCCAAAAGTGGCTCACGTGATATGGCCTCTGATTTTATATCAAATGATCTCGTAAGTGTTACTTCGTACGGGCCTTTTTGATCTGAAATATAACCTTGAACAACAGGAATGAAATTGGGATAGCCTTCCAGATCAAATGATAGCTTATCAACGCATGCCGCTGCAATCAGTATCAATAACGTTGATCGTATCGATTTTATCCAAGGCATATTCCCAAATTATACAACTATTTTACTTACTCAACCCTTTATACCTAGCGCAGTAAAAGATTTTTCATATCGGTTCTGATCATTTAGTAAAGCAATCAAAATAAAAAAGGGCTGCCTCCGGCAGCCCTTTTTTATTCTTTAAAACTACATCAACTATCTATGGAATATATATAAGAATACATAGGTTGTACCTCCAAGTTTATAAGTAGTGTTGATTGTAAACGTTTCTAAGCAAGAGTTATAAGTTCCTACTCCAGAGGCGATTCCTCCCTCAGAGGTAGGTTGCGTAGGGATAGTTACAATTTGCTCATCTGGTTTAGTAGAAGGGCTAAATATTACATATGCATCTACCCCATCACCCCAAAAATTATCCATTGTGAACTTATTCTTATTTGTGGCGTCTTGTGTAAATACATTCGTATCTGTTCCGCCACAACACGCGCCTACCTCATCTCCTCCCCATGTACCCTTCCACTGATCTGCATTATAAGAGCAGTAGTCAGTAACAGTATACGTGAGCTTCTGCGCAGGATAGAACTGATTGCTCTGAAATAGACCTGCAGCAACAACTTTAGCAGCGGGAGCTATCGATCCGTCCGTCAGGTTAAGGTCACCCTCAATAGGAATACCAAATTTGTAAGTAGTCAAAAGGGTATTAACCGTTGCATTATTTAACGGAAAAGTATTTGAGAGACCCAGCTTTGCAAGTATGTCGCTCAAAGTAAAAGTAACAGTAACCCAAGGATTAGGGTACTTACCATCATTCACAAATTGAGAGAATGGCACATTTGACAACAAAACTCTAGTAATCACATTGCCCACTTTTTTATTAACAAAAAAGTCCACAGACTGCAACGAGTTTTTATCTTGAGCCAAGTATTCTGCTTCAAATACAAACTTATCTGCACTGGTGGCGATACGAGGAAAAAACTCTGCCCCCGGTTTTCCATCGAAGTAAATACTCTTCAACTGTGCTCCTCTCAAAGAAAGTAACTTACCCTTTAGGATACTATTCGTTTGCAACGGGTCCAAACTTTCATCTACACTACAAGAGTAACCCGATAATAATAATACGAATGCTAAGAAACTATATATTAATCTTTTCATAATTTTTTTTAGTTAAGTGTTTCTGGATTACCATCCCAAAATACCTTGTTCACAGCTTCATTATCCTTTGCCACACCACCTGCCAACGTTACATAAGTAGCAGGATAAGGAAAAGCACGTGTCCAGGGTCCAGGGCCCGTCTGTAATGTAGGCTGGAAATTACGAGGAGCACTGGTTCTTCTGAAGCTATTATAAGCCTCTACTCCATTTCCCCAATACGATACATAGGCCTCCCGTCCAATTACGTCCATCTTATTAGCCGCAGCAGTATAATTATTTGCTACTGCCGCTAGGTATGCTGGTGTAGATGGCACAAGGGAAGCGGTGACCGTTTGAGTTCTGCTCGTGGCAAAATTCTTCACTTGAGTAATTGCGCTTGTAACCGCAGTTTGGAGAGCTGGGCCAGCAGTACCAGGACTTCTTCTTTCAATTATCTCAGCTTTAATAAAATCCGTAAAGAAAGACATATAGATAGGCTCGATACCAGCTCCATTAGCTCCATCACCTCGTTGAGTTGGTTTATTATAAGTTTTTACAGCCGCTGGGTTAATATCAGGGCGACCACAGGCCGGGTAAACACCAGCACAAGTTATTGTACCCCCATCTGGAGGTGTTCCAAAATTATCTCCATGATCGCGTCCATAAAAGCCGGGATCTAAAACGCAATATACCGTGTTGGCAGCAATGTAGTGAGCTGGAGGAGCTCCTGGTGCACAGCCGAGGGCTTTCACGTCAAATCCTGCTTCACTAGGAACTACACTTCCAATCTGACGATAGAAATAATATCTCCAGCGAGGATCTTGTACACCATTACCACGGTACATTTCATTCAAAAAATAATTAGCAATATAACCCCCGGCAGTACCAGCTGTGTTGCCATAGTATTGGTTATAAACAGGATGCCGAGAATTTGGCACGGTAGCGATTCCGTATTTGAATGAAAAATTCTCACCTTCATTGTCAATTAAATTGGAAGTCAGCAAGGCGGTAATTTTTACATCTGCCTCTGCAGTACGCGAAGGGAGAGTCCTAAGATTGACCCAAGCTTTTAACTCAAGAGAATTTGCTAAGGCTGTCCAATTCGCACGAACACCACCATAGTACAGATCAAGTGTGGCCTTGATATTAGTACCTGCATCTGTTCCCGTTTTTGCCAATTCAACTCTTGCAGCGCCTAAAAGACCTATTGCATACGCATAAACGTCAGCACCAAGATCTAGTTTAGGAGCAAAATTAGTTCCTAAAATAGCTTCTGATTGAGGCACATCGTTAAATACATCCACTAGCGTGAGGTATACATACGCCTCAAATATTTTAGCGATTGCAACATGCGTAGTAAGATTTTTAGCTTGTGCAATGGGTATAAGAGCTTTTGTATTGGTCAAAACACTCTGATAGCCCGCACCCCATAATCCATTGGCACTAGAAGCATTAATAGCTGTAGGATACCGATATCCCCCAGTCATTGCATTCATTCTCACAAGTTGATCGGTGTTACCGCTTGCGCTGCTGTAAAAACCAGCAAAATTAAGTTGAACTGCATTAAGGATCAGATCTGGATCTGCTGCCGCGGGTGTTAGGTTATTTGGGTTAACTGTATCGTCATTCAGCTGACAAGCTGAAGCAACAAAAAGCAGCATTACACCCAACCTCTTTGTAATATTTTTCATTGTTATAGTCATTTTAGAATGATACCTTAAGATTTACACCAAAGTCTGTAGCCGTAGGGCCACTTATATAATCTATACCAGCACCGTTGCCTGTACCAAATGCAGTACGATCGAAATCTACCTTTGAATATTTGGGAGCATTGAATGCTTTCCACCATACGTTATTAGCAACCGCGGATACCGATACCGCTCTCAACTTCATTTTAGAAACTAAAGCCGTAGGTAAAGAATAGCTAAGTGAAATTTCCCTAATCCTAATACGGGTTGCATCAAAGATGGCTCGATCCGATGGAGCGCCCCCAATAATGGTGTTACCAAAGAAAACACCGGCAGTAGTTAAAGGAATGTTATTAGGTGTATAACCAGTAACAATATTGCTTCCGTCTCTGACTTCATTTACACCTGGCAAAACCAATGTTAAGGTAGGATCAAAATTTTCCAAATCCCTTCCAACTCCACGGCCAACCAGTGCTCCAGCAGTATACGATAGAACTTGGCCACCCGCCACATAATCTACCTGCATGCCCAAAGAAATAGATTTATAACGCAATGCTAAAATTCCAGCAGCGCGCCATTGAGGGTTAGGATCTCCTATCCTTGCTATACTTGGACTCGTTCCATAGCTACCCGCAGCATTAACAATTAACTGTCCATCGGGAGATTTTGGCACATAAGTACCTTTGATAATGTTAAAGGGCTGTCCTACTTCGGCAAAATTTCCTTCCGTAGCAAATCCGCTAGTCAGTACAGATGTTGTATTGCCTACCAGCGCATCTACTCGGCTTATGTTCTTAGTGTAATTGATTGTTACATCCAATTGCCAATCACTGGTACGGATAGGCGTGCCTGTAAAAGCAAGTTCAAATCCTCTGTTAGAAATACCACCTGCATTTACAGTTGTTCCCAAATATCCTGTAGAAGGATCCAGCGCAATTGCTAGCTGCAACCTTTCTGAAGTTCTATGATAAAGGGAGGCATTAAACTTAATTTTGTTTTCAAATAACGCGCTCTCAATACCACCCTCATACTCAACCAATTTTTCTGGTCCAAGCCCAGGATTTGCTAAGGTACCTGATACTGCTGAAGCCACCACATTTGTGCCTGCAAAATTAGTGAAGGCTTGACCATTCAATCCTAATTGTTGAGAAACGGCATAATCACCAATATTTCCAAAATTAGCAGATGTACCATAGGCTGCGCGTACTTTCAAGAAATCAAGCACCCCAGCGCCAAAACTTGGAAAGGCCGCTGTAGGAATAAACGATACACTAGCCCCCGGATAAAATAGACTAGAATTGGATCCTTGAAGTGTCGATACCTGATCATAACGCCCACTTAAGTTTAAGTATAAGAATCCTTTATAATCAATATTACCATCCAAGTAGGTACCTGCCCAGCTTTGAGAATTCTTATAGTTCAGTTGATTACCTCTAAATGTTTTTGGCTGAGTAGAGGTGTAATTTCTATGCTCAAGGAAACCATACACTACCTGACCTAAACTTTCCAACCCTGTTTGCTCATAAGAATCCTGGCGGTAATTGTAGCCTAAAATACCCGAAATTTTAACATTCTGACTAACTGCCTTATTAAAAGCAAGAATAAAACTTTGATCAATCACTGTATTGGTACCAAC
>JAYVPS010000163.1:0-63165 GCA_043757225.1 Cytophagales bacterium | reverse complement strand
GCGGGTGTTGGAACAATTGCGTCTGGAGTTGCCAAAGCACATGCAGACGTTATTTTAATTTCAGGCCACGATGGAGGGACTGGCGCTTCGCCCGTTAGTTCTATCCGGCATGCAGGGTTGCCTTGGGAGTTGGGCTTGGCCGAAGCGCATCAGACGTTGGTAAGAAACAAATTACGCGGGCGAGTAGTGCTGCAAACAGATGGACAGATTCGTACAGGAAAAGATTTGGCCATTGCTGCTTTGCTTGGCGCGGAAGAGTGGGGAGTAGCAACAGCGGCTCTTGTTACTACTGGTTGTATAATGATGCGTAAATGTCATTTGAACACATGCCCAGTTGGTGTGGCTACTCAAAATAAAGAATTGCGAGCACTCTTTACGGGAAAGCCAGAGTATGTTGTTAACCTTTTTGATTTTCTGGCAGAAGAGCTGCGCGAGATAATGGCAGAGCTTGGCTTTAGAAAAGTGAGCGAGATGGTGGGCCAAGCTGATCGTTTAGAGATAGGCGAAGAACATGAGCATTGGAAAAATAAACACTTGGATTTATCTCCCCTGCTATTTAAAGAACCTATGAACCTTGAAGTGGCGTTGTTCAAGCAAGAAGAACAAGATCACGAAATTGAAAATGTTTTCGACCGAAAACTTATAACCAAAGCGGAAGCATCGTTGAACAATGGGGAAAGCGTAAAAGCCAGTTTTATAATTTCCAATCAAGATCGCGCGGTAGGCGCAATGCTATCTAATGAGATTTCAAAAATCTATGGAGGACCCGGATTGCCGAAGGATACTATTCACTACAAATTCACAGGCACTGCAGGACAAAGCTTTGGGGCTTTCACTACAGGCGGAATTACGTTTGAATTGGAAGGAGATGCCAATGATTATTTTGGAAAAGGTTTATCAGGTGGAAAGTTGATTCTCTATCCTGATAAAAAATCGACTTACAATCCCGCCAAGAATATCATTGTAGGAAACGTAGCATTTTTTGGAGCAACATCGGGTGAGAGTTATATCAATGGAATGGCAGGCGAACGATTTGCCGTGCGCAACTCAGGCGTAAGTGTAGTGGTGGAAGGTGTAGGTGACCATGGCTGCGAATACATGACAGGGGGGACAGTGGTAATTTTAGGTGACACGGGTAGAAACTTTGCAGCGGGCATGAGTGGAGGCGTGGCCTATGTGTGGGATGTGAACAAGGCCTTTGTGAAAAACTGCAACATGGAAATGGTATTGTTGGATACTTTGGAAAGTGAGGATGAAGCGCTATTGAGGAAAATGATTTTTTCGCACCAAGAATTTACCCAAAGTAAATTGGCGGCTCATATTTTAAGCTATTGGCAAACAGCTTTTAGGCAGTTTATTAAAGTTATGCCGATTGACTACAAAGCGGTACTCGAAAAAAAGAGAATAACTCAATTGACAATAAAATAATTAGCGAATCAGTAAATTTACGAATTGAGGTTATGGGGAAGCCAACAGGATTTTTAGAGTTTGATAGAGAGTTACCAAAGAAGCGCGATCTGAAAGAACGCATTAACGATTACAATGAAGTAGACGCAAAAATCGATACAAAGATTGGCGTGAAGCAGGCATCGCGATGTATGGATTGCGGCACTCCGTTTTGTCATTCGGGTTGTCCGCTGGGCAATATCATTCCGGAGTTTAACGATGCTGTTTACCAAAATAACTGGAAGCTCGCATATGAAATTTTAATATCTACCAATAATTTTCCGGAATTTACTGGACGAATTTGTCCTGCACCGTGCGAAACATCTTGTGTACTCGGCATTAACAAACCTCCTGTTACCATTGAGTACATCGAGAAGATGATTATTGAAATAGCTTTTAAAGAAGGATATGTAAAACCAAGAACTCCGATTGCCACAACAAATAAAAAAGTAGCGGTGGTAGGATCGGGCCCTGCGGGTCTTGCGGCTGCGGCACAACTTAATTATGCTGGCCATCAGGTAACAATTTTTGAAAGAGCCGATGAAGCGGGCGGATTGTTGCGTTATGGGATACCGGATTTCAAATTAGATAAGCAGGTACTTGACAGGCGAATCAACTTAATGAAAGAAGAGGGAGTCAGATTTCAGTTGAATACTTCAGTGGGAGAAAATTTTTCCAGTCAGCAGTTGAAAGATGAATACGATGCCATTTTGTTGTGCACAGGGTCTACTATTCCCAGAGATCTCCTTATCCCAGGCAGGGAATTGACAGGAGTTCATTTTGCAATGGACTTCCTTACCCAACAAAATAAACGAGTAAGCGGAAAAAAAATTGATAAGGAAGAAATCTGGGCTTCTAATAAAAATGTGATTGTAATTGGAGGAGGTGATACTGGTTCGGATTGTGTAGGCACGAGTAATCGTCATCACGCGAAATCAGTTACACAAATTGAAATTTTATCGAAGCCACCAAAGGATCGATCAGAAGCCATGCCGTGGCCGAGTTGGCCTATGATTTTACGCACGTCCTCTTCTCATGAAGAGGGATGTGAAAGACAATGGAGCATCGTAACAAAAGAATTTATTGGCGATGAACAAGGCAATTTGAAGGCACTTAAAATTGTAGAGGTGGAATGGAAGGGTAACAAGGTTAATGAACTAGCTGGAACCGAAAGGGAAGTTCCTTGTGAATTGGTTTTACTTGCCATGGGATTTTTATATACGCAACACCACGGCTTGCTCGATCAACTGGGTGTGGAGTATGACGAACGCGGCAACGTAAAGTGCCGGAGTTACCAAACTTCTGTAGAATCGGTTTTTGCAGCAGGGGACATTCGCAGAGGTCAAAGCTTAGTTGTGTGGGCAATCAGTGAAGGGCGCGAAGCAGCGAGGGCGGTGGATGAATTTCTGATTGGCGAATCTGTTTTAGAAGCTAAAGAAAAAGGAATACTGGCGCTTACTTAGTTGGCTATATCTTAGACAACTCGCGTTATTTTTTTTGGTAGTCATTAGTTTATTTGCTTAAAGCAAGATGCTTTTGAATTAGTCGCATCCTCGGGTGCATTTCAAATTGTCGCGGTAAGAATATTTCGTCCCTGACGGGACTGTGGCCAAGGTGGATTACAAACGCTACCAATATATAATCCCTAACGGGATTTAAAGCTCTGGTAAGGGCGATATATTGGTAGAAGAACAATCAACATACACCAGAATCCCGTAGGGATGAAACATTGGTGCGACAATTTGAAATGCACCCGCATCCTCCGTATCGAGGTTAATTGGAGAATTCTTGTTACTTTTCTTTTCCAAAAAACCCTTCTATGAAATTAAACGGTATAGCCCTGTTTCTTTTAGCTTTTGTTTTCCTTCAAAGCTGCAAGCCCGAAAATAAGTATGAAACGAAAACAGCGGAGAGCAATGGTTATTCCTACGAGTATGTTACGAATGACCCACTCAAAGTAAGAATTTATACGCTAAAAAATGGCTTGAAAGTTTATCTCAGCCAGTATCAGGCGGAACCCCGCATTATGACCTCCATTGCTGTAAAGGCCGGAGGCAAGTTTGATCCGGCAAATGCTACAGGCCTAGCACACTACCTCGAACACATCATGTTTAAGGGAACCAGCGACTTTGGTACACAAGCTTGGGATAAGGAAAAAGTTTTTCTTGATAGCATTGAGCATATGTTTGAGCACTATCGTACGCTCACCGATTCGGTAGAGCGGATGAATTATTATAAAACAATCGATAAGGTTTCCAATGATGCCTCTAAGCTGGCTATTGCCAACGAGTACGATAAAATGGTTTCAGAGATTGGAGCCAAGGGCACCAATGCGTATACTACCGAAGACCGCACGGTTTATGTAAATGATATTCCGGCCAACCAAATGGAAAACTGGATTGCTATAGAGTCAAATCGCTTCCGTCAGATTGTGCCGCGCCTGTTCCACACTGAATTGGAGGCTGTGTACGAAGAGAAAAATCGCAGCCTCGACAACGATTATTCGAAAACATTTGAAGCAATGTATGCAGAAGCGTTTAAAAAACACCCTTATGGTACACAAACCGTAATTGGCACTATTGAGCATTTAAAAAACCCTTCCATTACCGAGATCAAAAACTATTTTTATAAGTATTATCGCCCCAATAACGTGGCCATCTGTTTAAGCGGAGATTTGGACTATGATAAAACCATCGCCTTTATAGATAAAGGTTTTGGAAGCTGGGAGCCCAATCCGGATTTGAAGCCATGGGAACCCATTGTAGAAGATGAAATTACTAAGCCAATTGAAGTAGACGTGTATGGCCCGGATGCGGAATGGCTCAATATGGCTTTTCGTTTCAAAGGGAGAAACTCCGAAGAGTCACAACTATTAACTCTTACTGACATGATATTGGCCAACTCACAGGCAGGGCTTATTGATTTAAATTTAGGCCAGAAGCAAAAAGTATTAGAGCCAAGCAGCTCAGTAGATTTCTTAAATGATTATGCGCTGCACACGTTCACTGGAAAGCCACGCGAAGGACAAACATTGGAAGAGGTAAAAAAACTATTGCTTGAACAAATTGACTTGGTTAAAAAAGGTCAATTTGATGATTGGTTGTTAGAGGCGGTAATCAACGACTTAAAGAAAAGCGCCATCAATCAATCACAATACAACGGGTCGCGATCCGATGATGAAGTGATGGCTTTTACTAATGGCATAGCCTGGAAAGACTACATTTCAAAGCTTGACGAACTTTCAAAATTCACTAAGGAGGATGTTATTAAATTTGCCAACGAGCATTACAAGGATAATTACATTGTTGTGTATAAACGCAATGGCAAAGATGGCAAGCAACAGAAAGTTACCAAACCTTCTATCACTAAGGTGTCACTTAATAAGGAATTGAAATCACCCTTCCATGAACGGTTGCTTGCCAACAAAGTAGAAAAAATTCAACCTCAATTTTTGGATTACGATAAAGACATTAAAAAATTGAAGATGAATAAAGAGGTAGAGGTATTGTATACCAAGAATGGTGAAAACGATTTATTTACCCTTTACTACTTATCAGATATTGGTACCAACAATAACCCAATGATGAAGCAAGCAGTGGAGTACTTGCAGTACTTAGGTACCGGTGATATGACGGATGAAGATGTGAAAAAGGAGTTTTATAAAATCGGTTGCAATTTTGGAGTATTTGCGGCCGAAGAGCAAACCTACGTTTACCTCAATGGCCTCAATGAAAACATGGACAAAGCCGTTGCATTATTTGAAAAATTATTGGCCAACCCAAAACCGGATGATGAGGCTATTCAAAAAATGATTGATGGTATTTTTAAAAAACGGGATGATATTAAAAAAGACAAGAACGCAATTTTATGGGACGGGTTAATGAACTATGGATTGTATGGAGCAAAGTCGCCTTTTACCAATGTGCTCACCAACAAAGAGCTAAGAGGGTTGAAGGCAGATGAACTGGTGAGCATCATAAAGGGATTCACTAAAACGCAACACCGTGTGTTGTACTATGGTCCACAATCTGAAAATGAATTGATAGCATCGTTAAACAACGGGCATCAGCTTCCGGATCAACTCTTATCTACCCCTGTCCCGGTTGAATTTATAGTTCGGAACATGGACAAGCCTTCGGTGTATTGGATCAACTATGATATGGTACAGGCAGAGATCATGTTTCTTTCCAAAGGAGAAAAATTTGATGCATCAAGAATTCCCAAGATTCGACTCTTCAATGAATATTTTGGCGGCAACATGAGTTCTCCGGTATTTCAAGAACTACGCGAGGCACAAGGCCTTGCCTACTCGGCCTTTGCATCCTATAGTGTGGGAGATAAGAAAACAGATCATGATCAGTTCTTTGGTTATATTGGTACGCAAGCGGACAAGCAAGCAGAATCGATGAAAGCTATGACAGAACTCATCCAAAATTTTCCACGCTCTGAAGGTGGCTTTGAGGTGGCGCGTCAGTCGTTGATGAATCAATTAGAAAGTGAACGCATTACCAAAACTGGTATTCTTTTCAATTACGAATCAGCCAAGCGAAGAGGACTGGATCATGATGTACGCAAAGATGTATATGAGCAAATTCAAAATATGACCATTGAAGATTTAGCGACTTTTCAGCAAGAATATCTAAAAGGAAGAAAGTTTAATGTAACCTTGGTGGGCGATCGCAATAAGTTGAATTTAAAAGATCTTCAAAAATACGGTACAGTAAAAGAACTGACGCTGGACGAACTTTTTGGATATGAGAAGCCATTGAAGGTGCAAAAGGAGGGATTGAATCAATAGGAAATCTAACTAAGATTTGAACAGCAGAAAATCATAATCGATTATCTTTTATCTCTCACTTCGAAATACTTTCCTGTTATGCCAGCCCATCTCGTTTTTTGGTGAAAAACACCAAAGGCAAGAAGTCAAAGATGGGGAAGAACCTACTTCTTCTTCATCGCCAACTCACTTAGCTGAAAGCCTGTCTTGATAACAAATGCAACATGCTGGCGCGCGTTTTAACCACTATCACAAAATACATTCTGTACCCACCAACAAATTTATACTTTTTTACAAGAAACAAATATGACAATCAGAAGACTAGAAAAGCACGCGTTGCAAACGCGCGCCAACATGGGGGGCGGGGAAACCTGCCCACTTTTTATAAGGTTAGTAGGTCATAGTGATACCCAAAGAGTTTTATTATTTTTGCATTTCAATTACTAACAGTAAATAACACAACGATATGGGTTTAGAAGCAAGACTTTCCGCACTCCGCAAAGAGAAAAAAATATCGCAGCAAGAACTGGCTGAACTGGCAGGAATACACCCTAATGTGTTGGGTAGGTATGAAAGAGGTGAAGCCTCGCCATCGGTTGAGATGGCATCTAAGCTATCAAATGCCACGGACGTTTCGCTCGATTACTTGGAAAAGAAAACCGTTCTTTCGTTAATGGATGCCTATATTACTAAAACTAAAATTCAAACGAGTTTACATTCTAAATAATTTGATTTATGGATAATACAATGCTTATACAAGTAACCAACCATAAAGCTGTAGGGCTTCTACACGAGTTGGAAGAACTGCATTTGATTAAAGTGTTGAAGGAAAATATTGCTCCTGTTAAAACAAAACTCTCCGAAAAATACAAAGGCATTATTACCAAAGAGCAAGGAAAGAACCTAAACGAACACATTAAACAGATGCGTAGCGAATGGAACAATATTTAATTGATACCAATGTAGTGTCTGATTATCTTTCTGCTTCCATTCCTGCTACTGGTATGGATTTGATGGACAATGCCATTGATGCCCTTCCTAATATTTCTATCATTACCCAAATAGAACTGCTTTGTTGGAATACGGATGAAGCCACTACAGAAAGTGTAAAAAGTTTTATTGCTGATAGTGTGGTATTGGACATTAGCCCTGATGTGATTGCTCATTGTGTGGCACTACGCAAAGTCAAAAAAATAAAAACACCCGATGCCATTATTGCAGCTACTGCCTTGGCTTACGACTACACCATCATCACCGCCAACGAAAAAGATTTTACCAATATCAAAGGGCTGAAATTTGTTAATCCGCATAAAGTGTGATGATTGAAATAATACAGGGTGATATTACAAAAATTCAAGTAGATGCTATTGTAAACCAACAGGCACACTGCAACACACGTACTGCTTACCCAGCATAGTGCGATAAAAATACCCAATCTTTTTCGTTGATGGTCAGCCATCACCTGCCATATCAGATGGAAATGGTTAGGCATGATGACGAACACATACACGCTAACGCGGTTGACCATTGTCAAAAATAAGAGGCTACCGGTGATGACGTCTTTGAACCTGTCCTCTCGCAAAACATGTTTCCACTCAAGGCAGGTTACGGTGAGGAACTCGGCATGTTGTTTGGCATAGACCATGTAAGCAGTTAATGAAATGCTGGCTCATCAAATAACAATTTTCATCTCGCTCGTTGGTGAAGAACACCAATGAGGGCGGGATACCTTGGCATTATACACATCTTTTCTTCAGTATTCCTTTGGCACTTGTTTTACATGGCGGAAGCGTAGCACTCTGATCACATCCTCCGTTATAAAATAGGATATGCGATAATTATATTTCTCGAAGGCACGGAAGCTTGCATCCTTATCTCCTCTGTACTTATCGGGTGGGTGCATTTCAGGATGGTCTGAAAGCCTTTTTGTGGCCTCAAGTATTTCTTTTCTTACACGCTCAGCTTGTTGTGGCGAGTCTCCTTTAATGTAGTTGCACGCTTCCCTCAAGGATGCCTTAGCCTGTTCATCCCAAGCCACTTTCTTTTTCACCATTGGGAAGCTTCTTTTTCCAAGTCTTCTTGTGTGGTGAACTTTCCTGATGCTATCCTCGCGTTGGCCTCATCCAGTTCCCTGTTGTATTGCTCGATGGTGATGCGTCCTTCGTTCTTTAAGCCATAGTCCAATATGGCTTTGACGGCCTTCAGTAAGGAAATATCTTCTACCTGTTCAAGCTTTTTGATCAATAGCGCCCGCTCGGTGTCAATGTTCATGGCTTTTCTGGTTTGCATTCCAAAGTTAACATTTTCTTAACTGTTATCAATAACCCACACGCTCCTTGTTCTCCGCCCCTGTTGGTGTTTTTCACCACCAAGCTTGCCATTCGTTCCACCACTCATTTTTTCATTCTTTGTGTGCCTAAACTAACATATATCATTTCTCCTTTCATTTTAAATCAACCCACCTCTTATCCCTATTCATCTTGTTTGTTGGTGAAGAACACCAAAAGGCGAAGAGGTTACGGTGAGGAACTCGGCATGTTGTTTGGCATAGACCATGTAAGCAAGTTAATGAAATGCTGGCTCATCAAATAACAATTTTCATCTCGCTCGTTGGTGAAGAACACCAACGAGGGCGGAGGAGGGATTGAATTAGTAGATAATTCTAATTTTTTTAATATTCGTGAAAATCTGTGCGATTTGTGGCTACTATAAATGTCTTGAGTAACTCCCAATCTTGAATTTTAAATTTGGAATTAACCTATTCACTTTTCAGCACCTCTGCGGGATTTGTTCTCGCTACTTTTAATGTTTGCGAACCGATCATTAAAACTGCTACCACTAAAATACCCAACACCCCCAACAGCATTTCGGGAATAGAGAGTGGTGCATGGTTAGCCAATTCAGGAAATACTATCTTCTCGAAGAAAAGAATTGTAAAGGGAAGAGAAATCAAAACAGCAATCCCCAAGAGAACAAAAAATCCTTTACCCAACAGATAAAGCAACCCAATCTCGCTTGCGCCCATTACTTTGCGAATGCTGATTTCTTTCAATCTGGTTTCAGTAGTAAACACAACCATACCCAACAAACCCATGGAGGCAATGCAGATGGCAAGGAACGCAAGAAAGCTAGCCATCTTTACAGAGGCTTTTAAGCCAGCAAAGGCTTCATCAATTTGCTCGCTATAAAACTTGGCATCCATCGGATGAACAGGGTCAATTTTTTTCCAGATGTCTTCTATTTTAGACATCGTTGCCACCAAATCCGTTGATTGTATTTTCACATTTAACAAATGTGCTTTACTATTGAGATGACGAAACACAACCTCTTTGTTGCTATTGCTGCTATTGGCTCTACCGTAATGAAAGTCCTTCATTACGCCAACTATTGTTAAATCTTTGCCATCTACTTTTAGTACATCGCCAATTGCCTTGGAGGGATTTTGTTCGGCAATGTTGAAACGCTTTAAAACTTGTTGATTCACAATCACTTCTGTTTCGGCTGCGCTGTCTGCTTTTGCCATGAAGTTTCTCCCTGCTATTAATTTGTGTTCGTGCAGCGATAAATAATTTTCATCGATACTATTACAACCAACACCCGATGAATCATTAGGATTCAGCCTATATTTCATATTAGTCCCCCAATAGTTGCCAACACTAGTGATCATCATGGACCTAGAAATACCTTTCACTTCCGGCAACTCAGTCAATTCCTTTTCTAATATTTCGGCTTTGTTCCCTTGCAAAGAGATATTCAAAATATTTTCTGTCTTGAAACCCAAATCGAAAGCAACAAAATGTTTGTATTGTTTATAGATAATAATGCTGGAGGTGATGAAGATAATGGAAATACAATATTGAAATACAATCAACACTTTGCGCAACGTTAGTTTTTTAAATACGCGCGTTGCTGATAAATTCTTTAGCACTTGCACTGCATTGACACGCGAAAAGAAAAGTGCTGGAAAAAGACCAGCCGATGCCCCTACAAAAACCGCGAACAAGATAAAGTAAACAACCACTGTTGGAGACAATTCTAATACAAGTGTTTCATGCAACTCAGGTTCAATGCTCAAAAAATAGGGGCGTAGTAGAACAAACAACACAAACCCTAGCAATAATGCGCACAATGAAATGATAATAGCTTCCACAATAAACTGCCCAGCTACTTGACCTTTCATTGCTCCTATCACTTTGCGAATGCCCACCTCTCGTGTGCGCTTGAGTGAGCGTGCAATGGAAAGATTGGTGTAGTTAAAGCAAGCCGACAAAATAACCACAAAAGCAAGCCCGCCAAAAATCCATAATACAGAACTTCCCATTACGTGCCCTATTTGATTGCCCATATCTCTACCCACCATAATATTATCCAATGGCTGCAAAGCCAATTCTATCTTTGTGTTTTTTACAGTCAGGTCTTCTTTGGCACTCAGCTTTTTAAAACTTTCATCTAGTGTTGCAGCGTCAGCACTTTGTGGAAGTAATACATAAACATAGGTGTTCCAGATGTCATCCCATTTCATCTTGTTATTCAATTTTTTCTCTTCATTCTCATAAGTACTTAAAGAACCCAGCATATCAAACTTCATGTGCGAAAAAATAGGAACGTCTTTCATAACTCCTGTAATGGTGTACTGCTTATCGTTGCGATAGATAATTGTTTTACCAATAGCATCGGTTTCACCGAACAATTTCTTTGCGGATTTCTCTGTCAATACAATAGAGTAAGGTTCTTTCAAAGCAACGGCAGGATTGCCTTGAATCAATTCAAAAGAAAATATCTTAAAAAAGGGTTCGTTGGCATAAAAGCCATTTAATGGTATTATTTTTTCATCTGCTTTAACGTCACCTGCAAAATCTCTTCGTAAAATTACTACCTCGTCTGGAGTTGTAAAAGTCTCTTTGATAGCCTTGCCAGCTATAAGAGACGTTGTTGCCATCGGCTGATTGTCTTTATTGCCGAGATATTCATAGGTGCTGATAACACGATAAATTCTCTTGTGATTAATATGAAACTTATCATACGAAAAGGTATCGGTAAGCACGCCAATCATTACCAAACCAACAGACATGCTGATAGCAAGCCCTACAATATTGATAGTAGAAAATAATTTGTTGCGCACAATGCTGCGGCTCGAGGTTTTAATGTAGCTGCCAATCATAATGAAGTTGATTAAAAGATTAATGATTTCTGGTTTTCTAATTGTATAAAGCCTAAAGAATTTAAAGACATCAATAACATAAATCAGTTTTGCATGGCGCAGACTTTTGGTTTGAAGATTACGTTGAAAGTATTCATTCAAGTCGCCTTGCAAGTCTTCTAGTAATTCGGGTTTGCAATACCATTGCAGCAAGCGAGTGGCAAAGCGAGGAGGTTGTATTTTACTTAGCTCATTCATTCTAAATCAAAAATCTCAAATCAAAAAGCTTAAATTCTTTTCAAAGCAAACTCTGGAATAATTGTCCAATACTGATCTCGAAGCTCTTTAGATTTTAACAGCGCAGACTTACCTGCATTGGTAACAGTGTAATATCTTTTGCGCTTCCCTCCCCTCGCGCTGGTTGCTTCGCCTAGTTTACTTTTAGCCAAGCCCTTTTCTTCCAATCGATTCAAAACAGAATGCACCACCCCGAGTTTTACAGAGCGTTTTGTTTTCTTTTCAAGGTCATCGCAAATAGTTACGCTGTAAGCTTCGCTTACCATAGAGGCGATAGTGAGCAAGACAAGTTCTTCAAATTCGCCAAGATTTGTTCCTTTCATAATATTAGTTGAGACCAAAGGTTTGCTTGCTTTAGCGTGCAAACCTCAGATGTCTGTATTGTTGATTAATTACGTAAATGTATGTATAATGGTTATATATTCTTATTTTGTATGTAAAATACTTTAATTGATCGCCCTGCTGTCAAAAAGTGTACAGTTGCGTATTGAATGGTAAGTTAATTGTAGCTTCGTGGTTACCCTTTAAAATAGGCCTCTAACTCAGCCAAGGCATTTTCGCTTCCATTGATATCTTTGATGACCTTCCCTTTTTCTAAAATTACTATGCGTCCGCAAACTTCGGTTACATGATTCAGGTCATGGCTTGAGATAAGGTAGCACAGGTTGCGTTGCGTTCGCTCGGTCAGCAATAAATTCTTTAGACGGATTTGCGAGGTGGGGTCTAAGTTTTCAAAGGGTTCATCTAGCACAAGTATTTGAGGGTTGCCAATAAAAGCTGCGGCTATTCCCACTTTTTTCAGATTTCCTTTTGAGAGATCGCGAATGTATTTATTCTTTCCGATGATCTCGCCATTAAAGAAAGTTTCAAATTTTTGATAGAAGAATTGTAAGTCAGCAGTTGAGTAGTTGTATAATTTTCCCACAAACCGAAAATATTCTTCGGGGCTTAAATAGGGAATTAAAAAATTCTCATCCAGGTAAGAGCCCACATAAGATTTCCATTCATCATTGCCCTGTACGGTTTTTCCGTTTATTTCAATTTCGCCTTCTGTTGGGCGAATCAGATCTAGGATCATTCGGAATAAAGTCGTCTTGCCAGCTCCGTTGTTGCCTACTAATCCAAAACTTTCGGTGGACGGAATGATGAGTTCACCAACATCAACAGCTGTGTAATCCTTGTACACTTTTTTTAATTTATTGATTGAAATCATATTTCTGTTTTATTCTCTTCTAAACCCTGCAGCAATACGATACTTCTTGTTGAGCAATCGTTTGGCTGTTAGACTAAGCAAGTACGGGTGTAGCACAATGCCAGCAATGCCGACTATTGCCAGTGCTGCTAATCCAATGTTGGGATAGCCTGATAAACTGAATGGAAGATAGATTGCGTAGGGACTCAACAATAGAGGAACCGACATAAGCCATTGTGCAGCTCCAACACCCTCCCAGTTAAATGCAGCTCTTTTAGCCAAATCAATTTTTTTAGGATCCCACATGCCCATGTTCATAATGATATGGGTGTTCACACCAACATTGAATACCATCATGATGGCGTTGACAATTACAATATGCCACCCAAAATAAACATAGGGGATGCTCAGTAAAAAACAGATAAACATGACCCCACTGAGCAGCCAGTACTTGGCCTCAAGGTATTGGCGTAATGAAAAGGGTTGAGTATTAGTAAAATCAAAATGCCCACCTTGCCAGCTAAACAGAAACTGACCGTAGTTAATGGAGAAGGCACCTGTGATGAAAACGCCTATGAACAAAAGAAATCCATAGCCATGGCTTACTGTGGACTTAGTATAAAAAAATAATCCATACAGAAGAAACACGATGCTTAGAAACAAAATGGTACGTGGTCTTTTGTTTCTGAGAATCAGTTTTACTTCTAGGTTGATAAGCTCCCCAACAAAACCAAAGTTTTGTAAAAAGGAAAGTCCATAGCTATTCCGGTTGGATGATTCCTTTTGTCCGCTGATCTCCTCTGGGTAAAGGCACGAAATAAAAAAGCGAAAGTTGAACCAATAAAAAATGATAACAATAGAAAAACTGATCCCCAAGAAATAGAAGCCATGTGTGGCCTGTTCAAATAACTGTGAGGAAACAGTTGAGAGTTTAAACCACCCAAAATAATCAGCCGCGCCAGAGAAAGAAAACAGGCCACCTAACACAAGTAACCCCCATATAGTATCATCAAGTTTTTTCTTAAACAACATCACTAGAAAATGGGTTGATAAGCTGATGAGCCAAATGACTAACAACCAATTAAGGGCAATGGTAAAGCCATGTTTTGTTGCCACGGTTGTGAACGCAAAAGGAGTGAACAGCAGAAATACAAAACTGTTTAAGAAATGACCAACCGATCTTCCTAAAAGAAAATGCACCAAATAGCTTCGCTTAATAGGTAAATGAAGATAAGGTTCCACCTCCAAAACGGGTAGGTTTTGCATGAAGTATCTTAGCATAAACTCAAAAACGAAATAGTATAGCAGCAATCCATTAAGAAAATAAATGGAATCTGCCTCCCCTAAGGTTTTGCTTATGATAGATTCTAGAGCAAAACCTAAGATCAGTGCATAACACGCCAACATGATGGCGAATAGTCCTAAAAATATGGAGGTGATAATTTCTTTATCGAAAGAACCCGAGCGAGATAGTTTTTTCCAGCCGTGTGATAAGAGTGTGGCAATCATGAGTTGTAAAACTATTAAAGCTATTGATTAATTTTTTGGTGAGCTATAAAAAATCAACCTTCCCCCAAAACTATTTTGAATAAAACTTTTACCCTCTATTCAATTCCTTCAATCATCACGCCCCCCAATCCTTCCTTCAATACCAGCTCATTAAATGATTTTAAATCAGTTGCAAAGATGGCTTCGATCTGATTCTTGTATTGGTCTGCTAACTTTTTCAAATCGTTGTACAAATCATAACAGCCTTGTGTAGGCTTGGCGTCTTGTCCGTTGATTGTACTCAGAAGATAATTTAATTGCTCGTCAAAACAAGGAGGGTAGTTGATAGGATCTTGCCCAGCTTTATTTTTCACTTGAATCAATTTTTCTTCCACAGCAATCATTTTTTTCAGCAGTTCTTCGCTTTGTTTTTTTATAGCATCTTCTTTACCTGCTTTTTTTGCGCGATCCGTTAATGCGTTGATTTGATTTTTCGCAGCCCGTATCTTTCTTACTGTGCCATGAATGTTGTTAAACTCAGTGACCACCTTCATTGCTAAATCATATTGTGCCTGTAAGTCTTCATTAGAGGCGGACCATCGAGGATCCTTCTCAATTTTAAAATCTTGTGTTTGCGTTTGATTATCATAAGTCAGTTTTACTGAATAGGTACCCGGGGGTACATTGGGACTTTCAGGATTACCGTAGGACATTACTGCACCTTCAGCAATCATTGGGTTTGGTTGACTAAAATCCCAATTAATTTTGTTCATCCCGGCTTTGGCTTCGAGCTTTCGTTCGTGTTTGCTTTCTTCATGTTTTGTGGAATACACCTTTAGTACAGCCCCCGATTTAGTTAAGAATTCTATTCGCACAGCTTTAGCTGAATCTGGTTTTTCCTTCAAATAATAAAAGGCCGTTATGCCTCGAGGTGCGGCTTCTGGTGCTCCTGCTCCATAAAACCCATAAAGCTGTGTACGGTATCCGGTGCGTGGTGCAAAGAGCGCCAATTTGCTTTCTGCGCTTTCGGGTTTCCATTGTTGCAGGGGAGTTAGGTCATCTAAAATCCAAAACGAACGGCCTTGGGTTGCAACAACCAGATCATTGTTTTTGAAAAGCAAATCGGTAATGGGAGTTCGGGGTAAATTCAATTGAAATTCATTCCAGCTTTTCCCATCATCCATGGAAAGATACATTCCAAACTCCGTTCCGCAGAAAAGCATTCCTTCGCGATTCGGATTCTCACGGACTACACGGGTGAAATGATCAACGGGAATTCCTGTAGTGATTGATGTCCATGTTTTTCCATAATCGTCTGTTTTAAAAACATATGGTTTGAAATCATTGAGTCTATAATTCTGTACGGTTACATACACCTTTCCTTTTTTGTGTTGAGAGATGTCGATTGTGTTAACGGTAGCAAGTCCAGGAATTCCTGCAGGCGTTACATTCTTCCAATTTTTCCCACCATCCATACTTACATGAACAAGGCCATCGTCTGAGCCGGCCCACAATACATTCTGCTCAAGGAGGGATTCTTCAAAGGAAAATATGGTACTAAAATTTTCCACGCCAGTATAATCATGCTGCACAGGACCCCCAGGAATTTCTTGATATTCTTTTCTATTAAGTGTCAAGTCGGGGCTAATGACTGTCCATGTCTGGCCGGCATCGGTGGTCTTGTGTACAACTTGAGAGCAATGGTAGAGCACCGATGGATCGTTGGGTGAAAACGTAAGAGGTGCATTCCATTGATAGCGATATTTTACATCATATAAGGCGAGACCATCATGCAGTTGTGGATAGTGTGTAACAATACGACTGTGGCCACTTGTATGATTGTAGCGATACAACTCTCCTGAGTAATTGCCGGAAAAAATAATGTTTGGATCTTTAGGATCAACGGCCACATGGCCGCTCTCTCCACCCCAGGTAATCCAATCTGACAGATAAGAACTTCCTCCGCGTGGCGCACTGGATACGGCTATGCTGGAATTATCTTGTTGACAACCATAGACCCGATATGGAAATGAGTTATCAACCTCCACACGATAAAATTCTGAAGTGGGCTGGTTAAATTCTGTAGACCAAGTCACGCCTCCATTAGTGGTGATGCATGCGCCTCCATCGTTACTATGGATCATAATTTTAGTGTTGTTGGGGTTGATCCACAAATCATGATTGTCGCCATGTGGCACGGTAATGTTCGAAAAATTTTTCCCTCCATCAGTTGACTTCCAAAAACTCACATTGTTGATATACACGGTCTCTTCATCTTTTGGATCTGCAAATACATGGGTGTAATACCAATGGCGGGTGCGCAGCTCTCGGTTCCCGCTAATACGAGTGAAATCTTTTCCTCCATTATCGGAGCGATAAAATCCACCTTTGGCATCATCAGGAGTCTCTACCAAAACCCAAACGCGCTGCGAGTTGACAGGCGAAACCGCTATTCCAATTTTCCCTAAAACACCTGTGGGCAAATTGCCTTCTAACTTTTTCCAGGTGTCTCCACCGTCCTTTGATTGGTACACACCGCCATCGGGACCACCGTCAATCAGCGTCCACGGTTTGCGTTGCACCTGCCACATTCCTGCATAGAGAATGCGGGAGTTGTTGGGATCCATGACCAAATCCATAGCCCCCGTTTTATCGTTGATGAATAAAACGTGTTCCCAGTTTTTTCCTCCGTCTTTCGATCGGTAAACACCGCGCTCTTCGTTGGGGGCAAATGGATTTCCTAACACCGCGGCAAACACCACCTCCGGATTTTGAGGATGGATTTCAATGCGCCCGATTTGTCCGCCTTTTTCTAACCCCATAAGTGTCCAACTCTTTCCAGCATCGCTTGATTTATAAATGCCTTTGCCAATAGAAACATTTCCGCGAGGATCTGCCGAGCCTGTACCCACATACATCACATTAGGATCGGACAATGATACACGAATAGAGCCGATGGAGCCGACAGAAATAAAGCCATCACTTATGTTGTTCCAGGTATTACCCATGTCATCCGTGCGCCACACGCCTCCGCCTGTTGTGCCCATAAAAAACGTGTTGGGTTGCGATGGGATTCCGGACACAGCAGTGGAACGCCCACCGCGAGCAGGCCCGATGTTACGATATTTCATTGCTTCAAAGTGTGAGGCAAATGTGGGGACAGGAACAATCGGAGTAGTTGTCGTTTTTTTATTTTGCGAAAAAACATTGCCGGTGAGCAATACTAAAAGAAGAAGTGTGGTCTGCTTCATGAGGTTAGATTAATGGCAAAAGATAATCAAAGAGAGTGAGCAGGCAAAGGGGATTAGGGAGGAGTGGTTGGCGTTGGTTTGTAGGATTGGAACGGCAATTGGCAAAGGAAACTAAAACATAAAGTTATCTTCCTTGTTCTGAAATAAAACCCCTCCCATTTTACTTTTCGTGTATCTTTGAGCTTACGAATTTTTAAGCTAAGGATTATGTCTATTCAAAAACGATTTACACCAAAAGACCTTGAGCGCATTAAATCAGCCGTGCATCAGGCAGAAGAAAAAATCTCTGGTGAGATTGTGCCTGTGTTTGTTGAAAAAAGCGGTTATTATTCCATCGCCACATATCGCGCCTTTTTGGCTATAGCAGGCCTGGCTTTTTTAGCCATTGTAATCTTCGACCGCTACATCCCATCGCTTGCTATTTATGACCCTCTTTTAATTTTTCTACTGGTTATCCTGTTTGGATTAATCGGTGCATTGGCGACTCACTATATTGACCCTCTCAAGCTTTTGCTAATGAGCCAGAGTCATTTAGATCAGGCTACCAAAAGGCGAGCTGAAAACGCATTTTTAGAGCAAGAGGTTTTTAACACCCGCCATCGCACTGGCATTATGATTTTTGTTTCATTTTTTGAGCGCGAAGTTATTGTGATGGCCGATCGTGGTATTAGCAAAGTAGTTGACCAGAAGGAATGGGATAAAATGGTGCGCAGCATTACCGAAAACATCAAGAAAGGGAAAGTCACCGAAGGCATTGAGGCGGCTATTCTACGCAGTGGCGAAATACTTTTGGAGAAAGGATTTTTGAAAACCGTAGACGATGTGAATGAGCTACGTGATGATTTGAGAATGGAATAATAATTAATTTTTCAATGAGTCAATTTTCTATAGCGCTTCCCCTGAATACGATGATTCCTTTTATCAAGAAGACAACAAGCATATTTTTTTTCTTTCTGGTTTGTGTTACGAGTTATGCCCAATTGAAAGTGCCAAGCCATGGTGGTGTGTGGGTGCATGATCAGGCAAATGTGTTGTCTCCAGCTGTCATTGCGCAAATAGAGAGTATCCTTAAGGCCGAAAGAGACTCTACCTCCAATCAGATTGCCGTTCTAATTGTGCCTTCGCTGGAAGGAGAAGATATAGACGGATATGCAGTACGCGTATTTCAAGAATGGAAATTAGGGCAAGAGAAAAAAGATAATGGTGTTTTATTTTTAGTATCTATACAAGATCGCAAAATGCGCATCGAAGTAGGCTACGGATTAGAGGGAGTATTGACCGATGCACTTTCAAGTCGTATTAACAGAAATCAAGTAGCCCCTAACTTTCGCACAGGAAATTATGATCAAGGGATTTTAACGGGGTCGATAGCCATTATTCAGGCTATTAAAGGACAGTATGTAAATACAGATCCACCGCAACTCAACCGAAAACGCGGAGGTCGTTCACCTTGGTCAACGGTAATATTGATCATTATAATTATAGCGGCTCTCTCTCGCAAGAAAGGCGGTGGCGGTGGCATGGGTGGGTATTGGGCCGCTGGTGCATTATTGGGTAGTGGTGGATTTGGTGGAAGTTCCAGCTCGTGGGGTTCCGGCTCTGATTCGGGTGGTGGTGGATTTTCAGGCGGTGGAGGATCAAGCGATTCGTGGTGATATTTACAACAGAATTTAGGATATAGAATTTATCATGTGTACACCAATAAGATTTCTTGCAGCTTTATTCTTAATCCTCACGCATTCTTTTTTATTCGCGCAAAAAGCACTCCCCGAACTTTGGGGCCAGCGGATACATGACGATGCCAAGGTCTTAAGCCAACAGACCATTGACCAATTAGAGAAGCAACTTAAAATTTATCAAGATTCAACATCCAATCAGATAGCCGTTTTAATTATCCAAACGCTGGATGGAGAAGCAATAGAAGAGTATTCTATACGTGTGGCTGAAAAATGGAAACTAGGGACGGAAAAAAAGGATAATGGGGTACTATTGGTAATAGCCATTGATGATCACAAAATGCGCATTGAAGTAGGACTTGGTTTAGAAGGGGTGCTAACCGATGCACAAAGCAATCGTATCATTCGAAATGAAATGGCTCCTGCCTTTAGGCGAAACGATTATGATGCAGGAGTGATTGCTGCTGTCAATTCAATTATCAAAGCAATCGGTGGCGAGTATGCGGCAGCTGAAAGTGATAATTCTAATGATTTCGATTCGATGGACTTGATTACAAAAATTGTTATTGGCTCTTGCCTTTTTATTTTTCTTGGAATATTTTCAAGTATAGGGCTTTTCTCTAAAGGAGGAATGACGTGGGCGCTTTATGCTTTTTTAATTCCATTCTATGCCCTCTTTATGGGCTTGATATTCAGTTGGTACATTTTCTTTGGTTATGTAATTCTCTACCCGCTTCTCAGGTGGTGGATTGTTAAGAGTGGAAGAACCTTATTGAAGTGGCAGTCTGGCGGAAGTGGTAGTGGGTCGGGTAGTAGTTGGAGTTCTGGCGGTGGTGGTTGGTCTTCCGGTAGTGGAAGCAGTTTTTCTGGTGGTGGTGGAAGCTTTGGTGGTGGAGGGAGTAGCGGAGGATGGTGATTAAAACGGAGAATTTGTGATAAGGAATTTAGGTAGAATGGTAATAGAGTTAAGGGTAAAATTTCTTCTGACCTTTTTTCTTATTTTTCTCAGCGGATTCTTATTCGCGCAAAAACCGATACCCGAGCTCTGGGGTCAGCGGGTGCATGACGAGGCCAACGTTTTGAAACAAGAAACGATTGAAAGTTTAGAGCAACAGCTAAAGATCTTTGAGGATTCAACTTCCAATCAAATCGCACTATTGATCATTCCTTCATTAGAGGGAGAACCAATTGAAACGTACACTTTACGCGTTGCGGAAAAATGGAAACTGGGCACCAAATTAAAGGACAATGGGGTTCTTTTTTTAATTGCTGTTGAAGATCACCAAATGCGAATCGAGGTGGGTCAAGGGTTGCAAGGAGTTCTTACCGATGCGCAAAGCAGCCGAATCATTCGAAATGAAGTAGCTCCCAATTTTCGCAGGAATGATTACAATGAAGGAGTAATTTCAGGAATCAACGCTATCCAAAAAGCGATTGCTGGTGAATATAAGAGCGAGGCAACTGATGCCGAGGACAATACAGGCTGGATTATTTTTGGAATAGTTTTCGGCCTCGGTTGCATAGGATTACTTATTTATTCCTTTGCAACTGAAGGAAATGACGTTGCAACAAGTTCTTCGCGCCCATCGCCCAATAAGCCTATTCGTAACTCAAGTTCCTCTTTCGATAGCTCATCAAATAAAAGCAGTTTTTCGGGGAGAGGCGGGAGTTTTGATGGGGGTGGTAGTAGCGGAAGTTGGTAATAATCTGTGTTAGCGGCATTGAAAATAATTCCGATCTGTGTGAAGCACTACAAATCATATTCTGTACAAAATAGGATGCTTTTGATAAAACCGAAAATCATTTTTCTCCAAATAAAAAAAGTACAAATTGGAATTTTTGGGTAATATTTTTAAGAGGGATTGTTGAGGCCAAGGGAAAAAAAGAAACTAGATTAGGGAATTGATAACTAATCCATTTAAACTTTGAATTATCTTTTGCTATCTCAATACAATGTAGGCATCGTGAAGCCAACGAAAAACCAACATCCGTTTTAATATTGCTGAACCTACGGCATTCATTTCAATGGTATGTTTAAGCAACGTGGATTGATCCGTAATTTGAGAAATTTCAAATTTGTGGCACTTTTTTTATGCTGCAGATTTAATAGATTTACATGTCTGAGAGATACAATCAGAATACTACCTATTTTTGTTATAGTGACATCATAAGATGAGAGTTTTAAAGTATCTTTGATGTACAATGAGTGTAGAAAAACCATTCGGTAGTGAAGTGCTTGGCCTTGCAATTACCAATTACCTTTCTATCGAATTTTCAGTTATTTTTGATTTAAATTCTTTTTTATAAAGTATAGATGAAATAGACTAAGAATGAGAAAGCTCCTGACAATTGTATTTTCATTTTTTTTAAGTTATGCTTTATCACAAGATATTGCATTCAGATTTCAATTGTTATTTGACTGCTATCATACAATTAATCTTTCGCAACTTCCAGTTAGAGCTAAAGTAACCTTGACCAGACTCTCAAATGGTCAAGATTTTGTAGCAGTTCTAGATTCTAGCGGTGAATGCCGAGTTGACAACTTGGTTGAAGATGACTATAAATTGGTTGCTGGATTTGGAGACCCCTTCAACGCAGACACAATCATTCATGTTAGCGGGAATTTGACGATGCTTAAATTTTGCCTTGATTCTAAGTACAGACCTCTTTCTGAAAGTGAAATCCAAAGTTGTGAACGACTGGCTAGTGATGACATCAAGAGCAATCGACTAATGCTTTACTGGATGTCAGTGGACTTCCCCCTAACTCAAAAGGAAAGTCGAAAAATGCAGAAGGATATGAAATCAAAATTTGGAGTACAATATATATATGAGTCAGGGACTAACCTCTACTCAAGAGAAGGATTCACTGTCTTCATGAAATGCCACGCTTACAATAAGATTGTAAAGCAATACCTAGATGAAAAGTTTGGAACAGAATGGAGAAAGACGTGGACAACAACTGAGATAACCTTTCCGTTGAAATAGAACCCCCTTCGGCATCCTTGCTTTAATCTCAGTTATGCATATAAACTAATCCACATTATGCTGCAGACCTTATCTCTAATCTTTATTCGGAATCTCAAATCATCAAAAACATTTACAATCATCAACATATTTGGCCTGAGCCTTGGGATATGTTTTAGCGGCTTGATTTATATTTTTATTAAGAGTGAGAGTAATTTTGATCAGCTTCATGAATACAAGGATCGGATTTTCAGAATTGAGTCAAACCTCTACAATCAGAATGCAACGGGGACTGATAAGTTTCGTGGTTTCTCGGAATTATCTGCCCCTTTAATTGGAGCGATACGAACTCAAGTTCCTGAGATTCAATCTTCGTCAAGAATTATTAATAGTTATAGTGATGCAGTTGTTAAATATGACACTAAGGCATTTGCCGAGAAGATTACTTACGTTGATAGTGGTTTCTTTAAAATGTTTTCTTTTATCATAGTTAAGGGAAATTCCAATAACCCGTTCGAGAATAATTTATCAGCAGTTCTAACAAGATCTACAGCCGATAAATATTTTAAAAATGAAGATCCAATTGGAAAATTGATTTTGATCGACTCTAATGGTGAAGAATTGTATAAAATCTCCGCGGTCATTGATGACCCACCAATTAACTCAAGTATAAATTTTAGAATCCTTGTTCCTATTGAGAGCAGTAGTTACTACAAAGACTATTCAGATCTTTGGAATGAATATACCTATTCTTTTTTTGTACTCTTAAGGAATGGCTCTCCTGAGGACATATTTGTTAATAAGCTGAATCGGCTTGTTCAAATGGTAATGAAAGAACATATAGCAGACTTAAGGGATATTTTAGCGATTCCTGGCACTATCGATGTTGTCTATCATCTAACTATGACGAAGTTACCATTTATTCACTCGAATACACGTATACCTTGGGAAGGAACCAGCTCAGTTAAGAACATCTATATTTTGTCTGGAATTGTAGCAATAATCATTTTAATATCGTGCATAAATTTTGTTTCCGTTGCCTTGACTAGGGCGACCTCAAGAGGTAAAGAAGTTGGTGTTAGAAAAATAAATGGTGCTAGTCGCCAACATCTAGTGTTCCAATTTATTTTAGAATCTTTTGGTCATACGGTTATCGCTAGCTTATTAGGATTGATATTGTTAGCAGTCTTATCGATGAAGTTTAATGATATCATTGGAAAGAAAATAGCATTTGATTTCAGTTACTTTGATGTACTCGCCTTTTTTTCCATAGGTTTGACAATCACAGCCTTAAGTAGTTTTTACCCAGCTTTGTTACTCTCGTCTCTTAACCCGGCAACAATACTAAAAAGTCAGTTTAGTTACAGGATTAAAACTGGCCTTATCTCTAGTTTAGTTGTTCTTCAATTTTCGCTGTCAATGTTCCTAGCAGTTTGTGCTATGGTTATGTTGCAACAGATGAAATTCATTAATTCGAAGGATTTAGGATTTGACAGAAAACAGGTAATCTGTATTCCAACATATGCAGCTCGTCCCGAGGCAACTGCAACAGTAGAAAAGATTAAACACAGGGTGCTTCAGATGCCAGGGGTTATTTCGGTGGCTGGGGTATCAAGATCTTTTTTTAAAGGAATTTCAAGTATGGGCTATGTTAATTCTCGAGATGAAAAAAATTCGGCTAAGGTTTATTCTGTGGATACAGACTACATAAAAACACTAGGATTGACAGTAGTTGCAGGACGAAATTTTGATGAAACCAGAAAAACAGATGAATCCTCAATAATCATTAACGAGACTTTTGCTATGGGTATGCCTGCCAACCCATTGGATCACAAATTAATATGGGGCGCGCGTTCAGATAGTTCGGAGATTATTGGGATTGTTAAAGATTTCCATTTCCGCTCACTGGAACGTCCCGTAGAACCGCTTTTTTTGACAATGAACCATAAAACAGCTGGGCCTCTTCAAACTGTATTGGTTCGGTTTTCGGGAGACATTGCAAACATAATTACTGGTTTGAGAAGGATATGGGATGATGTCAATCCTGGAAAACCATTTGAGGTTTCTTTTCTTGAAAATGATGTAGCCAAGCAATATGAATCTCACCAACGATGGAATCGAATAATTTCAATATCTACGGCTTTTGCCTGGGTTATAGCTTGTGTAGGGCTATTTGGTTTGGCTGGAATAAACACAGTTCGTAGGTATCATGAAGTTGGGATAAGGAAGACCTTGGGGTCAACGACTTTCGATCTCATTCTCTTACTTAATACTCGATATCTTGCTATGCTTTGTATTTCATTTTTTATAGCTGTTCCTTCTTCGTACTATGTTATGAATGATTGGCTCAGGAATTTTGCATTTCAAATTACATTAGATTGGGTGATTTATGCTGAAATCTTTCTAATCTTTACAATTGTCGCGATGGTTACCATAAGTTATCATACGGTCAAGGGGGCTTTGATAAATCCTTCTCAGACCCTAAGGTATGAATAGTTTTATTAACTTCTTCAGAAAAAAGAGTATAATATGATAACTTCATTTTCATTAAGGGGTGAATCGATTTTGTTTTGTACGCGAACAGGGGAGTCTTTCATCGTAAGCAAAGAACTGAAGTCCAATTTGTTAGAAGGTCTGTTTAACATAGTCCCTGAGCAAACTATCGAAATGCTTCTGGGGGCAAAAGGTTTGGTTGATATTGAGGAAGACGAGCTGTTGGAAATTCGAAACGAGAATAAATTAGAAGTAAATTCTTCAACCGAATTATATACAGTAATCCAACCATCTGCTAACTGTCAACTAGGGTGTTACTATTGTGGACAGAACCATACAAAAACTAATTTGACAAGAGATTATTATGAACCGCTTCTAGAAAGAATTAACGAAAAAGCATCGAGCGGTAAGTTCAAAAGCTTATACATTGGATGGTTTGGAGGAGAGCCTTTAATGGCTCTACCCCAAATGCGAGAGCTTACTCCAAAGATGATGGAAATTGCGCATAGCCATAATATGAGCTATGGCTCTGCGGTTGTGACTAATGGGTTAAGTCTGAAGCCCAACATATTTGAAGAATTAGTTACCTTGTTAGGTGTCCGTAAAATAGAGGTAACATTAGATGGGACAAGCGAGTATCATGACAAGCACCGCTATACAAAGGAGGGGGGAAAGTCATTTGATCTAATCTTTAAAAATCTTTCTAAAATCCTGAACAGAAAGGATTTTAGGGAACTTAATTGTCCGATCTCAATTAGGTGTAACGTTGACAAAAAGAATTGGAATGGTGTTTCACCTTTAATTAATCTCTTAGCAGAAAATGACCTTCATACAAAGATTTCCTATTTTTATCCCATAGGCGTCTATTCTTGGGGAGGTAATGACGCGCATAAGAGTTCTCTTACAAAAGAAGAGTTCGCAGAAAAAGAAATCGATTGGTATATTGAGATGTTGAAAGCTGGGTTCACTACAAGTGTCCTTCCGAAAAGGCACAAGCAAGTTTGCATGGCTGTCTCACCTGATTCCGAGATGTACGATGCATATGGGAATGTTTTCAATTGTACTGAAGTTTCATACACAGACAACTATAAAGATACACCTTATGTGCTTGGGAATCTTAAATCACAAAATGAGATCCGTACACAACGACCACTTTCCGACTGGAACGACACGATCCTTACAGATAAATTTCCATGCCATACATGTAAGTTGTTTCCAGTTTGCGGTGGTGCTTGTCCAAAGTCATGGCATGAAGACTTGCGGGCGTGTCCAAGTTTTAAATTTAATATTAAGGAGCGCTTGGCTCTTGGATATGTACTTTCGAGGGCTGATATTAAACAGCTGTTGTAATTATAGATGAAATATTTCAGCCCACATGATTCTATTGATTGTGGACCAGCTTGTTTGAAGATGATTGCCACTAGCTACGGCAAAAATTATTCAATCCACTACCTAAGAAAAATAAGCTATTTAAATCGACAAGGTGTAAGCATCTTTAATTTAGGAAAGGCTGCCGAGACCCTGGGATTTAAAACCTTGATTGGGGAACTATCGGTAAACTACCTAGTTGAGAAAGCAACTTTGCCATCTATCCTTTTTTGGGACAAAGATCATTTTGTAGTACTGTATAAAATCTCTAAAAAGCGAGGTAAAGTGTTTTTTTACATTGCGGATCCTGGAAGAGGAAAAGTCAGGTTAGATGAAGAAACATTCAAATCTTATTGGATTGGAGAGGGAAAAAAAGGTTTCGCATTATTTATCGAGCCGACTCCTGCGTTCTATGCAATGAATGAGGTTGATTCAATTAAAAATAAAAAATCACCAATACAGTTTCTCTCGCACTACTTCTTAACGTTCAGGAAGAATTACATTCAAGTCGTGATATCTATGGCTCTTGCTGTACTTATCTCCCTACTTTTTCCATTCCTTACTCAAAGTATAGTTGATTTTGGAGTCGATCGTAAGGATATGAACTTTATTGCTTTGATCCTTCTTTTTCAATTATTCATCTTTGTTACTGGTGTTATTTCAGATATTATAAGGAGTCAACTTTTAACGCACATCAGTGCAAGGATTAATATTTCAATCCTTGCGGACTACCTGACAAAAATGATGAGGCTTCCGATGAAATTTTTTGAATCCAAAATGCCAGGTGATTTGGTGCAAAGAATGCAGGATCATCGGATAATTGAGGACTTTATAACGACAACACTTTTAACTACAATTTTCACACTTATTAATTTATTAGTTTTTTCAGGAGTTTTGTTTTACTACAATAAATTGATCTTTGCCATTTTTTTAATTGGCAGTTGCCTATCTGTGAGTTGGACACTACTATTTATGAAAAGGCGAAGAGCTCTGAATTATTGGCGTTTCCGTGAGTTATCAAATGCCAATGACAAACTTTTCGAAATGGTAAATAATATGCCAGAGATTAAGGTAAATCGGTTTGAAAAGTTCAAGCAATGGGAATGGCAAGAAGTGCAGGTTAAGTTATTTAAAGTAGATGTGTCAACGCTGTCATTAGATCAATTTCAAAGAATAGGAGCGGATTTTTTTGATCAGGTACGAACCATCTTAATAATGTTTTTTGCTGCTTCCAGCGTTGTCCATGGTGAATTTACCCTTGGTGCGATGTTAGCGATTTCTTATGTCGTAGGTCAATTAAACGTATCCATTAAAGAGCTTGTAAGATTTATTAATAACTTTCAAGGTACGGTTATCGCACTGGAACGGATGAACGAAGTCTATACAGAACCCATTGAGGAAAGGGAATCACAATTGACTGAAGAGTCTACAATTCAAAGAGGATTTCGCGGGCTCGAATTTAGAAATCTGAGCTTTGGTTACATGGGGCCGCATCACGATAAGGTTTTAAAAAACATAGATCTCAAAATTCCAGAAGGTAAAATAACAGCAATTGTAGGTAGTAGCGGTAGTGGAAAGACCACCATGTTAAAACTTCTTCTGAAGTTTTACGCTCCAGATGGAGGAGAAATCATTCTCAATGGGCGTAACTTGGAATCATATTCAAGCGAATGGTGGAGGGATAAGTGTGGTACAGTAATGCAAGAGGGTCACATATTTTCGGATACCATCAAGAGAAATGTGGTTATGAGTGATGAGTCCAATGATAATGCGCGTCTGGTAAATTCTGTAGAGGCGGCATGTATTGGCGATTTTATTTTGGAACTACCACTACACTTTGATACGAAAATTGGAGATGCAGGACTGGGTATGAGCACAGGACAAAAGCAAAGGATTTTGATTGCAAGAGCTATCTATAAGAATCCTGAATTTCTGTTTTTTGATGAGGCGACAAGTTCATTAGATGCTCAGAATGAAAGAACAATTATGGAAAACTTAGATAAGTTTTTTGTTGGGAAGACAGTAATAATAATTGCTCATAGATTGAGTACAGTTCGTAATGCAGATCAGATAGTGGTATTGAACAAGGGCGAAATAGTTGAAATTGGGAATCATGACGAACTTGTGCGCCTACGTGGCTTTTACTATAATCTGGTCAAGAATCAGTTAGAGCTTGGTGATTAACCTTTTGGTGATGAATGAGTATAAAGTAGTACATGATAACAAGACTGAGCTATTTCTTGAGCCAATTCCACGCTGGATAACTTCTTATGGCTTCCTTACTATGTTAGTTCTGGCAGTTTTGATAGTTGTGTCCAGCTATTTTTTTAAAATACCAAGAACACTTTCTACGACTGTACATCTTGAAAGACAAAAAGCTTTTACGACACTTTCATTTGATGAAAGTTTTTTAATTCGAGATACCTGTACGATGATATACATTAAAGTCCCTCTTCAGTCCACGCCAATTATTGGCAAGATTAGAAAATCAGAGATTTGGGCTGAGGGTAGTAAATTATACGTCCCTATTTTCATTGATCAAGCTGTTTTAGGGGCTCTGACCTTTAAAAACGAATTAGATTGTTCAGGAGAAATCTTAATTGATAACACGTCACTTTTTCAAAAGGTATTCACGAGTCCGGTTGCTAATTGAAGTGTAAAAATAATAACCTTTAAAAATATTCTGCCACCTATAAAATAAAAAAGCTCTGGTCTTTTTAATTCCCTAATCTAGTTTCCTTGTTTTTTATTTTTGCTTTAGGCCTCAACATTCCCCTTAAAAATAGTACCCAAAAATTCCAATTTGTACTTTTTTTAATTAGGGAAAAGTGATTTTCAATTTTATCAAAAGGCCAACGTCCATTTTTAATATTGCTGAACCTACGGCATTCATTTCAATGGTATGTTTAAGCAACGTGGATTGATCAGTAATTTGAGAAATTTCAAATTTGTGAAAGCCATTAACCCCTTCTGGTTTGGCAAACTTAAATTGGATAGACTCCTTTGGAATATATTCCTGAACTGAATATTTAATAGGGCCATGCCCACCCGTGGAATCAATTTTTAAACCCTTATCCAATATCATTGGTGGCCATTTGTCGGTAGCCAACATCATATCATTTTTTACTTTCACCGCTGTTAGGCTAACTTATGGTCTTAACTTCTATTGATATTGATACGTGCTGCAAAGTAAATAAAAGTGGGCGTACCTGTTTTAGAAAGTAGATTCAATTTTTTATACATAGAATTACGAAATGATTCATTTATCCTTTGAATCACTCTTTAATTTCATCCACTTCGCTTATTTTTGCCCCGCTTATATCTACGTAACCATGAAATGGCCATTTAACCTTAGGTACACCCAACAGAATGATAATTCTGGCCATTTCATGCGACCTAAAAGAAATAAATACTAACGCATGAAAAGAGATAAAATTATCTTCGACCTGATTGAAAAGGAAAAGCAACGCCAAGAGCATGGCATTGAACTGATTGCCTCTGAGAACTTTACTTCGGCACAAGTTATGAAGGCTCAGGGTTCTGTGCTTACTAATAAGTATGCCGAAGGCCTGCCAGGCAAGCGATATTATGGTGGTTGCGAGGTGGTGGATGAAGTGGAACAGTTGGCTATTGACCGGATCAAAGAATTATTTGGGGCGGAATGGGCGAACGTGCAACCTCATTCAGGGGCACAAGCCAATGCTGCTGTAATGTTGGCTTGCTTGAAGCCTGGCGATAAGATTTTAGGCTTCGATCTTTCTCATGGTGGTCACTTGACTCATGGTTCTTCTGTCAATTTTTCAGGAAAATTATACCAACCTTCATTCTACGGTGTAGAACAAGAGACTGGCTTAATTGACTTTGACAAAATACTTGAAATTGCACTTCGCGAAAAACCAAAAATGGTGATCTGTGGAGCTTCTGCATACAGTCGTGATTGGGATTATAAAAAACTGCGGCAAGCTGCTGATAGTGTAGGAGCCTTGTTGCTAGCCGATGTTTCTCACCCTGCCGGATTAATTGCCAAAGGCTTGCTGAATGATCCGATGGAGCATTGTCATATCGTTACCACAACCACGCATAAAACTTTGAGAGGGCCGCGGGGTGGATTGATTATGATTGGCAAAAATTTTGAAAATCCTTTTGGTTTGAAAACCCCAAAGGGTGAATTGAGAAAAATGGGTTCTGTTTTAGATTCAGGTGTATTCCCAGGCACCCAAGGCGGTCCGTTAGAACATGTCATTGCTGCCAAGGCCATTGCCTTTGGTGAAGCCTTGACAGACGAATACTTAGAATACATTGTGCAAGTTGCAAAGAATGCGAAAGCCATGGCGCAAGCATTTGTAGAAAAAGGATATAAAATTATTTCGGGAGGTACGGATAATCATTTGATGTTAATCGACCTCCGTTCTAAAAACCTCACGGGAAAATTAGCGGAAGAAGCATTGATCCAGGCAGACATCACGATCAACAAAAACATGGTGCCGTTTGATACCCAATCGCCCATGATTACTTCCGGTATGCGCATTGGTACGCCAGCCGTTACCACCCGTGGCATGAAAGAAAAAGATGTGGCAAAAATTGTTGAATTAATTGACGAAGCCTTACAAAAACCAGAAGACCAAAAACACTTGAAGGCGGTAAAACGCAAGGTGAATGCTTTCATGAAGAAGTTTCCTTTGTACTCTTAACTATTTTCCTCCACGCAAAAATTATTACGCACTTTAAATGTCTGAAGAAAAAGAAATGTCCTTCCTCGATCACCTGGAGGAGCTACGTTGGCACGTAGTGAGGTCGGTGGGGGTCACTTTTATTTTGATGATCGTGTCTTTCGTTTTTATTCGAGAAATTTTTGAATTTGTTGTCTTTGCGCCAGCCAAATTAGATTTTCCCTCCTTTCGGTACATGTGTGAGTTGAGTCAACTCACAGGCATTGAAGATCTTTGTGTTAAGGATCTGCCATTTAAGGTGCAAAGCCGAAACATGACAGGTCAGTTTATGATGTCGCTGACGGCCTCTTTTGTGATCGGCCTCATTGTTGCCTTTCCCTATGTAGTTTGGGAGTTATGGGCTTTTGTAAAACCAGGCCTTCAAACGAAAGAGCGTAAATTTTCTAAAGGAGCTGTAGTTGCCATCTCGTTCTTGTTTATGGCGGGTGTACTATTTGGATATTACATCCTGTCGCCAATGACGATTTGGTTTTTGGCAACCTATTCCATCAGCTCGATGATCTCGAATGAGTTTGATATCACCTCTTACGTTTCAACAATCTCAAGTTTAGTTTTAGGATGTGGCCTTCTCTTTCAATTCCCTGTTGTTATTTATTTTCTTTCCAAAGTGGGGATCGTTACGCCACAATTGATGCGTAAGTATAGAAAACATTCTATCCTTGTAATTTTAATATTAGGCGCCATAGTCACTCCATCGGGTGATCCTTTTAGCTTAACGGTGATCTCATTACCCCTTTATTTCCTGTTTGAAATCAGTATTTTTATTTCAACAATCGTAGTAAAGCGTAAACAAAAAGCCGAAGCTGCCGAGCTACGTGCTGACCAACAATAAAAAGGATGGAAAAAATAGCAATAGGAGCCGACCACGCAGGGTTTGAATACAAAGAGCATTTAAAAAAATGGCTTGATAAAAAGGGATATGTTACCAAAGACTTTGGAACCTATAGTTCGGATTCTGCCGACTATCCGGATTTTGCTCACCCGGTGGCCAACGCTGTAGAAAAAAAAGAATTTGATCTGGGATTGCTGATTTGTGGTAGCGGCAATGGGGTAGCTATGACAGCCAATAAACATCAGGATATTCGGGCTGCTATTTGTTGGAAAGAAGAACTGGCCGAACTAGCCCGTACTCACAACAATGCCAATGTGCTTTGTATTCCTTCTCGGCACATTTCATTGGAGCTGGCCGAGAAAATAGTGGATAAATTTCTTCACTCTGTATTTGAGGGCGGCAGACATGCTACACGGGTTGATAAAATTAGTTGCTGACTTTAAAATATAGGTCTCCCTCTTTTTTATATTTTGATTGCCATTTGGGAATCCGGTCAAAGAAGGGTTGCATCAAATTATTTTGATCTACAATTACTTCGGGTGCATCTTTTTGAAAAGACCTATCCACCAAAATAATATTCTCGAAGTAATCTGGGTTTTTAAAAATGTCTTTGGCTAACTCCCAGTTCAAAAAATAGCCGCCCAATTTATTTTGCTGATACAATTCAAACTGATCTCCCAAAACCATAATTCGCCTATTTTGTATTTGTTTATACGCGGGTTGATTTTTTATAAATAATCCAGAAAAATCGATCGCTTTAATCTTGTTAGTTCTACTCGCCCAAGCCATCGACACAATTCCTATCATAAAAATCCAGAGCATCATTTCTGCTACTCTCTTCCTGCGAATCAGCAGCAAATAATGACTGATAAAGTAAGCCAACGGGGGAATAAAAGTAAAGAAGCTGTGAGGTGTTCGCTTCCGGGTGATGATGACTTCCGCTGTTGCCACTAAAAGCCATAGAAACATCACCTGTAAAAGTTGAGATTGGTATTTAGTAAAGTGTGCTTCACGATTCAGCATGATTAATGAGAAGATTAGATATGTTAAGGGTACTAATCCCAATAGTAGAATTGATTTCATGTCTACAACCCGATGTGTAATGAAAGTAAAGTTATATCCGTAAAAATTTTGAAAAAGTGCCATGTGATTATCCCAAAAGAAATAGAAGGAGATTAGTAGCAAGTGCGGGAGAGCAAAACCAAAAAGTAATAGGAAGGTTTTTTGCATCGTCATGCGGGTGAAGACGAAAAGAATAAGAAGTGTGCCTACCGCAAAAGTGAAATAACTAAAAACCAGCAGCGAAGCAATTCCCAGATAGACTCCGAGGTTGAGCAAGGTCTCATCACGTTGCACTCTGAATTCGATTTCCTTGAATAAATTATTTAGCGCAAATAGTAAAACAGTAGAGCCTAGCAATTCAGATGAAAACGAAAAAAGGTCGAAGGAATAGAATGAGAGTATTCCAAAAATCAGAGCAGGCAAATAAGTGTTCTCATTATATGCCCGATTGTTGATCAAAAGAATCGCGAAGAAAGCAGCTTGAAAAAAAATTAGTATCAGTGCCAGCACCTGCCTTCCGCCTATTGATCGACCAGCGATTATTTCCACCCATCCAAAAATCCAAGCGGTAAGAGGTGCCGTATCATCTACTAATTGAAGGTATAAAGTCTTCCCATCATTGAGTGCTTCACCAACCAACATACTTTTTAATTCTTGAAGGGTAATAGCAGAAGGGGAAATGAAAAGCGGCAAGCTGACCAGTATGATAATAAGGAACACAACCAGCAAACGATACGGATCATTAAATCGAAAAAAGCGGAGCATGGGGGTCGTCTAAAAGCCCAAAGTTATAAGAAACCGTTGAGCATAAAAGGACGAAGGGCAATTTACCTAACTTCGTAATTTAAAACTATCTTTGCTCTATGAGCGGCACGGTAAGGCAACAGAAATATAGCAAACTAATTTTAAAAGAGCTTAGTGACATTTTTTTGAAAGAAAAAGGGAATATTCTTGAAGGAGCTTTCATCACCATTGCCGAAGTGAAGATGAGCCCCGATCTAAGCGTTGCGAAAGTTTATTTGAGCATGTCGTTGGCAAAGGATAAAAATGCTTTGCTCGCTAAAATAAATTTAAGAAAGGGTGAAATTCGCAGAGATTTAGGTAACAAGATCCGCAACCAAGCGCGCATTGTGCCCGAATTAGTATTTTACATTGATGAAGTGGAGGAAAGCGCTTTGCGCATGGAAGAAATCCTTAAGAATTTGAATATACCAAAGGACGATTTGTGATGTAGAAACCAATGTCGTTTAACTGAAATTTCTTGAATCTCTCTCTCTTCATTGCCAAAAGATATTTTCTCTCTAAGAGGAAGAGGAATTTCATTAATATTATCTCTATCCTATCAGTAATTGGCGTTGCTTTTTCTACGGCTGCATTAATTATTGTGCTTTCCGTGTTCAATGGGTTGGAAGATTTGCTCCGCTCCCTAAATTCTTCGTTCGATCCGGAGTTGAAAATTGAGGCCGTTAAAGGAAAGTCATTTTCGGTAGATGAAAAGCTGCTTTATTCTATAAAAGAAGTGAAGGGAGTTGAGGTTGTTACAGAGGTAATTGAAGATTATGCATATGCTCGCTACCGTGATGCCGACATGGTAGTCACTATCAAGGGAGTAAGCGATAATTTTTTGGATCAACATCGACTTGACGATCATATTGTTGACGGCAAACTGCGCTTACACGATAAAGGAATTAACTATGCAATCATAGGGAGAGGCGTTCAATATGCATTATCGATTGCCGTGGAAGGCAACATTTATCCTCTTCAGATTTTTTATATTAAAAATGCCAACGCTTCAACACTTGATATTTCACAACTTTATTCGCGCAGAGATATTGAACCAGGTTCGGTATTTTCGATCGAAAAAAATTATGATGAAAATTATATTTTCCTGCCCCTTGATTTTGCTCGCGATTTGCTCGACTATGATACCAAACGTACTTCGCTAGAAGTAAAAGCAATATCGGGTACAGACATTCAAGACATTCAAAAGCAAATCAGCTCAATTCTGGGCAGCCGCTTTTCTGTGCTAACCAATGAAGAGCAACACAAGGATCTGTATAAACTAATGAAAACGGAAAAGCTTTTTGTTTTCATAGCACTTACTATGCTCATCTTGGTGGCTTCTATTAATATTTTCTTTTCATTGATGATGCTGGTCATCGACAAGAAAAAAGACATAGCGGTTCTTTCCGCTGTGGGTGCAAACGGCAGTATGATCAGGCGAATTTTTTTAACCGAAGGTGCGTTAGTTGCTTTCTTAGGTGCCGCCATTGGATTAACCTTAGGAGGCACTATTTGCTGGTTGCAAGATCATTTTGGACTGGTCGGTATGGGCATGGAAAATGCTCTGGTCAACAACTATCCTGTCAAACTAAAGTTCATTGATTTTATCACCACCTCTTCGGTAATTGTGGCTATCACTTTCCTCATCTCCTTTTACCCGGCCTCATTGGCTTCCCGTTCTTCTTCTACCGTTCAGCTTTAGGATGTAATGAATGTGTAGGAAATTCTCCAAAATATCAAAAATTATTTGATCTTAATTGACTAATTTGCAAGTCGGCTTATTCTGAAAACTTTTGAAAATGACTCAAGTGATTGCTTTCGATACGTTTTGAAAATAAAGAATAGGACGAACTCAATCAGTTCACATCTATGAAAGTATCGTCAGCACAGCCTTTTCAGATCATCTATTCACTCTATCAGCACGAGTATTTGGGCTATATTTTTGAATCTTTCATTGTCCATCTGGACGAAAAAGGCAAACTCACCTATCAGCATCAAAATATATCGGCCAAAAATGCCCGTGAATTTTCGAAGGGATTGGACGCTCGTGATTTTGAGCTGATTGATATGATGGACAGTATGAATCAGGATGCCGTTCTGAAACATTTTTCAAAAAAAATAATGAAGCCTGAAGAGTTCTTCAGCAAAGTCTTCAACAAGGAAAAGGGCGATGCGTTGCTTCAAGAGCAGATTGAGGCTTACATGGAAAAACGTAGAGCCGCTGTGCTTGAAAAGATGAAAGGCAAAATGCTTTTTGAGATGGGAAACGATGGCGAACCCACTTGGCGCAAGTTGGAAGTACTGGAAAATCGTGCCAGCATTCAATTTCATTTTCAGCGTGGGGAAGAAAGCACCAATTACTACCCAACCATAACCTACAATGGTAAAAAGGTAGAGATTCCTAATCCTGCCGCTTACCTCACTTGTAGACAACCCGCCTGGATGGTGTTCAATGGGAAGCTATACGGGTTTGAAAAGTTTGTAGACGGAAAAAAACTCCAACCGTTTTTGAACAAGGCGCATGTAGTTATCCCAAAGAATTTAGAAGAGACTTATTATAATCGTTTTGTTGCGCCACTCATTGCTTCTTTTGATGATATTGAAGCGTATGGCTTTGAAATTACCAAGCACGAATTTGAACCGCATCCGGTGCTGACCATTTCAGAGCTCCCTCCGGCAAATCAAAAATCATCACCCGCACTTTTTGAAGGCGGAGAAGAAGGTCCTTCTGATGACGAAGCAGGAAAAATTGTATTCGATCTATCCTTCCGTTATGGCAAGCACAAGTTTCGCGGAGATGCTTTTGGCTTGGTAAGCGTAACGGTTGAAAAGAAAGATAACGACTATGTCTTTCACCGCGTTAAGCGCGACATTGATTCTGAAAAGAAGGCGGCACATACATTGACCAAGTTGGGTCTTCCCTTGCGGGGATTTAGGTGTGCGGTAGAAAAAGCTCACGCATTTTCGTGGCTGAATGAGAATCGTGTGAACTTATTGAATCTTGGTTTTGAAGTGAGCCAGCCTGAGAACCGCGACAAAAAGTATTTTGTGGGCAAGGCTGTGATTGAGTTAGAAGTAAAAGAGAGTATTGACTGGTTTGATATTCATGCAAAGATTCGATTTGGAGAGTATGAGATTTCTTTCAAAGAATTGCGCAAGCTCATCATCAAAAAGAAAGTAGAGTTCAAGTTGCCCAATGGCGAAATTGCTATCATCCCTGACGCTTGGTTAATTAAATATGGAGACTTGTTCGCCTTAAGCGAAACGCATGGCGACCATGAAAAACCTGTATTGAAAAAGCATCATATCAATTTACTCACCGAATTAGAAGAAGGCAACCTTGCTAAAGTACACATGAGTGAGCGGCTAAGAAACTTGCAATCATTTACAGGAATAAAAGATTACCATTTACCCAATAGCTTCGTTGGTACGCTTCGCCCTTATCAAAAAGCGGGCTACAACTGGCTTCGCTTCCTTAATGAATTTCACTTGGGTGGATGTTTGGCGGATGACATGGGGTTGGGTAAAACCGTGCAAACGTTAGCGTTGCTTCAATCTGAAAAGGAAAAAGGAAATACGGGTACTTCTTTGTTGGTAATGCCTACTTCACTCATTTACAATTGGGAGATGGAAGCTTCGAAGTTCACCCCCGATCTAAAAATTCTAACCTATACGGGTACGCTTCGCAATAAAGATGTAAGTCGTTTTAGCAAATATGATGTCGTGCTTACTTCCTACGGTATCACAAGGTTAGATATTGATGAGCTTCAGAAATTCTTTTTCAACTATGTGATCCTAGATGAATCGCAGGTGATAAAAAACCCAACGGCTAATATTGCCAAAGCGGTGATGCAGTTGCGTTCACGATTCAAACTGACATTGACGGGTACTCCATTAGAAAACACAACGTTGGATCTTTGGTCGCAGATGACATTTATTAATCCGGGGTTGTTGGGGGGTCAAACATTTTTCAAAAAAGAATATCAAATTCCGATTGAAAAGAAAGCCGATGAGGCAAAGCTTAAAAAATTGAACGGCATTATTCGACCATTTATGTTGCGCAGGCTCAAATCGCAAGTTGCTAAAGATTTGCCCGAGAAAGTAGAAAATATCTACTACACTAACATGAGCACCGAGCAAGAACAGAAATACGAAGAAGCAAAAGCTTACTACCGCGATAAAATTCTTGACCTCATCGACAAAGAAGGGATTAACAGTTCTCGCATGACTATTTTAGAGGGACTCACCAAATTGCGACAAATTTCAAACCATCCTAAAATGGTAGACACACATTATACCGGAACCTCCGGTAAATTGGATGATATCTCACACATGATTGAGAATGCTTTATTGGAAGGGCACAAGTTGTTAGTGTTTAGTCAATTTGTGAAACACTTAGAGATTGTGAAAGAAATGCTAAAGACAAGAAAGATCCCTTTTGCATACTTAGATGGATCTAGCACAGATCGAAAAGAGCAAGTGGAGCGTTTCAATAAAACTCCCGACTTAAAAGTATTTTTGATTTCAATTAAAGCAGGTGGCTTAGGTCTGAATCTAACAGAAGCCGATTATGTCTTCATCCTTGACCCCTGGTGGAATCCGGCCGTGGAGGCGCAAGCGGCAGATAGAGCCCATCGTATTGGCCAGAAGAAAAAAGTATTCACCTACAAGTTCATCACCAAAAATACAGTAGAAGAAAAAATTCTAACCCTTCAAAAACACAAGCTCAAGCTTTCCGAAAATCTAATTCAAAACGAAGAAAATGTAATCAAGTCGCTTACGCGGGAAGATATTGAGATGTTGATGAGTTAAGATTACAAAAAACTCTTGTTAGTTAGTATGACTGCAAGTTTAATTTCTATTGAATACTTAGAACCGCTTTAAAATTCTTCCATCTTTGCGGACGTTGTGAAACAGTCCACTCAATCCAATTTTTTTTCAGGAGTTTTCATTGCCCTTTTGGGAGCTGTTCTGTTTTCAACCAAAGCCATTTTTGTAAAGCTCGCTTATCGCGATACGCAAATCGATGCTGTCACCTTGTTGGCACTTCGAATGATTTTCTCTTTACCATTCTTTGTAGTCGCTGCCTTCGTCACGTCAGGGAAGAGCGAGAATGTAAAGTTCACAGGGAAACAATGGTTTTATGTAGCCCTCATTGGCTGCCTTGGATATTACATCAGCAGCTTACTTGATTTTATGGGCTTGTATTATGTTACAGCCGGCATCGAGCGATTGATCCTCTTCATTTACCCTACGCTGGTGTTGCTTATGTCTTCTATTATCTTTAATCAAAAGATTAAACCTTTGCAGTGGCTCGCGTTGATCATTACCTATGCCGGGTTGGCAACCGCTTTTGTTAGCGAAATTGAGTTAGGGTCAACAAACAATAAGAATTTTCTGTATGGCTCTCTGCTTATTTTTATATGTGCTTTCACCTATGCGACTTACATTGTTGGAAGCGGAAGATTGATACCGGTGGTTGGAGCATCTAAGTTTAATAGTTATGCTATGAGTTTTGCTTCAGTCGGAGTTTTGTTGCATTTCTTTTTTACAACTGAGGTTTCTCTCTTTCATCAGCCAATAAAGGTGTACGAGTATAGTTTCTTTATGGCAATTTTTGGAACCGTGCTACCATCGTATTTGGTGACAGAAGGAATTAAAAGAATAGGCCCGGGCAATACTGCCATCATTGGCAGTATAGGGCCAGTGTCAACACTCGTTTTGGCCTATTTCTTTTTGAGTGAATCGTTTTCAGTAGGGCAATTAATTGGCACTGCAATGATTTTAGTTGGAGTGCTGATCATCGGAAAACAAAAATCGTAGATCCTTATATTGAGTGAGTAACGAAATCACTACAAAAAAATTAATTTGAAGTTCGTAAATGGAATGCTTTGAGTTTTGTAAAGACCCGAAGCCCTGCATGAGATAGTGTTGCGCCAAATCCTGAATGCTGCCTTCCACTCCAAGGTAATGCAGCACTTACGCGGTCGCAGCAATTCCAATAGCTGGTACCGGAATTAATTTGTTGTAGAACACTCTCGGCCCGTTCTTGATTTCTGCTATAGACCGAAGCTGTTAATCCGTATTCCGTGTCTTGCATTAAGTGAATAGCCTCGGCATCACCATTTACTTTCATAATTCCGATGATTGGTCCAAATGATTCGTCTCTCATTACACTCATGGAGTGATTAACATTTAACAGAACGGTAGGTTCAAAATAATAACCCTTTCCATGAATTCGCTTTCCTCCTGTGGCAAGCGTTGCTCCTTTTTGCAACGCATCGGCTACTTGTTCCTCTAAAACGGTAACTTGTTCTTTTCTGGTCAGAGCAGCAATGTAAACTCCTGCCTCTGTTGGCTTTCCAATTTTCCATGACTTTACCTCTTTGACAAATTCTTTTGCATATTCATCGTAATTCTTTTCATGAACATAGATGCGCTCTACAGCACAACAGCTTTGTCCGTTGTTATAGAAGGCACCATCGGCCGTGCTTGCAGCTACGGATTTCACATCGGTAACATCATCGGTAACATATAATGGATCTTTTCCACCCAACTCACATTGGCATGGCACCATTTTTTTGGAAACGGATTCATAAATATATTTTCCGGTTTTGTAAGAGCCGGTGAAAAAATATCCGTTCAGTGGAAGCTCGAGCAATAATTCTCCAACTTCTTTTGCCCCAGTAGCCACATGAAAAATATGCTCCGGTACGCCAGCTTGTTTTAATAATTTTTCAATTTCTAATCCAGTAAGTGTTGAGTGCTCTGAAGGCTTATAAAATACTGCATTGCCAGCCAGCAGCGCGGGAACAAAAACATTTACACCAACGAGGTAAGGATAATTCCATGCTGAGATATTGCCGATAACACCGAGGGGCTCGTAGGAAATTCGTTCTGTCAAATTTTGATCTTGGGTCATTACCTCATCGTTCAAATACTTTTCAGCATTTTCGGTAAGCCATTTAATTCGGGAGCGAGCCCCGTTTATTTCATTCTTAGCTTGTTGCAAGGGCTTTCCGACTTCTGAAGTTAAGAGATTGGCCAACCCTTCAATATTTTTTTCAAGTAAGTCGGCAAATTTATTCAGAATGGTGATCCTTTCTGGCAAGGTGACCTTTGCCCATTGAGGCTGTGCCGATTTCAATGAAGAGAATTTTTGTTCTACACTCACACGACTATCTTCTGTTAACTCTTGAATGATTTCCTCGGTAGCAGGGTTTATGATTTTCATCTCTCTCTATTGTTCTAGTGAATTACTTTACACTTTCTAAAAAAGCTTTCTTAATATTCTTTGTTAACACACTTTGTTGGTCGATCATCCTTTCAGGATGCCATTGTACGAGTAATAGAAAAGCTTTCTCAGAGGGATTTTCTCTTTCAATTACTTCAATGATTCCGTCTGATGACAAACCTGAAACGATTAATCCATTTCCAATGCGATCGGCACTTTGATGATGCGCACTGTTTACTTCGCCTGTTTCTACTCCTGTTATTTCTCTTATCAAACTTCCTGCAATAGTTTGAATGGCGTGATACCGATCCTTATCAGCTTCCTTTGAGTGATCCGGTTTACCGGTGAAAGGGATATCTGGAATCAGCGAACCACCAAAAAAGACATTGGTTATTTGTAGCCCTCTGCAAATACCTAGCAAGGGGATTTCATTCTTTTGCGAATATTCCAACACTTGAAGTTCAAAGGCATCACGCTTTTCATCAATGTCAAATTGATGGCAGAGCGGTAAATATTCAGGCTTGTTGTAAAATTTAGGATGCACGTCTTCTCCGCCTGTTAGGAGTATGCCATCGCACTCTTCAACATCTTTAAGATTATTGAGTTGATAGCCGAGTTTGACAGCTTCAACAAATGGATCAGACGAAATCCAACTTGCATAGGCATCGTATTTACTGCAATCCAGTACGCCAATCTTTATTCGTTTCATTATAATGCACGCAAATAAAGTTGTTTGAAATCTTCTCGACTTACCGGCTTTGGATTATTTGGATGTGCAAAGTCAGCGATGGCTAAATCAGCCAATGTTTCGATATGTTCTCCCTTCACACCAATAGTACTAAGCTTATGCGGAATATTTATTTGGGAGTTGAGATCAAATAAATATTTTACCACGGCTTCGCCTGTTTCCTCTTTTAATTCAAGGGCACGAGCGATACGCTTAAATTTATTCTCTAACCCCCGAATATTAAATTCCATCCCGTAAGGAATATTAACCGCGTTTGCCAATCCATGATGAGTATCTAGTAAAGAAGAAAGTGGGTGCGCTAATGAATGTACTACACCTAATCCTTTTTGAAAAGCAACCGCTCCCATCAATGAAGCAATTAACATATTGCTGCGCGATTCCATGTCAGGGTTGTTAACGGCTTGCTCTAACGAACGACTGATGAGCGAGATTCCTTCAAGGGCGATTCCCTCGCACATCGGGTGCGGCATCTTGGCCATGAAAGCCTCCATGTTATGTGTGAGTGCGTCCATTCCGGTAGCGGCTGTGATGAAGGAGGGAAGATCCATCGTAAGCTCGGGATCAGCAAAAATAATTTTAGCTAATAATTTAGGAGCAAACAGAATCTTCTTTTGGTGGGTTTCATCATCGGCAATGATTGCGCTTCTTCCTACTTCACTTCCCGTTCCGGCTGTGGTTGGAATTGTAATAAAATGAGGAACTTCATTGGTTACATAAACATCGCCTCCAATAAGGTCATCGTATTTGAATAAATTTTCACGATGGTTTACACGCAAAACAATAGCGCGTGCCACATCGAGTGCGGCTCCGCCTCCTATACCAATGATCGAATCACGCTTGGTTGCATCATAAGCATCCGTTCCCTTATAAACATCTGACTTCACCGGGTTTTTATGGATGTCGTGAAAAACTTCAACTGATAAGTTTTTCTGCTTAAGCTCGGCAATTATTGTTTTAAAAAAACCAAGCTGGGCTACTGTTGGATCTGTAACAACGAGTGGCCTGGCAAGATTATTTTTTATCAAGTAGTCACCTAGTTCTTTACTCGAGCCTGCACCAAAACGAATCGTTGTTGGGAAATTGAATTGATAGATTTTATCGAAGGTCATGGATTACGTTGTTTCTGAATTAGCGGCAAGATGATAGTTTGAAAATGATCTGACAAAATATTCAGGTTAATTCTCTATTAACAGTAGGGAATGCTAAATGATTTCAAAATATCTTTTAAACTCCCAGTCCGTTACAGCCTTTAAGTGCTGACGCCATTCCCACTCGCGTGTTTGTGTAAAGTGCTCAACGAATCTTTCTCCCAGTATTTCTCTAGCTATTATGGAATTCTTCATTTGCTGTGTAGCTTCATGCAAATTGCCCGGCAAGGTTCCGTTGGAAAAATCGCGGTAGCCGTTCCCAATAGTTTCCGGCTGCTTCAATTTCATTTTGTTTTTGATACCGTATAACCCTGATGCAAGTGCAGCAGCCATAGCTAGGTAAGGATTTACATCAGAGCCAATCACCCGTGTCTCAAGCCTGCATGATTTACTTCCACCCGATAACACCCGTAAAGCTACCGTACGGTTGTCAACTGCCCATGTAAGAGTAGTCGGTGCCCATGCGCCTTCCACCAAACGCTTATAACTATTGATTGTGGGTGCATACATTGGTAAAATGTGAGGTAAGCAATGCAATTGACCCGCGATGTAATTTTTCATCACATCACTCATATGATTCTTATCTTTCTCGTTATAAAATAGATTTTTCTTCCCCGCTTTATCCCACAAACTTTGATGCACATGCCCTCCACAACCAGGGAGGGTCTCACTAATTTTTGCCATAAAGGTGGCCATGATGCCATGCTTGTAGGCAATTTCCTTCACGGCAGTTTTAAACAATACTGCCCGGTCAGCGGCTTCAAGTAAATCAGCATATTGAATAGCGGCTTCTAAAACTCCCGGACCGGTTTCGGTGTGTAACCCTTCGATTGGGACTTTGAATTTCTTCATCAGATCAAACAGATCTGTGAAGAAAGGATTTTCTGACGTGGTTCTTAAAATAGAATAGCCAAACATGCCGGGAGTGAGCGGTGTCAGGTTCTTAAAATGTTTCTCATTGGCGCTTTGAGGAGTTTCAGCAAAATTGAACCATTCAAACTCTTGAGAGAAGAATGGCGTGAAGCCTTCTTTTTTGGCATCGATAATAATTTTTTTTACTAACTGCCTCGGACAAACATAAGAAGGGTTTCCCTTTTCATCGATCAGTTCACCTAAGAAAAACGGAATGTCATTCTCCCAGGGGATTTTTCTAAAGGTAGTAAGATCCAGCTTCGCGGGGGCATCTGGGTAACCTGTGTGCCAACCGGTAAATTTTCCATTGTCGTAAGCAACATCATTGGCATCCCATCCAAAAATTACATCGCAAAAACTTGCTTGACTTTCGATAACCGAAAGAAATTTTTCAACAGAAATGTATTTGCCTCTTAGGATTCCATCAATATCTGTCAAGGCGACTTTTACTTTTCCAGATGGATGCTTTTTTACATAATCGAGAATAGCGTTGGTTGTCATTTACTTTAATTAGATGATTTTAAAATGATTGCTTCACTTCGTTTGCTGTTCAGAGCCGATTAATTAATCTTTAACCATTTTATTATTAATCCGAAAGAGTGTAAAAGCCATTCCAATAATTAACAGATAGATCAAGGCCAATTGAAGGTTAAAGATCGTCATAGCAATCATGGAAACAAAAGCAATTACCAGTGCTACTATTGGAAAAACCGGGTACATCGGAACTTTAAAAGGTCGTAGCAACTCAGGCTCGGTCTTTCTCAGTCGAAGTAAGGAGATCATCGAAATAATATAAAGAGTCAGTGCTCCAAAAACAGCAATTGTAATAATGTCAGCTGTTTTTCCGGTGAGAAGCGCTACAATGCCTAACCCCATATTTACCAGCAACGCATTCACGGGAGTTTGAAATCGAGGATTTACTCTTCCAAGAAAAGCTGGCACAAATTTTACTCTTCCAAATTCAAATGTAGAACGACCAGAGGCCAACATTAGCCCGTGAAAAGAAGCGACCAACCCAAATAACCCGACAGTAATCAACAAGTGATACAGTAAATTATTGTTTCCCACAATTTGTCCAAGAGCCAATGGCAGGGGTGAATCAGAAGTACTGCCATCTATTTTATACACAACCGCTTCCCATCCGCCAATACCAACCGATCCTAAAAAAGTAAGCACACATAAAACAACCAATGTTGCAATGGCAGAACCAAAGCCAAGCAAAATGGTCCGCTTTGGGTCAATAGCCTCTTCGGCAATATTAGCAACGCCCTCTATGCCTAAGAAAAACCAGATAGCAAAAGGAATTGAGGCAAACACACCCGGCCATCCATTGGGAAAATTGTTCTGTGTCAAATGAATGACCTTAATATTTGGCAATGTTATGCCGCAGAAGAGCAACAGTTCTGCGACAGCGAAAATGGTTATCACTAACTCAACCGTAGCAGCCGCCTTTACACCTGAAATATTTAGAGCCGTGAAAATAATGTAAGCCATGATGGCAATTGAAATAATCGATACTTGCGGAAAGAATAAATTGAAGTATGCTCCAATAGCAAAAGCAATGGCAGGTGGTGCAAAGATGAACTCAATGTTTTGCGCCATGCCTGCTATGAAGCCAGCATCTTTGCCAAGCGCACGTGTAGTATAGTCAAAAGCGCCACCTGCTGTTGGTATGGCACATGCCAGCTCTGCATAACTAAACGTAAAAGTTATATAGAGAATGATAATGAAGAAAACTGCAATGCCTAGCCCCAATGTGCCTCCTTGTGCCAGGCCGAGGTTCCATCCGAAATACATACCCGAGATAACATAGCCAACACCTAAACCCCAAACCATAATAGGAGAAAGCGTGCGCTTAAGTTGAGGCAAGTGTTTATCGGGCATTTAAGTCTAAGGTAGAGAATCAGAACCGTAAACTGAAAAGATGATGCTCTCCTACTTTAAAATTATTTTATTCTTTTTGCTTTACAGGATGAGTAAAAAAAACAATGGCAAAGGCAATCGCGAAAAGAGAGTAGACGCAAGTAAGCCCCAACAGGGCAAGTGAAAAACTTGAGGAGTAGGCTTTTACTAAAGCCAAGGAGGCTATAACAAAGTGTGTGAAGTTACCAATCGCAATAGGTCTCGCATAAATTCCCCCAATAAGACTGGCCTTAGCTGTCCAGTTAGTCATCGCGAATCCGAAATACAAGGCTCCTAAAATCTGAAATACAATCACAGAACTAGTTTCTGTTGGGAAAGAAAAATATGTTGCAATTTCCTGCGGCATAAAAGTTAAGGCAACGCCAACCATACCCATTAAAATTGCACCACCTGTCATTATAATTTTAGTATTCATTTGTTTTTTCTCAAAGTTAATGGTTGCCCTTGTGAATATTTAAATGGGTTAGCTAAAATCTCGACATTCTTTTGCAACTTAGCCAATATGAATTTTGTATAAGAGCAAGATTTTCTGGCAACTAATAATCTCCTGATTTTGTTGAGTGAAGTTAATGACATCCAAATCCCATCAAAAAAAATATTTATGAAAGTAGCATTAATTACCGGAGGCACTAAAGGCATTGGTTTTGGTACAGCAGAATTACTGATTCGTAATGGATGGTGCGTAGCTATTACTGGCCGCAATGCTTCATTGCTGGAGAAAGCGACTGTCCAATTAAACAACATACAAAACGAAAGTGCCTTCGGTTTGGTGGCTGATGTGGCTGACTTTGTTCAACAACAAAAAGTTGTGGAGGCTACCTTGAATAAGTGGGGGCAAATCGATGCACTGATTGCCAATGCAGGCATAGGGCATTTCGCGTCAGTAGATAGCCTCACACACCAACAATGGCACGAGACTATCAATACCAACCTCACAGGAGTTTTCTACAGTGTGCAAGCTTGCATCGAGGCCTTGAAGAAAACCAAAGGCTACATCATCACTATCGGTAGTTTGGCCGGAGCAAATTTTTTTGCAGCAGGCAGCGCCTACAATGCTAGCAAGTTTGGGTTGTTGGGTTTCTCACAGGCAATCATGTTAGACCTTCGCCCCTTTGGTATTAAAGTAAGCACCATCATGCCCGGCTCTGTAGCAACGGAATTTAACAATCACCTGCCCAATGAAAAGGACAGTTGGAAAATACAGCCTGAAGACATTGGTCAATTAGTGTTAGATCTTTTGCAGATGAACCCACGCACGTTGCCGAGTCGTATTGAAGTGCGTCCTTCTCTTCCGAAATGATTTTCTGAAATTTCAAATGACGTTGATTTGTCCTGCCTCTCCAACCGACTAAATTCTTACATAAAAGTTAAAATCAAAGAAGCGACCAACAGCATTATGAAGTGATAGCCTGTATTTATGCCGAAGAGTTTCCACGATTTCCTTTCCCACACAACAATCCCAATATCTACTGGCAAGTAAAAGCCGAGCCAGGTAAAAATGGTGGCATTCATTACGCTTATAATTGGTGGCATCTCATTCACTCCAGGCACAAAGCTCCAGGCGGCCATATTATTTGCCAGTACATAGGCCATAAAAAAATTGCCAATCACCATGGTTATCATTCCCTTGCCGATTTCTCCACCAGTTGGTTTAATAGTTGGATCAAATCCCACTTCTTTTGCCCATGCTTTTCCAAATAAAGGTGTGTACCAGATAAAGCCAAGGATAAAGTTGGCTACTATGGCCACCGATACGGCCACAAAGTTTATTTTTATTGCATCCATTGTAGGTGTGTTTTTGGTTTAAGTAACGCAGTTAAATTAATCATTATTTAGGAGGGAAAAAAATCAAAGTAACACATCTACCCTTGTTTATAATCGGTTGATTTAAAACGTCTTTGTGCAATAAGGTAGAAATGAAATTAAAAACTAGGCCAAGGTTCAGAACGATTGACTTCTTAAAAATTGGTGATATAGATAGATATACTCCTCTTCAAGAAACGAATTCCAAACCAAGGCTATCAACCATCCATTTCAACGCATGACGTTTTATATAAATCTTACCTTTACCTTTATAGTATTCTTGAAATCTTTAACAAATGGGTGATGGCAACAAAATATTGGCAGATCATACGAGATGATTCTAAAAGGACATTTGAGGTGTGTAATCAAACAACCAATGAAAATGCGTTTACCAATAAAACGCACGCCATGCAAAAAGCTGGTATGAATGTAAGTTGCATGACCCCACCTGTTACCAATAAAAGTTCCAGTAAGGAGTTTATGAAAATTACGGGTTACACCAAAGAGGATGGTTTGCAGGAGAGGCTTTCGAAACAGTATTTGGCAATAGTGATGCGATCAGCGGATCAGTATTAATTAGTGAGGTTTATTATTGTAAGCCGAGTAGAATCTACAGAATCCATATATATGTTATGTGTTATAGAGGTTGCCTTCCCTTATTCTCGGCTTGTTCTATTTAAGGGTCAATTTTATTAGTAGGCTCCGCATACTGTTTTGAGTTGAATTAGCGATGTTTTCTCAAACCAGCCCTAACCTTAAAGCTTTGTGATTTATAGCAAAGACCCTTTCTATCGAAATTTCAAAAAATAAACCTTTAAATTCATATCAAAAGGCTCTTTCTAAAAAATACGGGGAAAACCCCGTTGACTTATTATTCTTCTCCACGTTAACTTTAGGTAAGAACAGAATTAATTGTTGGGGCGAAGTATTGCGCTTCGAAAGTGAAGGAATAAGGATTAACATTAAAAACAAATAGCCATGAAAAATACATATCAACTCGCGCTGCTGCATTTTGTACACATGCTAATAAATTCCGATGGGCGCATCGATGATCGTGAAATGGATATTATCCTGAAGATTAAAACCGAAGAGAATATTGATAATACGGTGTTCTTAGAATTTTCAAGAAGCATCGCTCTTACCAAAGGTCAAGATATTTTTAATCGTGGATTAGAATTATTAAAAGCCTGCTCGGAGGAAGAGAAACTCTGCGCCTTCGTTTACCTTTTCCAACTTGCAGAATCTGATTCATCTATTTCCATGCAAGAAGTTCGCTTATTAATTCATGCCCTTAAAGCTACCAACGTTGATTTTAAAGATGTTGCCCTCAGTAATGATTTGGCCACCTCAAATTATAGAGGTGCTAAGCATTATGTACAGGCTGGAGGATTGGATTAAATTCAATAAGTAAATTTGGAGGCCGAAATGTTCATTGGCTCAATTTGTGAGTATCCACGGTTCATGTCTTGTTTTGAAGGACTATAAGTCTACACTCTCAGAAATACATTCTTCTTATACAGAAAGTATAGAAACGTCCACGCCACCATTACATAGCAGATAACAAGCACCAGGGTGTTCCACGGATCACCGACAAGTTGACCCAGCCAACCAAAAAGAGATTCGGTTGTGTACTGCCAATTGATAAAATCTCCAGACATGTAAATCAAAATAGAATTCATTCCGATTACCGAAAAGAAAAATGCCCAGCGTTTGTAACCTTGAATATCGATGATATAATAAAAAATCGATAATAAAATAAGACTGAGGCCACCCACATGCAATACAAATGAACTTGACCAAAGATTTTTATTGATTGGAAAAATAAGATTCCATGTCTGAGCCAACACAAGTGAACCAACTCCCATAATGAACAACTGAAGCGCTTTACGTTTCATCGTTAGCGGACTGTTCTTCAATAAATTGCCAGCGTAAATTCCTAGCAATGCGGTGCTGATTGCTGGAATGGTAGAGATCAATCCTTCAGGGTCGTGAATTTTTAAATAGAGTTTACCTGGAAGAATAAGTCGATCCAGATAAGACGCGAAATTACCCTCCATGGTTAAATCTCCCATCGGAAAGCCAGGTGCGGAATTGAAAAATAACATCAACCAGTACCCAACCAGCAAACCACAAAACCAGATAATCTGAGCGCGTTGTTTTGTATATAGGTAAATGATATTTGCGAACATGTATGCCAAACCAATTCTTCCCAACACACTACCAAATCGTATTTCAGAAATCGGGCGAAGTTCAAGACCGTTGTTATGGATAACTCCTAACACCACCAGTATCAATCCACGTTTGATAACTCGAATCAACAACTGGTTTTTCGATTTTCCCTTCTCCATCTCCTTGCCGAGCGAGTATGGTGTGGCAACACCCGCAAGAAACAAGAACAATGGAAAAATTAAGTCATAAAAATGAAATCCATTCCAATCGGGATGTGTTAGTTGAATTGATATAGCTTCGATCATGGATGAGCCCGTGATTTTGGCGAGAACATGTACAATTTCTTCAGCACCCATGATCCAGAACATATCAAACCCGCGAAGAGCATCAAGAGAGTAGAGTCGTGGTGTTGTAGAAATGGATGCCATGTTCTATTCTAATCTATTTTTTGACAAATCTTTTATCCGGATGTTTCTAAACTTTACGACAGAACCATGACCCAGAAATCCGATATAACCCTTATGACTGTTTAAACCCGGATGATCTTTATGATCAACTGTTCCGTTTTTGGAAGCCTTCTTCATATCTCCTTCCACAATCACTGTTCCATTTAAAGTCACTTTTATATAATCACCTTTTACAAATACTTCCTCCTGATTCCACTCACCTGTTGGTTTCAAAAATCCACGCTTAGCTGCAATTACACCATACACGGATCCATGATATTGATATGGTTCCAGCTTTGCATAAACCGGAGCATCATTGTCTAGTATCTGAATTTCCTTTCCTACAAAAGCTGCATCACCTTCCAGTGGCGCATGAATACCTAAACCGTTGTTTGCACCTGGTGTAAGTTGAAATTCAAATCGGAAAATAAAATCAGAATATTCTTTATTCGTGTTGAGATTGCCATGGCCTTCTTTTGTTGGATAGATCGCGATGGTATTATCTTCTATCACATAATCTGTTTTATTACCGATCCAATTATTCAGGTCTTTTCCATTGAACAACAATTCGTAACCTTGCTCCTTCTCTTCTTTAGAAAGTTCGAAAGATTTTGTGCCCAGCTCTTTTACATAAATATTTCTGAAGGCTAGATTAGTACCATGAGCTTGCAGCTCAATAGCTTCCTCTTTAAAAATAGGAAGACCTCTATCCCAATAATTTTCAAGCGTTACATTGTCTACAACCAATATGCCATTAAGGTAAACGGTCACAAGATCACCAATCATTTTAATGTTGAAAGTATTCCATTCACCAACCGGATTATCTGCTACTACCAACGGAGTGCTTCTTTCTTTTTTATTGTTGTAGAGACCGCCTGAACCAACCTGTGCACCAACATCCACTCGCGCATTATCCCATATCTGAACTTGCGGTGAACCGCGTAAGTAAATTCCGCTGTCGCCATTTTTAGAAATCCTCCAATCGACAATCATTTCAAAATCACCGTAAGGTCTGGTGGTGCAAAGATTTGCTCCGTCACCTTGAAAGACGATCATACCATCTTTCACACTCCAGTTATTTGCCACTTTCGTATTGGCTTCCATTTGTTTTTTCTCCAATACTTCCTTCGTCATTTTAGAACGTGCGATAGGGTTCTCTACTAAACCTTGCCATCCACTCAAATCTTTTCCATTGAAAATGGGTTCAAAGCCTTTTGTGTAGGGAAGTCCTTCAAGGTAGGTTAGAATATCGATGCGTTCGTACTGACTATCTTCTCCTGTTAATTTATGCAACATGTGTTCAAGTATTTTGCGCACTTCTACTCCAGTGAGACCAGGTTTCGCATCTGAAGTTGGTAAGGCGATTTGCATTGCGGCACGACTCGCTACACTGCTTAACTCTGAATCGTCAAGATAACTGGCGACAAACAAGAGTGATAGAAAAGTTCGAACACTACCTGCAGTTCGGATCACTGAAGTTTTTTCTTTTTTATTAAAGGCCAGTGTCATCATTTCACGCAACATCAAAAGCTTCTGATCATCCGGCCAGGTGGATTCTCTCACCTGAGAAATAAAAGCATCCAATGCCTGCTCGTGATATTTTTTTAAACCGTCATCCTTTCTAATCGCCAGTAATATTCTCACTGCTTCATTGTTCTGCCAGTTCTTCAAAGCATCAAAGGCCACTTCTTTTTCTTTATCACTTCCATGATAAAAAGTAGAAGCTACTTTCTCGATTGCACTTCCATCATTCAGGTACGGCAACACCGGAAGTATTTTCGTTTTTTGAATGGAGTACGCTTCATTAATCAATGACATTGTGCTCTTATCAATCGATGATATAATGGCCGACTGAATTGCTTTTACTTCTATAGCATTTTCTGTGCTGGCTAACATTTTTAAAAGCTCACTTACATTACTCGCTGAGGATACATTTGCTAGAGCATCATAGGCTGCACCTTTGACGGAAGCATCGTTGGAGGTGGTTTGTTTAGAAACTACATTAAAATAATTTACAGCTCGTCTTGCAGCGAGTACTTGCAACAAGGCTACTTTGTTTTTGGATTGGGCCGTTTCTATTTTTTGAGCGATCAATCCGTCTGCTTCTTTATCTGCCAATTGAAGCAGTGCAGATTTTGCAGATGCAAGCTCGGTGTCATCGGTTGATCGTAGCAAATAATCCAATACTGCTGGCATGTACTTTTTATTTCTGTAACTCGCAATTTCAGAAGCAGTCGCTATTCTTACGGATTGATTTGACGATGAAAGCGTGGGGACCAACATCGACTCAGCAAACGCATCATTATGATTCGCTTGCGCCAACATTGATAAGATATCGGCCTGAGCAGAACCTGATGATTTTTTATATTCTTTTTGCCAGAGCTTAAGTACAGTGGCTGAACCTGCTGCTGATCGCGCAATTTTCAAAATCTCTCTTTGATACTCTTCATCAAAACGGCTGCGCTCTTTTATCAGCGTTGCCACTGATCCTTCTGCATCGACTATCGCAATACCTTTTAACCCTGCTAGCCGGAAGTGTTGTTGCGATGGATCATTTGTATTGTCTAACAAAGCTTTGCTAATTTCTTTTACCAGTGCCGTGTTGCCTTTGGTAGTCACTTGATGTAAATATTCTACCAATGCTGTTGTCGATTCAGTCGGATCATTCTTGAAGCTTACATTCTTTGCTTGTTGCAAAAGAACCGGATAAGAACGTGCATCTCCAAACAATGCAACTGACCACAGGGCTTGTCTCTTTAGAATAGGATTCTCACTTGATGTAAACTTTGTAATCGTTTCTAATGCGGACTGATATTTCAATCTACCGAGCGCTTTGATCAATTTTACCTGTGTTGCCACAACCTGATTATTTGTCAATGCATCCAATATTGCCTTTCGTGCATCTTCTGTACCAATAGAAACAAGCGCTGAAACAGCAGGATCAAAAAGTTCAGTATCGTTAAAGTATCTTTTCAGGGTAATGACGGATTCATTTGAACCAAGCCATTTCAAATTGTCCATGAAGTACGCTTTCACTTCTGTATTTGTGGCTTTATTGAGAGCCGCGAGATAGGCGCGTTCAATTTTTGCTTTCTCTTCATTCGTAGTAGAGTAGTGTGTAAGTAACGACACAGCATAACGAAAAGGAATTCCTTGAGGCACTCCATTGGGCTGAACCCCATCGGTCAATATTTGTAACCCCTCCTCTCCAAGGTTAAGGGTCTCTTGAAATAATCGGGCAGCTTGTTGATTATCTGCTGCAGGTAGTAGTGCCAATACATCGGCCACTTTAGTCTTAACCAATCGTTGATCCTGAGCTGGCAGCAGCTGTGCCGCAAACAACAACAGAAAAATAATGCGGATGATTTTATTTAATTTCATTTCAGTTCAGTCTTAGTGTGGTGATTAGATTTTCCATGGACCTCTCATCGGTTGATTGATGAGACGGTTGGCGGCCTCATCATTAATAAACTCTTGTTTAACAGGATCAAAATCCAGTGACCTTCCTAACTGAAGCGCAATCTTGCCCATGTTTACAATGGTGGCCGAACGATGACCATTCAATTCATTCAGCGCGAATTTTTTACGGTTTCTTACCGCATCAGAAAAAGTACCAATTTGTGTTTCCGGATCAGGAAGGGTATCAATCACTTTCAAAATATTCGGAATATCTGATTTAAATCCTCTGTAAATTTTTCCTTTCGGTCCTTCAATGTAGGGTGCGTTAACATCTTTGTTTTCACCATCCAGAATTATTTTACAACCATCAGCGTAGGTAAATTCAATTCTTCTCCACGTACCCACCGCATCGTCATGTTGTTGTGGCGAATCGATATCAACCCGAATCGGACTCGTACTATCTTTTCCTAAAAAATATTGTACAGGATCAATGTAATGTTGTCCCATGTCACCAAGGCCTCCTCCATCATAATCCCAATAGCCTCGGAAGGTGCTGTGCACGCGGTGAGGATTATATGGTTTATATTGTGCCGGGCCCAGCCACATATCATAGTCTAATTCTGCAGGAACAGGTGTTGGTTCAAGATTGGTTTTGCCGACCCAATAAAATTTCCAGTTAAAACCCGTCACACCACTGATCGTAACTTTTAATGGCCAACCTAAAATTCCACTCTCCACAGCTTTCTTCAGTGGCTTAACGGTTGTCTCCATTCCGTAAAAATTATCTTTAAATCGAAACCAAGTATTAAGTCTAAACATGCGGCCATATTGTTCCATGGCTTCAATTACGCGCTTACCTTCTCCGATGGTTCGCGTCATCGGCTTCTCACACCAAACATCTTTTCCTGCTTGTGCCGCCATCACCGACATGATGCCATGCCAATGCGGAGGTGTTGCGATATGAACTATATCAATATCGGGTTGCGCTAAGAGTTCTCTAAAATCAGAATAACCACGGACGTTTCCTCCTGCCAAAGTAATTGCATCTTTAAGGTGTGTTTTATCAACATCGCACATGGCCAGTAATTTTGTGCCTTCATATTCAATATGCCCACGGCCCATACCACCAACACCAATGATTGCTTTGGTGAGAGTATCACTCGGTGCGAGAAAACCGGGTCCGCCCAAAACGTGGCGAGGCACAATCGCAAACGCTCCTAATGCGATGACCGATTTCTTAATAAAGTCTCTTCTTGAGGAGCTTCTTGAACTAACTTTTTCGTTTATTTTCATTCCGCTTTAAAATTTAGAACCCTATATCATGTTTGAGTATCAAGATGCAATAAGTAAAATTCTTCTCTCTTCCGCCAGAAGTATTATATTCGTAAAAATAGTATCCTCTTCTTAAAAGCCGACCAAATGAAAAGCCAACTCATTTTTTTGAAAACAATTGTCTTTCTTTCTTTTCTTTCCAACGGTAGCCTTGCCGAAGCTCAAGCCTTAACTTCGAAGCAGATTGATTCTCTTGTCACTAAAACAATGGAAAAAATGCCTTTGGCAGGCATTGCTGTGGCTGTGATAAAAGATGGAAAAATTGTGCACGCCAAAGGATACGGAGTAGAGAGCGTCAAGGGCAAGGAAAAAGTGGATGAAAACACTCTGTTTGCTATCGCTTCTAATAGCAAATCATTTACGGCAGCAGCACTCGCAATGCTGGTTGACGAGGGCAAATTGTCATGGCAGGACAAGGTGGTAGATCACATTCCTGAATTTAAAATGTATGATCCCTATATCACTGCCAATTTTAATATTCAGGATTTGCTTACTCATCGCAGTGGTTTAGGCTTAGGGGCAGGAGACCTGATGTTTTTCCCGGATGGCAGCGACTTCACTATTAAAGATGTTTTAAAAAGTTTTCAATATCAAAAGCAGGTTTCAGCTTTTCGTACCAAGTTCTATTATGATAACCTATTGTATATGGTAGCCGGAGAAGTGGTACAACGTGTAAGCGGAATGAGCTGGAGCAATTTTGTCGAAAGCAGAATTATGAAACCACTTGGCATGAATCGTTCTGCGGGTTTATATAAAAATCTGAAAGACAAACAAAATACTGCGATGCCCCACTCAGTAGTTAAAGGAGAACTAAAACAATTAGCGCCCTTCGAAACAGACGGAGTGTTAGGGGCTGCCGGAGGCATTTACTCCAGCGTAAATGATTTGAGCAAATGGTTGCTTATGCATTTGAACGATGCCCACTATGGGGACGCTAATAAATTGCAACTGATTACGGCCGACAATCATAAGGAAATGTTTCGCCCGCACACGCTCATCAACTTTACTACAAAACCAGATCCCAGAAGTAAGAGACACCTAAATGCCTACGGACTGGGTTGGGGTATAGAAGATCAAGTAGGATATATTATTATAAGCCATACCGGTGGATTACCGGGCATGCTTTCTCGCACAGCCATGATTCCTGAATTGAACGTAGGAGTAATTGTACTTACCAACACAGATCCAAGGTGGGTATAGTTTTCAAACCATTTCGGGAGCCATACTAGATTCTTATTTAGGTAAACCCAAAATGGATTGGATAAGTTTTGCCGCAAAAAGAATTGATCAGAATAATAATGCGGGAGATTCTGTAACCACAGCTGTATGGGCTACGGTTAAAAATGCAAAATCTGACCACCTGAAATTGGAAAACTTTGTTGGTACCTATCGGGACAAATGGTTTGGAGAGGTGAAGATTACCGTAAAAGATAAACAGCTATGGTTTTCGGCAGTGCGCTCTCCAAAACTGACCGGTAAAATGTCTTTCAACAAGGCGAATACGTTTGCCATTAAATGGGATTATCAGGATATGGAATGTGACGCATTTGCCACCTTTAGTTTGGATGAGGAGGGAAGAGCAAACAGAATTCAGATGCGGGGTATTTCACCGAATATTGACTTTAGCTTTGATTTTCAAGATCTGGATTTACAAAAGACCCTTAAGTGAAATAGCAAGATTTAGTACATTAAAATGATGAGGTATTTTTTCATTTACCTTTTTATAATCTTGGTGCATGGCTCGCTGGCACAATCCCATGAACTTAACTCTGAGGAAATATTAAAGTTATTGCCCGATAGAATTGCTGGATATTCTTCTAACGAAGAGTTTGTAACTAAACAAATGACGATAGGAAATATTACCTATATGTTGTGTGAGAAAAAATTTGAAAAGGGTGGTAAATCCATTAAATTTCTTCTGTTTGATTTTTCTAATGCAGAAATCATGTACACCCAAGCGATGCGTACGTGGAAGGAAGCTAAACCCATAGAAACTGATTCAATTGTAATGCGTGCCGTGGCAATGGATAATTGCACGGGGTGGGAATCGTATCGAAAGCGAACAGGTCAATCTCAAATTTTTTTGGGCATTTGCAATCGATTTTTTCTCAGCCTTACGGCTGATAATGTTGACCTCCCAAACCTCAAATCCATATTAACTCAAGTACCAATAGATAAATTTCCCAAGTAGCGCTTAGCAAATCGGCAAGGTTAGAAATTAATAATCACACGATAGAAAGTCGGCTTGGAGAATGTTTTCTTTGTAAGTTGCCTTAAAGTATTGAATCCATCTCACATGTTACTTAAAATTATTCGCATTGCGCTGATTATGATAGTAGTAGTTGCGGTTGCATTAGCAATGCCCTTCTTCATCAATAATTTGGAGACGGAGACGTTGAATGAAAGTGCAGGCGCTAACACACCGGGTAATTACGTATCCCTGAGCCAGGGCATTACTCACTATGAAATGGCCGGCTCTGATACGGCTGAAACAGTAGTATTGGTGCATGGCTTCAGTGTTCCTTACTATATCTGGGATAGTGCTTTCTATTCACTTGTTGCTAGAGGGTATAGGGTAATAAGATATGACACCTATGGCAGAGGCTTTTCTGATCGCCTCATTATAGACTATCAGCAAGAAGTGTATGATCGCCAATTGTTCGACTTGATGGATGCACTTAAACTAAATACACCAGTACATTTGATTGGCCTATCCTTTGGGGGACCAGTCACCACTTACTTTACAGCACATCATCCTGAGAAAATAAAAACTCTTACGTTGATCGATCCTGTTGTTAAGCCATTTAAAAAACCCGGGTGGCCTGAATTATTCACCTACTACACCACGATTGCTTTTGGCTTGTCAGATTTTACCAATCAGTCAAGTGATTTTTTGCACCCTGCAAATTTTCCCGGTTGGAATGAAAAATATAAGGAGCAAATGAAGTACAAGGGTTTCATTCGAGGATTGATTTCTACAGTCTATCATTATCAGGTTGACCCTGAGGTATTCAAAACTATTGCAAAAAATAAAACACCGGTATTTCTTATCTGGGGAAAGCAAGACCCCACGGTTCCTTTTAGTGATCATACGGTTTTAATCGAAACCTTGCACCCACGTTTTCTGCCGGTAGAAGATTGTGGACATTTGCCGCACATGGAGAAGCCCAAAATTGTTATGCATGAATTGTTGGATTTTTTAGAAAAAAACTAACTTTATTTATCACCATGAAACCATTCCTTATTCTTTTACTTTGGATTTCTTCTTTTGCCTCATCCGAACATCCCTCGCGTATTTTTGTTTTTCTCAATAAACGCACCGACATTCCTGTGTTGCCAAAAGAAAAATTAGATAAGCTGATGGAGGGACATATGGCGAACATGAGCAAAATGGCAAAAGACGGAAGGTTGCTGGCGGCTGGTCCTTTTGATGGCGGTGGAGGAATTTTTATTTTCAACTCAACCTCAGTAGAAGAAGTAACACAATGGCTGGCGAGCGATCCGGGCATTCGGGCAGAGCGATGGAAAGTAGAAATTCTTCCTTTCACTTTCCGCACCGGGCAAACCTGTTCTGTAAAGGAACCCTATGAAATGACTTCTTATCAATTCATTCGCTACACTTCCTATATAGCTAAGTTTAACATACAAGATGTTCCAGAAATTTTTGGTAAACACGATGATTACCTGAAAGGAATAAAGAAGACAGGCAATGTAATCTCTGAAGGCACTTTTGGCGACACCGATGGTGGTATTTTAATTATGAAAGGCGATCTCGATCCAACGGTTATTGAAATGGATCCGGCTGTGCGTGAAGGACTACTCCAGACAGACATTAAAAAACTTTGGATTGCTAAGGGAAGTTTGTGTGAAGCCAAGTGAAAAAACCTTCGTTACTCAGCTATTACTACCGCCAGCTTATCTCCCTTTTTATTAATAGCCAGTCGAGTTACTCCTTTTAAAAACTCAGAGCCGGTTGATAGTGTAACCTCACTCCAGCCCTTTTCTTTGGCAGGATTGACAGAATAAATTTTTGTTCCATCGCTCGTGAGAATTCTGCCATCAGGAGTCCAACAGATGTCTTCGTGTGCGGGTAGACAATCAATGATCTTGGTGATAGTCAGGGTTTCTGTATCGAGTTGCATGATGCTCCATTGTGTATCTGTGGTTTTTTTAATAAAACTCATCGACTTTTTATTGGGAATTCGGTGCAATGATCTTCCGATGTGATCGGCCACCACCTTATCTTCTTTCGTTTGTATATTATAAAGATGAAGCGTTATAGGATCACCCAGGACAAACAATAATAAGTGGTTTGCGTCTATCCATGCATGGTATCCTACTTTCAAATTATCAATGAGGGTTGTAGGAGTACCGCCATTAGTTGGATACTTGCCCAAATCTTGCGCATCATTATTGCGCTGAATAATGCACGAAATAAAATTACCATCGGGAGTGAGTGTTGGTGAATACTCACGCTCTTGGGTTTGTGTCAATGCTTTAGTTTCGTCTGTTTTATAGTTGTAAATCTTAATATCCGAACCACCTTCCTCATTGAATGAAGAATAATAAGCCAGTGACTCACTTCGATGAAACGAAGGCTGGTTGTCATAGCCCTTACGATTAGTGATGTTCTTTGGATTTGAAAGAATGACCTTGCCCTTTTTCACCTTCACATCGAAAAGAATAATTTCTGATCCGGTTTGGGAGAAGGAATTTGTAATGATTACGCTCAGCAGAAAAATAGTTAGATAGATCTTCCCTCGCATATTCTCCTTCGACAGGACTAATATTGGGGTTACCCTATTATTATTTTTCATAATTATTTTTTAGGTTGATACATATAATCGATTGTTAATCCCAGCAAAGCCTTTACGCCTGTTACAAATGACTTTTCATCAATCATAAAATCAGCGGTATGATGAACCGGAGCATTGGCTAATTTCATTTCAGCGGGATAAGCACCCAAAAAGAAAAACAACCCGGGCACTTTTTGTTGAAAAAATGAAAAATCCTCCGCCATGGTTACGGCTTGTGTGATAATGATATTTTCTTTACCGGCTACCCGTTGCAATGAGCCGGCCATTTGTTGCGTCAAAGCGGGATCATTGTAAGTAACCGGATATCCATTTTTTATAATCGCTTCAGCGGTTGCCCCACTTGCTTCCGCTATTTTCGAAACGGTTAACTTAATTTTTTCATGAAATTTCTTTTGCATATCCACATCGAATGTCCGAATGGTTCCCTCCATTGTAGCCGTTTCCGGAATGATATTCCCGCGGTTACCTGCATGAATGCTTCCGATGGTAACCACCACACCCGCTTTGGTCAGGTCAGTTTGGCGACTTACCACTGCTTGCAAACCTGTTACAATTTGGCTTGCCACATAGATGGGGTCAACTCCATCCCATGGAGTTGCACCGTGTGCACCTTTACCCATTACTTTAATAGACAGACCATCAACTGCAGCCATCAACCCTTCTGACCGGTAAGCAATTTTTCCGCTTGGCAATAATGATTGAATGTGCAAACCAAAGACAACATCTACTTTTGGGTTTTCTAAAACGCCTTCTTTAATCATCAACTCCGCGCCTGAAGTGCCGTCTGCTGCAGAGCCACCTTCTTCAGCAGGTTGAAAAAGAAATTTAACAGACCCCTTAAGTTCACTTTTATTTTTAGTGAGTATTTCTGCTACTGCCATTAAGATAGACATATGGGCATCGTGGCCACACGCATGCATTACCCCGGTTTCCTGGCCGTTGAAAGTTAATTTTTCTTTTGATGCAAAAGGCAGTGAATTTCTTTCTGTTACTGGCAGGGCATCCATATCAGCCCGAAGGGCTACTACAGGCCCGGGTTTTCCGCCCTTCAGCAATCCAACCACACCGGTTTTGGCCACGGGATATTTCACTTCCATGCCCAACGATTTGAGGTGTTCGGCAATCTTCGCCCCAGTTTTAACTTCACGGTTTGATAGTTCAGGATTTTGGTGAAAATACCTGCGCCATTCTATTACTTTGGCTTCAATGTCTTGGGCTTCTTGGTCTATCTTTGCCTGAAGCTTAGGGTTAACTTGCGAAATACAGGAAGAAGTGATCAACAAAAAACAAGTGAGTAATAAGATTTTGTTCATAATTTTAATGGGTAAGAATTAGTCAAGGTAAATAAAAGAAGAAGATCAACCAACAAGATTGGTATGGAGTGGGTAAAAGTATTTTCATCGGCAACAGAATTACATCAACGATTGAAAGAAAATATGCCGCAGCTTTTAATCGTTCATGGCGTATCAATTTGTTTGGTAAAGAGAGAAGGCACTTTGCTTGCCATTGAAAATAAATGTTCGCACAATGGGGAATCTCTAAGTAAGGGGACTGTAAATTACTTGGGCGAAGTGGTTTGTCCGTGGCATGGATATAGGTTTAGCTTAAAGACAGGAAGAGAAAGTGCCGAGCGTTCCAGCGATTTGATAATCTATCCGGTAAAAGAAAATACGGATGGGGTTTTTGTAGGTTTATAAAAATTGCATTTGGTTAAATATGCCATATTTGAAAGTTAATGTCGTTACATTTACAAGCAACAGCATCCTATGAATGATCGTTTTGAATGGGTAGTGCAAGCCTCCCCTGATCTTATTTTTCGCCTCGACAGAGATGGCAATTTTCTGGATTATTACCACACACAAAGCAAACTGCTGATGGTATCAGCTGATCAGATTATTGGCAAAAACCTTAAAGACTACTTTGAACCATCTGTTGTAAAGAATGCACTCCATGCAATTGCTTCGGCATTAAGTGAAAAAAAGGACACACGATTTGAATACTCCTTGCAACTGCCCTTAGGGACTTATTTTTTTGAGGCGCGCATGATTCCCACCTCGCCCGGAGAAGTAGTTTCATTTATTCGCGACATCACTGAAAATTATCATTTGCGCAAGAAGAATGAAGACATACTCAGCAACATTACCGATTTGATTTTTTGGATTAGCCGCGATGGAACTTATAAAGATTTTTTTGTGGGCAACAGTCAGGATTTATTAATCGATAAAAAAAATATTCTTGGAGCTAAAGTTTCGGATACCTTCCCTGAAGAATTAGCGATGAGGGTAATGGATAAAATTAAAGAAGCTCATGATAGCCATCACACACAGATTTTTGAATACCAGATTCAAGTCAATGGCGTAGATAATTTTTTTGAAACTACACTTATACCTTCCGATTCAGAAACTGTGGTAGCCTTTGTAAGAAACATTTCAACTCAAAAGGAAACTCAACTGAGAATGATGGAGCAAAATAAATTGCTGGAAAAGCAAAATGCCGAGTTGCTAAAGATTAATCAAGAGATGGACAGTTTCATGTACAGTACATCTCATGATCTCAGAGCTCCGCTGAGCTCTATTTTAGGACTAGTGGATATAGGAATGAGAACACGCGATTTGAAAGAAGCAAAATCTTGTCTTAGCATGATTAAAGATCGAGTGATAGTGCAAGACAATGTGATTCACGAAATTTTGGACTACGCAAAAAATTTAAGAACTGAACTCAAGATTGAGAAGATCAACTTGAAATTTTTGGTATATCAAATCATTGATACTTTATTATTTAATAAAGGTGCAGATAAAATTGATTTTCAAATTGAACTGCCAGACGATTTGGAGATTGTGACTGATAAAGATAGATTAACAATTATCATCAATAACCTTTTAGCAAACTCAATCAATTATTGCGATGAACACAAAGTGAACAAATACGTTCGTATTTCAATGGAGAATGAGCGGTCAAAAATAACCATTCACATTACCGACAACGGCTATGGAATTGGAAAGGAACATCATCATAATATTTTTAGAATGTTTTTCCGTGCTTCAGAAAAATCGAAAGGATCAGGCCTTGGTCTTTTTATAGTAAAGGAAACTTTACAAAAGCTATCAGGAGAAATTTCTTTTACTTCTTCTCTTGGTCAGGGCTCGAGCTTCAGTTTTTCTCTTCCGCGAGAAGAGGCAGCTTTAGAGATTGGCAGCGCTCGTTAGCCCAGGTCATTGCTTTGGTGTAGCTTCTAAAAACTTTCACAGGGCTAATAATTTCAGTCGTGTCAAGGAATTTAAGAAAAGTAATTAAAGCTAATTTCTGAATCAAACTCGGCATTACATAAGCAGTGCCTAGAATAACAGATTTTATCAGTGATTCTTTTTGCTTTACCCAATTGGCTACCATAAACCGATGCTCTGCCGTTGGAGGTTTTGAGCCTGTTACAATGAAAACAGCGCAAAATTTTTCTCCGCGATTAAAATATCCTTCAAGAGTTTCCAAATAGGGAATGGTAAATTCTTTATCAACAGGCTCCTCGGGGTGCTTTATTACTAAAATCGGCCAATTAGATTGATCAAATTCTATGGGCTGCATCATTAACGCAAATTAGGTTTTTAAATCTAAAGAAAAAAAAAGGGCTTAATGGTCTGGCTAATACCCGAGGTGATGATCTTTTCATTTCACACACATAGAAGATCATTACTACTTCGTATTGCTACACCAAAAATGCAACTATCGCTATAATTCA
>JAYVPS010000162.1:0-22383 GCA_043757225.1 Cytophagales bacterium | reverse complement strand
GTCCCGAAGGGACGATTGGTGGGTAGAAAAGATAGCGAGAGTGCATTTTACGTTCCGTTAGGAACGTTTCGTGCCGCGACAATTTGGAATGCACCCATAGTTGAATACCTGCAGACTGAATACAAGGAGATTCCCTTGTGTCCTTGTCACCACGAGTGTTTATCGGCTAGGGATAGCAATGGAAAGCCCGCAACGAAGGGTAGAGAGAGGGGTAGGGTGAGGACTTGAAGTGAAAAGCCCGCCCCGAGTCTGAGCCGGAAAGTGCGCTGACGCGAGGGGAGCCGCCAAAAAAATCTTCTCGATCGAGAATTGCTTCTCATACCTGTTGCTTGTGAGCACGCCTCACAATAATGGCTGTTAGTAATTACCTCGTTGTTCGCTACCCCAACCTTGACTTGAGTTTCCGCGATTATTGGAATTTCCAGAGCCTCTACCATTCCGAAAATTACTAGCGTTTCCTCGAGGTGAGGTACTGGAATTTCTTCGGCTATTGTTTCCGTTGCTACGTTGACTTGATTGGCGCTGTGCTGGTTGAGGGCGCGGCATACCAACATGGGTCATGTGATACGGTTGGTCTTCGACCACGGGCAATGATTTGCCAATTAATTTTTGAATGTCGTGAAGGAATTCTTTTTCTTCTTCATCACAAAACGAAATGGATTTACCGGTAGCTCCGGCACGACCTGTTCTGCCGATGCGATGAACATACGTCTCCGGTATATTGGGTAATTCATAATTGATAACGTGCGAAAGTTCGTCAATATCAATTCCGCGCGCTGCAATATCAGTCGCAACCAACACACGTGTTATCCGCGCTTTGAAATTTGACAAAGCACGTTGCCTATTGTTTTGTGATTTGTTTCCATGGATAGCTTCTGCTTTGATGCCCGACTGAAAAAGGTCTTTCACCACCTTATCGGCACCGTGCTTGGTACGCGTGAAAACCAACGCAGTAACAATGGCGCGATCTTGAAGAAGATGATGGAGCAATTTTCGTTTGTCTTTCTTTTCTACAAAATAAATTGATTGTTGAATGGTGTTAGCCGTAGAGGAAACAGGTGTTACTTCTACTTTTACAGGATTAGTTAAAATGGTGCTTGCCAATCTTGAAATTTCAGAAGGCATGGTAGCCGAGAAGAAAAGTGTTTGTCTTTTGGTAGGAAGTTTCGCAATGATCTTTTTTACATCATGAATAAAGCCCATGTCTAACATGCGATCAGCCTCATCCAACACAAACATTTTGATGTGCTGAAGGTGAACGAAGCGTTGCTCCATCAGATCGAGCAAACGACCTGGCGTTGCGATTACAATATCTACTCCTGCGCGAAGGGCGTCAGTCTGGGGTTTTTGTCCGACCCCACCAAAGATTACCGTGTGGCTGATGCGGAGAAATTTTCCGTACGCGGCAAAGCTTTCTCCAATTTGAATCGCGAGTTCGCGCGTTGGTGTGAGGATTAAAGTTTTGATTCCTTGCGAGCCTTTTTTAAAGAGTTCATCTTGATGAAGCAATTGTAAAATGGGAATGGCGAAGGCAGCGGTTTTTCCTGTGCCTGTTTGTGCACAGCCGAGCAAATCTTTACGTTCCAGCAAAACCGGAATAGATTGTTCTTGGATAGGCGTTGGCTTAGTGTAGCCTTCTGCCTGCAGAGCACGCATAATGGGCTCAATGAGATTTAATTTTTCGAATGACATGTTTTGATTTTTGTGCTAGGCACGATGAATTTAAATACTACGCCTCTGATACAGTAGGGGCACGAAAGTGCTTTATTACGTGAATTTCGAGGAATGATGCGCAAAGATAGTGAAATAACCGGCTGCTAGCTATTGAGGAGTGCATTTCAAAATTACACCGCCAGTAATTACGGTCTGTAGAATTTGAGCATACCACTTTTTGGCTCTCTACATTATTCCGTTACGTTTTTTCTACAATCTCAATTTCTTCAGGAGTAAGGCGATAGAGTTGATAAACTAACTGGTCTATTCCTTTATCGGTTTTTTCAATCTCTGTCCGTGTATGTTTTATCTTTTCTTTCTCTTGTTTAAAAAGTGCCAGCCACTCGCCTTGCTTTTTGGCGGGCAGTTATCTTAAACCCAATGTTGGGTGTTATGCTATTTGGTGTAGAGTTTTGCACTATTGGTCTTTAAATACTCTTTGATTTGCTTAAAGTTCATATTCACTATTTCCAAAGATATTTTGTGCTTGATGGCTCTAAAAGTTTTGACTGTGTCAAACTCTTTTTCTTGTGCTGGTTTTTTAGTTTCAGTCTTCATATTCTAAAATTTCTTTCGAGATAATAATAGGAATGTTTTCAAAGGGGATTAAGAATAAGTAAATAGGGTTACACCATCAATAGCTAGAGGGGGTTAATTGAATTGGATAATGTGCTAATATACCTCCTCATGGGTGCCAATATCAATGAGTAGGGCTTTTCTATCACTCTCGATAAATCTAAAAACTAACCGACAATCAAAGTCAATACTAAAAGCCCACAGACCAATTAGTTTTCCTGTCAACTTATGTGTTTTCAAACTTGAATCGTATGGATTCTCCTCGAAAAGGGCTAAGACCTCCCAAAACTTTCTCTTCAGCAAGGCATCGTTCTTAATCCTTTTCTTATAGGCACTTTTGAAACTTGGATTCCAAACTAATTCAATCATTATCTAAATCTTGCATAAGACTTTTCAGATTGCCCTGCTTTAAACTTCCACTTTTAAAAAGGAGTTCAGCTTGCTGCGCGGTTGCTAAAATTTCATCTCTTCTAGCCTCAGCCAATGCCCTTTTAATGATGTCTAACGCATATTCTTTATCCTCAATAGGGAAATCATTGAAAATATCGATCCACGAATTTATCTTGAGTGTTTCCATTACTTTTTATACGAATGTAAATAATCTAAACAATTAATGCTTGCCTAGGCTTTTTCCACAATCTCAATCTCTTCGGGCGTAAGGTTATAGAGCTGATACACCCGTTGGTCTATTTCTTTATCGGTTTTGGCAATCTCGGCCTGGGTGTGTTGTATTTTCTGTTTCTCTTCTTTAAAAAGCGCCAGCCACTCGCCTTGCTTTTTGGCAGGCAGTTTTGCGCCACCCTTTTCCAACTCGGCCAGTACATCTATAAACTCAAGCTCATACCATTTTTTTAGTTTTTTTGTAGGCTCAAAAATAAAGTTGGCTTGCAGCAGTTCTATAAATTTATTTCTCAATTCACTTTCATTTAAAGAAAGCATAAGTTCAATTTTTTGAGTTAGTTCTTTGTTTTTTGATTTTGTGAGATTAGGTATTGGAATGTTCTCCAAATAGGTTTGATTCATGTCATCTACCAAAAAATTGATACACCAAAAATTAATGAGCTTCGAAGAGAGAATTGCTTGAAGAATCTTCAAGTGGTTTTCATTATTTGATCTTGAGACAACTAACTGAAGTGTTTTGAGGCTTGCCGAATTTTTTCGTTTGTCATAGCCACAAACAATTCTTTGTAACCATCTCATTTTTTGAATCCTAATTACCCAAATCTTTGGGCGGGAATAGAATTCGGTCACTTTATTTTTTGACAATAATTCAGAAGGTATCTTAATTCCTGATTCTACTTGATATCTATCAATATTTTCGGGAATTACTAAATTAAAATCTCCAGTTGTATCATGAGAAAATTTATCCTTGCCTCCTTCTTCTCCTCTCGATACTAAAAAATCTAAATCGTCTTTTAGTTTTGAGAATTTATCGAGTTTTGAGATTATTAATTGCTCCTTTTCGGTAGCAAGATATCCAATTATGTTTGTCCCTTCGCAAAGCCAATTAATTTGAAGGTATTTTGAATTTGACGACCAATTCTGCTCTGAAAAATCTTGCAAACGTTCTTCAACAGAAACTGTAAAACGACTTAATTTAAAGTGCTCTATCTTATGTTCCTTACTCGGTTTCTGATTCTTGAATAACCCAATACAGCACCATGTATCTCTAACTTCAGCGAAGAGAGGGCCAGTTTCATGTATCTTTTCAATTGTACAAGATCTAAGAATAAACTCTCTAATCTTTGCGCGATCATTTTTTCTTAAGTATGTGTCTGGAGTAATGAACGAGAGCTTGCCTAATTGTTTTAAGCTTCTCAATCCTAATTCAAAGAATAGGGCATACGTATCAATTTCTGTCTGAGCGGTATTATATTTTCCTTTTAGAAAATCTATTTGTACTTGCTCTAGTTTTGCGCCCCATGGCGGATTCCCCACCACCACATCAAAGCCTCCAACCCCCTCCCGGCCTCCCCCGGAAGGGGAGGAGAAAATTTGCGGAAAAGCGTGGTGCCAATCGAAAGCATCATCGCCTGCCACGTTGGGGTCGTCTATCAAACTGTTGCCTTGTTTAATATTATCGTACAGCGCAGCCAAGCTGTTGGTTTTGTTGGCGGTTTTTAGCCATAGGCTTAGCTTAGTTATCTCTACGCTTTCGCCATTTAAGTCAACTCCAAAAATATTGTTGACGATGATATTTTTTTTGATGCGCCATTCTTCATCGCCTCCGTAAGTAAAACCGATGGGCTCGTTTACCGTGCTATTCTCCAGCATTTGCTTATCGAGTGGAGTGGTGAGTTTTTTTACTTCGGGCTTCAACACTTTGGCCCACTCGGTATATAAATAATCGAACACGGCATTGAGAAATGCGCCCGAGCCGCAGGCGGGGTCTACCACTTTTATGGCGGCCAGCTTTTTTTCGTAGGCTTGCCAAAATTTTAAGTTGAGCAAGATGGTTTCATTGGCCTCTACTTTTTCCTTCACTACTTTAATGGTAGCATAATCGGCAAACTCGGGCTCGGGCAGCTCGGCAATCTTCAGGGTTTCTAAAATTTCTTTCTTACGATCTTCCAGCCAACCGCCCACGGCTTCTTTCACCATGTATTGCGTAATATATTCTGGTGTGTAAAAGATGCCGTCTTTTTTGCGCTTGGTTACGGTGGTGGTTTCGGGTTTTAGTTCGGCTAGTTCTAATGGAGTTTTCTTTTGTATTTCGTCCAGTATCTCGGGCAAGTCGGCAATAGATTGCTCAAAAATATGACCAAGTATGTTTACATCTAGCTGGCTTTGAAAATCGTAGTCTTGTACCAATTTTACCAACGGCATGATCTGGTGATCGCGCACTACCAAGAGATCGAGCAGGGCATCGGGCTTAAAAAGTTCGCCATTGAAGGGCGGAATGTTGCGCTCGGTATAGCCTTCGTTGAGGGCATTAAAAAGTTCTTTCAGTTCGCCCCAGCCTTTTTGATTGTCTTTGCGGAAAGAGGTTTTGATGTTTTGGTTGAGCTCCGTGAGTACATTATCTACCAGCCGCAGGTCGCGCACAAAGCCAATGAAGATAAGTCTATCAATTAATTTCTGTGTTACCCGAAACAGTTCTTTGGGTTTTACGGATGGATTTTCTTTAAAGAGATTGGCAAACAGTATTTGCCTTATGTCTCTGTATTGGCTATAAAATTCGGCACCGATTTTCTTTTGCTCTGCTTGCTTGTTGCTAAAGAGCTGATCTATACGTGAAGTTCCTCGCTCTAAAAAAAGTTGACTAGCACTAAGCAAGAAAAAGAACCGCTGCAAATTGTTTGGTTGCAGAAGTTCGGGGATCAGAAATGTTTCGTACCGACTGATGTCGCTTCTGGAGTAAAAGCGGATTTCAATCATGTTGGTAACAATTACCCACTCGCACTTGCCCAGCATGCGCGGCACATAGTTAAATGCCTGATCTACTGATGAGCCAGTAAAGTCTGTTCTGTTTTGTTTTTTATCTAAGTTGATGAGTGCGCCCTTTACTTCTATGACGCAGCGCACATCTTTTTTGCCGTGTTGATCAAAAAAACCTAATGCCGCATCGGGTTTTTTGCCATCGATGCTGGATTTCAATTCTTTCTCTACGTTCCACTCTGCCTCATGGCTCTCGTATGCGTAGCCAAGCACTTGTCCGAAAAACTTATCCAGAAACTCGCCTTTGATTTGTTCTTCTTTACTTTTTTGAACCCTGCCGTTTTCGATTGCCTTTTGCCAGTTGTGGATAACTTGTTTCTTTTCTTCAAGCTTCGGTATGCTTTGATAAAAAGTAGCAAGTAGTTCGGGCTTAAAATCTTTAGACGAAAAGAGGGAGTTGGCCATTAAGGAATTACAAAGTTGTAAGTTACAATATTGTAACTTTTATATGCCTTTTTAAGGTAATTTAAGAAACATGCTATATAATAGTTGCTCCTAACGGAGCATATATAGTATCTCATTCAACTTCAGCAAAGCCTCTACCAGACTTATGGTATTGATATCAATCTACGAAAGTCCGTTATAAGAAAGGCAAAATCTTCTCTACAAATTTCTTTAAGCTAATCACCTCAGCACTGCCAATAGCATAAGAATCCGACTCAGGAGTAATGACATAACCTTTGTTCAAGGTTAAGTCTTCAAGTGTCTGATAGAACCCTTTTGAAACTACAGGCGCATTGCTCAATTTAATTTCAATGGCTGCCACAGCCTTAATCCCCTTTACCAAAACCACATCTGCTTCGGCTCCGTGATGGGTTCGATAAAAGAAAGGGCGAATGCTTTCTGGCAAATGTTGGATAATCTGCTCGATCACAAATCCCTCCCAAGATGCGCCTACCACAGGATTACCTAGTAGATTTTGATAGTCAGGTATATTTAATAGTGCATGAAGTATCCCGCTATCACGCACAAATATCTTGGGAGATTTCACTAGCCGTTTAGAAGTATTCACAAACCATGGCTCTAAACTTCTAACCAAGAATGCCCCTTCTAAAAATTGCAAGTAACGCTTAACTGTTGGCCCTGTAACACCCAATGAGTTTGAAAACTTTTGCGCATTCCAAATGCCGCCCTGCTGATGGGCAAGCATTTGCCAAAAATTACGAACGGTGGTAACGGAAATTTCAATCCCAAACAAAAGGGTTAGATCACGCTCCACAAAACTACGAATCAGTTGCTGCCGCCAAACAAAACTTTTTGACAACGAGCTCGCTGTTAATGAGGAGGGGAACCCACCTCGAAGCCAAAGGGTGGAGACACTCATTTTGCTTTTTTCTGCCTCCATTATGTTAATAGAGGGAAGTTCGATGTATTGAATTCTACCCGCGAGTGATTCGCTCACACCTTTTACCAAGTGGGGCGAAGCTGACCCCAATAATAAAAACCGCCCTGGCTTTCGATACTCATCGATAGCAGGCCGAAGCTCTGTGAATAGAGTTGGTAAAATTTGAACTTCGTCTATGATTACCAACTCGGTTTGATGAGCCCGAAAAAAAGACTCGGCATCGGAAAGTTTATTGCGATCTGAGCTTTTCTCTAAATCCAAAAACACCACTTTCTTCCTTAGCTTGTCGGCCAGTGCCAATGCAAGTGTGCTTTTGCCAATTTGGCGCGGCCCCAGCAAGGCTACTGCATGAAATTGTCTCAATCCCTTTTCAACAGCAGATAGATAAACCCGATCAACCATTTACAAACGTACTCATTAACCGTGAAAATTGAAAACATCATTTTAGATTTTCACGGTTTACAAAATTATTCGCGCGCTGATGCGGAAAACGAAAATATGGGTTTGACGAATCTTTTTGATAGGATTGAAACAATGGCTTCGCTGATGATTAGAGAGTAACCAAATTCATCTCAAACCCAAAAGGTTATTTTTTTAGAGTTGTCAAAATTTCATTCAACTTCAACAATGCCTCTACCGGACTTATTGTATTGATATCAATTTTCTCCAACATATCGTGGATGGCTTTTGATTTTGGATCCATTTCGAAGAGGCTCATCTGTGGAGTGGCCTTAGGAAGTTCGCCTAATTTCCGTCTTGGTTCTGCTTTATGTTTTTCTTTCTCAAGAAAATGTAAAATATCATTGGCGCGTAGCACCACTTGATTCGGCATGCCCGCCATCTGCGCCACGTGAATGCCGAAGCTGTGTTCGCTGCCTCCTTCTTTTAGCTTGCGCATAAAGATGATTTTGTCGCCCACCTCTTTCACGCTTACGTTGAAGTTTTTTACTCGCACCAAGTCTTCGGTCAACTGATTGAGTTCATGGTAGTGGGTAGCGAAAAGAGTTTTTGGCTTGCAGTCTTTGTGGTTGTGCAAATATTCTACAATCGCCCAGGCAATAGAAACACCATCATAGGTGCTAGTACCTCGACCAATTTCATCCATCAAAATTAAGCTTCGATCGCTTAGGTTGTTGAGAATGCTGGCTGTTTCCGTCATCTCTACCATAAACGTAGATTCGCCCCGCGATAAATTATCTGAAGCACCAACACGAGTAAACACTTTGTCAACCAATCCAATCAACGCACTTTCAGCAGGCACATAACTTCCCATCTGCGCCATCAATACGATGAGTGCTGTTTGCCGAAGCAAAGCAGATTTACCCGCCATGTTGGGGCCTGTGATGACTAAGATTTGTTGGGTCTCCGTATCGAGATAAATATCGTTAGGCACATAGGTTTCGCCTGCACGTAATTGCTTTTCAATAACGGGATGTCGTCCCGCTTTAATTGCCAATCTTTTAGAGTCACTGATCTCGGGTTTGGCATACCGATTGATTCGCGCCACTTGCGCAAACGATAAAAGGCAATCAAGCCCGGCAATAACGCGGGCATTTTGCTGAATTTGCGAAATAAAATCAACGGTAAATTGAACCAGTTCTGTAAAAAGTCGCTGCTCAATCACCGATAATTTTTCTTCGGCATTAAGGATCTTTTCCTCGTAGACCTTTAATTCCTCAGTAATGTAGCGCTCTGCATTGACCAATGTTTGCTTGCGAATCCAATCAGAAGGTACTTTGTCTTTGTTGGCATTGCTGACCTCTAGGTAATAGCCAAACACCCTATTATAAGAAACCTTCAATGAGTTGATGCCTGTGCGCTCCACTTCGCGCTTCTGAACTTGTAATAAATAATCCTTTCCTGCAAAAGCGATTGAACGCAAATCATCCAACTCAGCATTCACCCCTTCTTTCATAATGCCCCCCTGATGGATGAGCATTGGTGCGTCATCCTTCAGTTGATGCTCGATCTTCTCTAGTAAAAGTTCACAGCGATTAAGTTGGTCTCCCAATTTTTTCAATTCAGTTGAGCCTTCGGTATTCAATAAATCTTTGACAGGCAAAATAGATTGAAGCGATCTTTTTAGTTGAACCAACTCGCGTGGATTGATTCGGCCCACTGCTACCTTCGATATCAATCGCTCTAAATCAAAAATAGGCTGAAGATGTTCGGCTATTTTTTCGGCCAACTCTTTCTGAGTAAAAAGTTTCTCTACAATTTGTAAACGCTCTTCAATAGCCACTTTTTCTTTGAGTGGCAGCACCATCCATTTACGCAACAAGCGTGAGCCCATGGGCGTAATGGTTTGATCGAGTACTTGAAGCAACGGCACTCCGCCTTCGTGTTGTGAGTGCGCTAATTCCAGGTTACGGATTGTGAACTTATCAAGCCACACATAGTTGTCTTCATCAATGCGCGAAATGCCGCCTATATGCTGTGTCTCTTTGTGTTCGGTGGCCTCGAGATAATGCAAAATTGCTCCTGCGGCTATGATTGCTTCGTTCAATCCATCTATCCCAAAGCCTTTTAAGCCTACCGTCTTAAATTGCTGCAATAGTTTTTCTTGTGCAAAGTCAAACGCGTAAACCCATTCATCAAGAGCAAAGGTGGAATATTCTTCAGAAAATTGTTTTTCAAATTGTGGGCGAGATGATTTGCTGTAAATGATTTCAGCCGGCCCAAAACTTTGTATCAATTTTAAAATATAGCTTTCAGCGCCCTGCGCTGCGAAAAACTCACCGGTACTAATATCCAAGAAAGCCACGCCAAAACTATTTTTCCCTACATGAATGGAGGCGAGAAAATTATTCTGTCTCTTCTCTAATACGGTATCATTGAGCGAAACGCCCGGTGTTACCAATTCAGTAACACCGCGCTTCACTATTCCTTTTACAAAGCGCGGGTCCTCCAACTGATCACAGATGGCCACCCGATTGCCGGCTCGAACTAACTTAGGCAAGTAGGTATCAAGAGCATGATGCGGAAATCCGGCTAACTCAATTTCAGAAGCAGAACCGTTGCCACGCTTGGTAAGTGTAATGTCTAATACCTTACTCGCCCGAATGGCATCCTCACCAAAAGTTTCATAAAAATCACCCACACGAAAAAGAAGTAAAGCACCCGGGTACTTCACTTTAATTGCGTTGTACTGCTTCATTAACGGGGTATCCATTGCACCTACTCCTGCCATAAGGGGCAAATATAAGGTAGGAAGTTAGAAGTGGGAGGGTGAGGTATAGAATTTTGAAGCCAACATCCATTAACAACCCTTTAGGAAATAGTTGGCAAATCGTTAACAGCCTTCTGCGGCTGATAGATATACTTTTGAGAAATCTAATTCTTAACTGTATGAAAAATCTATTCCTCATCTCTTCTTTTTTGTTTATCACGATCTTAGGTTGTTCGCAACAACATGAAGCAAAGCTACTTGGCATTTGCTCGGTCAATCAATTGCAGCAAGAACCCTATGCCGTTTGGTACACTCAAAACTATTCAGCTTACAATCCGAATGCTCAGGTACTCGATCAACTCAAAAAAACCAATCCTTCAAAATACACAATTAAGATTTTCTTTGGCAGTTGGTGTGGTGATAGCAAGCGCGAATTGCCTAAAATGACAAAAGTTTTGAATGAAATCTCATTCGCCAAAAAAAGTATTGCCTTGATAGCCGTAGATGATTCTACGGAAGTATATAAGCAATCGCCACAACGAGAAGAGGCTGGGCTACAAATTTATAAAGTGCCTACTTTTATTATCTACGAAGGGTCAACAGAAATAGGCCGAATAGTTGAATCGCCAGCCGAAACAATTGAACGCGATTTGCTGAAAATTTTTTCGAAGAGACAGTATTCATCTAATTATTATAGAGTATATATTGAATGTACCGAAGATCGTGCGGTAACTCCATTCATCCAACGAAAAATGTACACGGAAATCCCTTGTGAAAAAGTGTATTCATTACCGAGCAGTCATTCGCCATTTTTTAGTAAGCCCCAAGAGCTTTGCGCTATCCTATTAACGCTTTAGCTCATTTTGGGTAAAAGCGGATTTACCGTTTTACCCCAAAATGAATCACTTCACCCCTCAAAATCATATTTTCTTGTAACCTATCCATTCATTTTTAAGTTTGCACGACTATGGAGCAGATGCAAGCAATAAAAACCTCTGAATCTTCGGCTTGGACTGTTGATTTAACCAACTGGCTAAACAGGTCATTTCCATTTTACCTGAATGATGAAAAGAAAAACTTTGTTTTGACATCCTTTTGTGGTGCTTTCGTAACCTTATTCTTGTATCTGTTTAAGACCGAATCTGAGTTACGTTTTTCAGAAGGTCTAGAGTGGCTTCATGGCGTGATAACCTATTTAGTTCTTTTGTTTAATATTTTAGCTCTTCCACGAATTTTTCCAGCAATCATGGATCCAGTTACGTGGACAATCAAAAAATATATCGTTCTCAATTTTGGACATCTGTTTCTGATCACGGTGATTTCCATATTCATAGACAAAATTTATATCTGCCCCGATATTGCCCTCAACTCCATTGCTTTTCATGTAGGCGAACAGGTTATTCTTAAGGGAGTGATACCCATTGCGTTAACTACACTATTCTTAAAGGCACGGATGCTTCAGGAAAATTTACGGGAAGCTATCAAAACCAATCAAGAGCTTCAAAAAATACAAACGCTTAAGAAGGATACTTCCAAATTGACTAATCACATAACGTTATATTCAGATACCAGCGAAAGCCTTACGTTCCATTTGCCGGACCTTCTGTTTATTGAGGCCGATGACAATTATTCTACTGTATTATGGAAAGAGGCTGGGTTGGTTCAGAAAAAGCTGCTACGTGTGAATCTTAAAAACCTGGAATCTCAACTGGATAACTCTTTTACCCTACGCTGCCATCGTTCTTACATCGTAAATGTTAATGCCATCAGTGCGATCAGCGGAAATACAAATGGATACAAACTCAAGATTAATGGTTCAGATTTCTCCATCCCTGTTTCCCGACCCAAGGGCAAAGAAGTAATGGAAAAGATCAGTCAGCTCAGAAACATGATGGAGTTGAGCTAATCCGTTAGCCCCTCATTCTAACTTTTTACCCCACGGGCTATTCATTTACTTCAAATTGCTATGTGCTTGCCCCAAACCTGCAAAGTGGTCAGCTAATGGAAGGCTGAATTTCGTTTCTGCAAGAAACAAACCAATAATCATTATGAAAACACTTCTAACACTTTCATTTCTTTTTGTCGTTATTCTTTCATTCTCGCAACCTACATCAGAATTGCCAAGGAAAGAATTCACTATCAATCTTTCAGAAAGCAGCCTCACTCTCAAGCCTGGCGAAACCAAACAAGTAACGGTTTCTATTTTACGATCAAAACATTTCTCTAAAGAAAAGGCAACGTTGGGTCTTCTGAGTTCATTGCCACAAGGCATCACCATAACGTATGAGCCAAAAGAGGGCAACTTTGAAAACAGTGTTGCCACCATAGCAGCTGCTTCTGATGCGGCACTGGGAATTTCCCAATTAGCGTTGAGTGCAACCTTAAGTACCAAGAAGAAAGGAGCAATTTTAAAATTGGTAGTGAGCAACGACCCTATGGTTGCCAAGTAGATTTATTTGATTGCTTTGCCAGAACCTTAATTTGTTATTACCTTGAGGTTGTGAAAAGTATAATTTTTGTATCGTTCCTATTAATGGGTAATCATCTCCTCGCTCAAGGAACGTTCTCTGGCAGTTTTAGGTCGTTGGTCGGCAAAACCTATCAAGACGAAAAGCAGCTCACCATCTTGCAAGGGTTCACATCAAGAGGCGGATCAGTTTTATCGGATGGTTTTTCGGGGAGTTGGTTTATCAAGGGAAACTTGGTGGTTGTTCTCTTTGAATCAATCAACCAAGATAATAGTCGTTCCATATTAGACGTGCTCGAAATCAAAAATGTTGCAAAAGGTCACGAGATTTCAATAGCCGATTGTCTGGATGGGCAACAAGAGAATGGAGGTATTGTAGCCTTAGTTCAAACTTCCCATGCGGAAAGATTCAAGGCCATCAAAGCATGGTATTTCAATCGCGATAAGATTCGAATCGAGAGTTTCTCCGCAGCTAAAGTTACTTGTATCGGGATGGTAGGGGAAGATTAGATTAGGGATTGCAGCCTAACCACATAGGCGCATAGAACACATAGCTATGTTACCTATGTGCCTATGTGGTTGAATAAATACATTGAATGAAAAAACTCAAGCTCGAAGAACTCGGTCGTATATCGATAGATGAATTTAAAGAAGCAGAAAAAATCCCTGTTTGCGTTTTGTTGGATAATGTGCGCAGCCTCCACAACGTAGGCTCTGCTTTTCGCACGGCCGATGCATTTTGTGTGGAAAAAATTTTTTTGACAGGAATTACGGGCTCACCTCCGCATCGTGAAATTCAAAAAACTGCTTTGGGCGCAACTGAATCAGTGGCTTGGGAACATGTTGAAAATCCTGCAGAAGCCGTAAGAAAATTAAAAGCGGAAGATTACAAGATCGTCATCATTGAGCAAACTACTGATAGCTTGCCTCTCCAAACTTTCTCCACCCAACTCAATCAAAAATATTGTTTGGTTTTCGGCAACGAAGTACATGGTGTGAGCGATGAAGTAATTGCCTTGGCCGATCTTGCCCTTGAGATCCCTCAGGCCGGCACAAAGCATTCGCTCAATATCTCAGTTTGTTTGGGGATCGTAGTATGGGAAATATTTAAACAATTTAAAAATTGAGTTCAAGCTTAATTTTTTAGCGTTAAGGTTTTCAAGTCATCTAATTTTCAAATCAAAAATAATGACGTACGACTATATCATCATCGGAGCGGGATCAGCGGGCTGTGTGTTGGCCAATCGGCTTTCAGAAGACGAATCAAAAACTGTATTGTTGATAGAGGCTGGTGGCAAAGACACGAAGCTTGAAATTCATATTCCTCAAGCCTATTTAAAACTTCATCACAGTAAGGTAGATTGGAATTGCTATTGGACAGAACCACAATCAAATTTAAACAACAGAAAAATTTATCATCCTCGTGGCAAGGTATTAGGTGGATGCAGTTCTACCAACGCCATGGCATACATCCGTGGTCAAAGAGAAGATTATGATCATTGGAAAAAATTAGGCAACATAGGCTGGGGTTTTGAAGAGGTGCTTCCCTATTTTAAAAAATCAGAACACAACGAACAATTTCAAAATGACTTTCATTGCAAGAACGGATTGCTGAATGTAACCCAAGCCTACTGGTACCATACGCCTATGGCCCAAGCTTTTATTAAAGCATGCACGGAAAAGGGTATTCCGGAGAACAACGATGTGAACGGAGTAAAGCAAGAAGGTGCTGGATGGTTTCTGTATACTATGAAAAACAGTAAACGTTTTAGTGCCGCGAAAGCATTTTTAGTCCCTGCTCTCAAGCGCGCTAACCTTACTGTGATTACTGGAGCTTTATGCAAACGAATTGTTTTAGAAGGCGATCGTGCTGCCGGGGTTGAGTTTATGACAGGCCGAAGTAGCACATTGGTTGCACGGGCGCGCAAAGAAATTATTTTAAGTGCTGGAGCTTTTGAGTCTCCTAAGCTATTGATGCTCTCAGGGATTGGTGACTCCGATGAGTTGAAAAGGCACGGCATTGAAGCGAAGAAAAATTTACCGGGAGTTGGGAAAAATTTGCAGGATCATATTTTTTATCCTGTCAGCAGCGTATGTAACATTAAGTCGAACAATCACTATTTGCCTTGGTACCGACAAGCGAAAGCGTTGATTGAATATTTGCTTACCAAGAGTGGTCCTTTTTCTATCGGGCCATTAGAGGCTGTTGCGTTCTTAAAATCCTCTTCCGAAAAAGAACGACCTGATATTCAATTCCAATTTACGCCCACCAATGCAGGTGATGCTAAAGTCTCTGATATGTACGACATGAATTCTTTATCAAGGGTTAATGGATACTCCATTTTTCCCACCCAGGTTCGTCCCGAAAGCAGAGGATACGTTGCATTGAAATTGAATGATTTTTCTGCGCCCCCTATCATCGATCCAAATTATATGGCCGAAGCAGAAGACAAAAAAATTCTGGTCGCAGGCGGGCGAAAAGCATTGGAAGTATTGGAGGCAGATGCGTTTTCTTCCATTCGCATAAAAAACCACTTGCCTGCTCTACAAGATTCTGATGAAGCGTGGCTTAACCACATTCGTGAATCTGCTGAATGTATTTACCATCCGGTTGGCACATGCAAGATGGGCATAGATGAAATGGCGGTAGTTGATCCGGAACTACGTGTAAAAGGTTTTTACAATTTGCGTGTAATCGATGCTTCCATAATGCCTACCATTTGCAGCGGCAATACAAATGCCCCTACAATCATGGTTGCAGAAAAGGGTGCTGATATGATTAGACAAGGAAGGTAATGCTACTGCCTACTCCACTTGTTTTTTAAAAGTTGGACTATTCAAAACAGGCTATTGACAAACCAACATAAAAACGTAATTTCGTTTCAAGTGACATTTATTTACTTCACCTTCTATAAAACATACACCATTAATTACCCTGAGCGTGCACGTTATTAACCATGCTACGAGAAGCCTTTAAAAAGAACAGGATCGGGATGAATCCGGAATTTCGCTACCGTGGTGAAGAACCAGGTAGGTTAGAAAATTTTAGTGACGCAGTCTTTGCGTTGGCCATTACACTTCTGCTGATATCTTCCTCGCCTCCCCATAATTTTGAGCAGGTAAAACGTTTTACTTACGATCTGATCCCATTTCTTGTGTGCATTTCCCTTATCATAACCATTTGGCATGAGCACTATGTTTTCTTTTTACGCTATGGGTTGCGTAGTGGCAAAGTGGTTGTGTTGAATACATTGTTTTTGGTAATCGTACTTTTTTATGTTTATCCATTAAAGTTTCTCACCAAATTAGTTCTATATCCAATTGCATGGGTGGCGGGGGAAGATTCTATTATGAAGGAACTCGGAGGCATGATAAGGGGAGAAGATATTGGGGATCTCATGATTATCTATGGAATAGGTGCCGCCAGTGTGTTCTTTGTCTTAAGATGGATGTATCGATACGCTTTAAATGCGCGGAACTATTAGAACTCACTGAAATTGAGTTATTTGATGCCCAAACAAAAATATCAACGAATACAATAATGGGTATAGTGCCACTACTATCGGTGGGGATTGCCCTTTTATTTCGCAGGCACTGGTCAGCCGGGATGCTGGCAGGATTCACCTATTTTCTTTACACTCCGATCCTGTTCATTCACGGAAATCGGGTAGAGAAAAAACGAAAAAAATTATTGGAAGAGTTGCAAGAAAGAGAATCGATAGGTAATAATAATTAATTAGTTACTCTAAAACTTTGTTGGACAAGAGAACCTTAATTGGTTAGCTGTAGTGGCAGTTGTACAGTAAACCGAGTTAGGCTGTTAACTTGTGAGTCTACTTCAATAGTCCCATTCATAGGACGCAAGGATCTACCAACCATATATAACCCTAGTCCGCTGCCTTTCGATTTTTCAGTACCTATAAAAAACATATCGAAGATGCGAGATTTAACATTGCTCTCGAATCCGATTCCATTATCTTCTACTACAATCGTTATCTTATCATGAGTGTTTGTTACAATTACCCTTACCCAACGCTCCGATCCTTCATTAAGAGATGCAAAGAATACTGCATTTTCAAGCAAGTTAGTTAGCACACTTTCCAAAAGACGCGGATAGGTTTTGAGTTGGATAGAATCGCTGCAAATGAAAGTGGCTTCAATCCGACCATTTAAAATTAGCTTCTCATATTTCCTCCTCACTTTTTCCAACACCTCTCCTAGTTTTACTTCTCCTAGTCCAGTAGGGTGATTAATTTCACTAATGGCACTTAAGCGTTTCAGCAGTCTATCCATTTTTTCTGTCGCACTAACCACTTTTTCCACCAGTTCTCGTTGGGTAATGTGATCCGATAGATTACAGACACCAATGATGGATGCTACAGGTGAACGTAAGTCGTGCGAAGCCTTATACAAGAATGTATCCAACTCGGTGTTAACTTCCTGCAATAGGTTGGTACGTCTGGCCACAATGCCCTCCAGGTTTTCATTGATTTGCTTTACTTCATTATTGGCAACAGTCAATTCCTTTTTTTGCTTTTTTAGCTTGGCACGAACGCGCACCAATTGAATGATGAGTATTAAAAAAATAATGAAGAGAATGAGTGCAAAGACAATTCTTTCCCTGAATTCCTTTTCCTGCTGAAGGCGGAGGGATTCACTTTCCGATAATTTACCTTCCAAAACATTTATGTTAAAATGGCTTTCTTTCAACGTTTCAAGAATCTGTTTGTAATCATTTTGATTTTTAACAAACTTATTTTCGTTTTCTTTTAATAGTTTTTCCAAGGCGACAATGTCCTTCAAGAGTCTATTCCGCAAATCAGGATCTTGGTTTACTATACCCGTGGATAGCTTACTGTTAAGTGCTTCAATGCGTACATCAAACTCAGCGCGCTGAGTTTCCAATTTTTTTCCTTCTTCAGTCGCTTTCTCAATCAGTTGTTTAATTTCATCTGAATTTCTCGAAGAGTCTGACACAGAAATGGGGAGCAATGGTTGCTTAGGTGTTGCCGATTGCATGCTAAGCAGGAGTTGATTGAACATTGCATCTATCTTCATTTTTTGTTCAACACTTAAATCACTCATCGGCATACCGCGTATGATTTGGTAAAATGAAGAAAGACTTTGTGCTGAATCCAAGCTGGATACTTCTTTTTCGTAAAATCGTTTTGACGCTACAATTGCCGGAGAGGGCTTCACTTCTTCAACAGGCTTACGTATAGGTTCAATGATTAATGTGTAAGCACCATTTAATGAAGCTAGTTTACTTGGTTGATAGCCCTTGATAGAAAACTGATTTGTAGAAATAATTTTTTCATCGAGTGCTAAAGGAATGTCGATTTTTCCATTGGCATTCGTCCTAACTATTATTCTTCTCTTTCCTGCAAAGGTTACTTCGGTTTTTTCTATCGGCTGTTGCTTGGGATCCATTACCATCACAGAGGCGAGTTGAAAATTTTTCTTTCGGACAATTATTTCAACAACACCCTTGCTGAAATTCCAGGAAGCCGGCTCCAGCCCTTCATTCTTAATTTCAATTGACCGAATAGAAATATCCGCCTCATTGATCTCAATATACGCTGCCCCCTTTTCGCCTGTTTGAATTTTTATTTTTTCATTTAATAACAGTTCAATATTTTTATAAGGCTTTAATTGTTGATCGAATGTTTTGACATGCACACTTTGCTTAATCTGGCCAACTCCTTCTCGGCTAAACAAAAGACTCAGCGCTAAAATTATCAATTTGATATTGCCTCTAATACAGATACTATTTATCAATCCTGAAAACATTTACGCTGTTAAGATTATTTACTTATTGTTTGAAAAATGTCCTTTATCATAACTATTTCATGAATCGTTGACTTCTTACGTTGACGAGGTATTTCAAATACTGCTACATTTTCAATGCCATCAGGATCAACCACATGAATTGCATATTTGCTAAAGTAGGGTATACTTAAGGAGAAGGCTCCTTCACTATCAGACTTGGTTGACTCTACTGTAACATTACGAATATTATCTACAAGGAGAATGCGGGCTTTGCGCAGCACTCTCATTGCAGATGAATCACTCCAGGAATGATCCATTTGTTTGATAACACCCGTAATCGTAAAAGGGTAAGTTTGGAGATCCATATCAAACTCATACAAATCATCATCCATTCCTCCTCTTTTTCTATTGGAGCTAAGAAAGCCATGAGTACTTTTAGGGTCTGTAAAGGTGATTGCAAAATCATCATACGTTGAGTTCATTGGATATCCCAGGTTCACGGGTTCGTCCGAAGCAGACTTATTCATTTCAATTTTATAGATATCGAGTCCACCCATACCCGCATGTCCATTCGAAGAAAAGTAAAGGGTCCCGTTTTGTAAGTGTGGAAATACTTCGTCCATAGGTGTATTGATTGCCTCGCCCAAATTAGTTGGGGCTGTCCAGTGATTGTTAATCCATTCCGACCGATACAAATCCTTTCCGCCATATCCACCGGGTCTGTCCGATGAAAAATAAAGTGTTTTCCCTTTTTCATCGATCGATGGGTCAGTAGTTGACCAGGCCATATTATTATGAACAAACTCAATGGATAAGGTCCATTTGCCTTGCTGCAATTCAGCAAAGTATAATCCTAAGAGTTGCATTCCATTGATGTCTTTACTGGTTGAAGAAGCTGCAAAAACCATTTTACTATTACCTGAATAAAGGGAAAAGGTTGCCGCATTCCCCGCTATATGATTCGCTTTGCAGAGGGTAGGTTTTACGTAGAGTTTACTCCATCCATCCATTAAAGTGTCCGGCTTCTCCCGAGCCTGGTATAGTTCATAAAATGATTGAAGCGTAGTGGCGTCTATCCTTTTCACCGACTTACTTGAAGGTCGATTGGATATGAAAAGGATTCCATCTTCAAAGGGTACACAACCCCATTCGGCATCAGTAGTATTGATGGACAACAGACGAGTTGCAAAATGGATCGAGTCTTCATATAAGTAATTCATATTAGAAATGCGCCATATTTTCTTTTGAACCCAATCATCCAATTTTTCTGACTCAAGTACCTTTTGATAATTTGCCCTAGCCTCTTCATAATTCTTTAATACCATATTAGCTTCTGCCGAGTTGAGATAATCCTTCTTCTCAATTTTCTCTCCTCTTCTGCTAAATCCTTCATAGGCATCAAGACATTTTCGATACTCCTTCAACTGAAAGTATGCACGCGCCAACATCAAGTAGGTGTCTCCCGATTTACTTGCCCGTTCATAAAGTTTTATTGCATTCTTGATTTCTCCCTTTCTAAAATAGCTATCAGCAAGAGCACGATCGGATTTGAATAGTTCAACAATTGATTTTTGTGCTATGCCGGCCTGAAGTATTCCTAACCAAAAAATAATGCTAACCGCTGCCCTTTTCATACCTAAAAGTAAGTCATATTCGGGGAGATTTTACACCAGAGCGTTCGAACCGAAATAGATACTGTACCATTAATTCATGTGATCCGTTATTGAGTCGAGATATCGAACCAATTAGATAATCATAGGCATAACCAAACTGCAATTGCGGTGTTGCTTTTATTTTTATAAGGTAGCTAATAGAAGTATTTAGCCGATAGGAGACTCCGGTAGTTAGTATATCTTTATAAACAAAGGTAATGGTGCCATCTATTGAGAATGGAGTGTTGATATAATTCTTCCCGAGCAGCGCCACTTCTGTGTCCCATGTTGGACTAAGCGTAAAACGATACTTTAAAAAAGTAAGCAGACTAACACTCTTAAAACGAACCGAAGTGGTATCATTAATTTGTGCAGACTTAGGAAGTAACTCGGGTGCTGATATACCCATATGAAATCGGGGGCTTCGAAAGTAAAGGCCAGCACCTAAGTCAAAAAATAATTCGTTAATAAAGTAATTGCTCAACTTTGGGTCTGGAGCACTTGGGTTAACCAGTGAACCATAGTCAGATTTAATATGAAACATACCGCCTTGCAATCCAAAAGAAAGAAAAGATTCTCTTGCCACCTTGAGGTGATAGGCATAGATTCCTTGTGCTGTAATGTTTTGATGAATGCCAATTCTGTCATTGACGAATAGCAGTCCTAACCCAACTTTCTTTTTTCTGTTGAGCGCGTGAAGTGAAAAGGTTTGTGTTGTTGGCGCACCCTCTATTCCACTCCATTGATGTCTATCAATAAATGTTGCGCTTAATGCTTCCTCCGCTCCTGCATAAGCAGGGTTAATAACCAACCCACTGAAGAGATATTGTGTGAATTGCGGCCGCTGCTGCGCCTTAGAAACAACTGCAGTGCCGATGATTACAATGCACGTAAGCATCATTCTCATAACCCGCTTTGTTGGTTGTTCTGTCATTGAGCCAATTCTATAAATCCTTCCCGCTTCAATTTTTGATTACCATACGTTACCTCCACTAAATAAAAGTAGGTGCCAGTAGGAACCAAAGCATTACTTTTATTAAGGCCTCGCCACACAATTTTTTGATTGTCATAACCTATGTCGCTATATATTATACTTCCCCATCGGTCAAAAACAGTCACAGAATTATTAGGGTACTTTTCAGCATTTTCTATTCGCCAGAAATCGTTGAAGCCATCTCCATCGGGTGTAATGAGTTTTGAAATCTGGAGGTCAAGTACTGGCATAGTGACTTCTACTGAAAATGTACACCTTACTGAATTACCCAATCCGTCTGTTGCATCATATACAACCTGAGTAGTACCAATAGGGAAACGGCTACCTAGGCTATGTGATTTTTGTACAGTTATGGTTCCACATTTAGAAGTGAATGTTGGTTCTTTCCAAGTAACCAAAGCTTGATCAGTTTCATCTGTTATTACTTTGATATTGGCAGGACAATCTGACACCTGTGGCAGGTCGCTAATAACGGTAACATTAAACTGGCAAGTTGTCAAATTCCCACTTCCATCGGTGGCTGAATAGATGACTCTGGTGGTTCCAATATTGAATTCACTTCCCGGAGAATGACTGCTGGTAATGCTCGCCAGCATGCAATTGTCCGTTGCAAGAGGAGCGATCCAAGTTGCAATTGCCTTGCAATTAGCTCCTGCGGTAATGCTGATGTTTACTGGACAGCCCGTAATTACCGGGAGGGTTGTATCAACAACTATTACCGTGAAAGAACGAGTGATTGCATTGCTAAAAGCATCGGTAGCGGTGTAGGTGACCGATGTTGAACCAATATTAAATTCACTCCCTGAACTATGACTGGAAATAATTGTCACATTACTGCAGTCTGTAGCCACAGGCGAAACCCAACTCACAACCGCTTTGCAATTTGTACCAGCCAAAGCCGTGGGGGGAGCAGGGAAGGAAGTAAATGAAGGGGGTGTAGTATCTGTAACCGTTACTATAAATGCACAAGTAGTTGTGTTGCCGGAACCATCGGTGGCTGAATAAGTAACAGTTGTTATGCCTAGACTAAATTCACTTCCAGAATTATGATTAGTGCTACTGCTCGCCACATTACAATTGTCGGTAGCAACTGGAGCTGTCCAAGTCGCCACCGCTTTGCAATTGGCTCCTGCACTTACGCTAATGTTGGATGGACAGCCAGTAAACACAGGAGCAGTTGCGTCAACAACTGTTACCGTAAATGAACAAGTTCCGATATTGCCAACACCATCGGTGGCAGAATAAGTAACAGTTGTTATG
>JAYVPS010000161.1:0-22411 GCA_043757225.1 Cytophagales bacterium | reverse complement strand
CCCCAACTGACATCAGGAAATAAACCAACCCAAGCGATATGACAAAAAAGTGTTTCACTACTGCAAAGTAACCGCAAAAAGTGGAAAGAGGTTTCAAGTATCTCGTAAATTTTACAAAAAGCGACAATAAATGGGTTTTAGGGCCTTAAAGAAAAACTGTCTTCGCCATCAGCAACAACCTTACCCCAAAGACAATCAGACAAATACCCAACACAATGTTAGTGATCATTAAGAATCGTGGGGTTATCAACGCGCGAAGCTTGTCGGCAAGAAATGCTTTTAACACATCAGTGGCAAGCACGGTAGAAAGTAATGCGGAGAAGAACCAAAATAGCTCGTAGCCCTTGGTGTATCCAAAGTCAATCGTAGCAATACTAATAGTTCCAATCCAAAAGATAAGCACCATAGGGGTGATGCCATTGATAACAAAACCCTTTACAAAATATTTGAAGGAGTTTACTTCGGCTGCTGCCTTTACTGCAACTTCAATAGCCCTACGGCTCTTGATTAACAAATGATAAAGTCCAAAAAGAACTAAAATTACTCCACCCACGTAGGCCATGTTAGTACGAAAGCGTGGCTCGTTCAAAAACTGAAATAAGCCGTAGTAACAAATAGCTACGTACAGAATATCACTCAACGAAACACCCATAGCAACCAACACTCCATTCCTAAAACCCCTTTCGATGCTTGTTTGAATAATGGTAAAAAACACCGGTCCAATCAAAAATGACAACACAATACCCAACTTAAAACCATTGAAGACGATCTCCATACCGTCTTATTGAGAAATGTATTTTTTCCATTCCTCATGCTGGGCTGCTTTCATAACCCGAGGAAATTTATTTTGGCCTCCTACTTTTCCTTTTGACTCCATCCAATCGTAAAATTTATGAAGCGGCAATGCATCAACAAATACTTCTTTCAACGCAGCACTGCGCTCCACCGCATAATCATCGTTTAATTCTTTCAGATGGAAGTCAATCCGTTCTTTCAATACTTTTTTGTCCACCCTATCATCTGTGCCCACATACCAATGGTGTGCAAACAAATTTTGGTATGGAACGCCCGCCACAGTAAATTCTTTGATGTCGAGGTTCAATTCGTTAGATACTAACTCAATCGCCTTATTCATATTATCTACCGACAAATGCTCTCCACACAAACTAAGAAAATGCTTGGTGCGACCTGTAATTTGAATTTCTGATTCTTCCAGTGATACAAAACGGATTACATCACCAATTAAATAACGCCATGCACCTGCACAGGTAGACAGCAGAATTGCATAATCTTTTCCCTCTTCTACTTCGTCAATCAACAAAGCCTCTGCCTCAGGCCTTATATCGCCTGATGGCAAAAAATTAATATCGTCAAATGGAACAAACTCATAAAATATTCCATTGTTAAGAACCAGTTTCATAGCCTTGTGGTTGGGTATTGTCTGATATGCAATAAATCCTTCGGAGGCCAAATAAGTTTCGATATAATAAATCGGTCGGCCCATCAATCGATCAAAACCTTTCCGATAAGGATCCATCGAAACACCCCCGTGGACGTATACCATTAAGTTGGGCCATATCTTATGGATATCGGATACCTTATAATGATCCAATATTTTCTCAATCAATATCTGGATCCAGGCAGGTACACCAACAATAATTCCAATGTCCCAGTCTTTGGCTTTGCGTACGATCTCTTGCAGCTTACTTTCCCATTGCCGACTCTTTGCAATCTTTCTTCCGGGCTTATAAAAATGTTGAAACCAAAACGGAAGTCGCGCTGCTTGTATACCGCTTAAATCACCTTCAAAAAAGCTCCCTCTTTTATTCAAATGGGTACTTCCACCAAGCATCAAGATGCCGGATTCAAAAACTTTTGTGGGTAAATCATACTTAGACAGAGAAATGATTTGACGGATGCTTGTCTTTTGAATGGCCTTCGTCATTTCCTTTGTTACCGGAATATGCTTTGAAGTTGCCTCTGAAGTGCCTGAGCTTAAGGCAAAATATTTTATTCGCCCAGGCCAGGCAATGTTCTTTGCACCTTTCAGCGAAAGCTGCCACCAGTCTTTATAAATTTTGTTATAGTCATGAATGGGTACTGAATCCTTGTACGCTGCATAAAATGCATTGCCACTTTTTCTGAATCGGTTCAACAGTTTTGGAAAATCATAGAATTTACCAAACTCGGTCTGGCTTGCCGCAATCATCAATTCTTTCAGCTCGTTCTTTTGAAGTTCGATTGGCGAAGAGTATTCTTGTTGCAGATTCTCTCTAAGTTTTATTCCCTTTTTGAGTAAGGTTCCAAGTATGGCCATAACTTTGTAATCGATTTGGAGTTAATCCAGCTAAAGATACAATGATCGAAAATAATATCAAGTTATTCAATAAAAGCCTGAGCGGATATCCCTGTCGCCTTATAGTAGTAAGCAAGACCCAACCGTTGGAAACCTTGCAAGTGGCCTATGCTGCGGGCCAACGAATTTTTGGCGAGAATAAAGCGCAAGAGATGCAAGCTAAGTCAGTGGCATTACCTAAAGATATTGAGTGGCACATGATAGGCCATGTGCAAACCAATAAGGTAAAATATATTGCTCAATTCGTCTCCTTGATTCACTCCGTAGATAGTATCAAGCTGTTGGAAGAAATAAATAGACAAGGAAAGAAAGTCGATCGTACCATCAATTGCTTACTACAAATCTATATTGCCAACGAAGAAACAAAATTTGGTTTCAGTCCCGAAGAAGCAGCTGAACTTATTGAGAATTTTCCATCTGCTCTTTCAAACATCAAAATAATTGGCCTAATGGGTATGGCAACTTTTACTGACAACCAAGGGCAAATAAGAAGCGAGTTCAAGATCCTAAAAAATCTTTTTGAAAATCTAAAGTCGAGGAAACTCCCCGACAACATATCCATGCTCGAATTATCGATGGGTATGAGTTCTGATTACAAAATTGCACTGGAGGAAGGGAGCACACTGGTAAGGATTGGTACTGCCATCTTTGGCGAAAGAAATATATTGAAAACATGAAAACTCAAAGACAAATAATTTTAGTTGCCTCTTTCATAGGCGGATTAGCGGTGGCGTTAGGAGCCTTTGGAGCACACGCTCTAAAGACAATCTTAACCCAAAATAATCGAGTTGATACCTATGAGTTAGCAGTGCGTTACCACTTCTACCACGCATTGACTTTGCTCGCTGTTGGGATATTAATGGACAAGTTTTCCCAACGGTTCTTATCGTTAAGTGCGTGGATGTTTCTGCTTGGAATAATACTGTTTAGCGGAAGCCTCTATAGTATGGCCATTTTCAATACCACTCAAGTGGTATTGATTACCCCTATTGGTGGTGTATTCCTCCTTACCGGATGGAGCCTGTTATTTTATGGAGCGTTGAAGAGAAACTAGTTCGGAGGCTTTTTGTCCAAGACATTGGCTGTAAACATAACCTGACTATTTCCAGCTAAGGCATTGGAAATTACTGTTACCACTTTGTTTTGTTTACCGAATTTTGAAGCACTATTAAATTGAATCTCGAGTTCGCCCTTGTCGCCCGGCAAAATTGGATCACGAGGCCATCCTTTGGGAACGGTACAGCCACACGTTACTTCAACATTGGAGATGATCAATGATTCCGAACCCGTATTAACAAATTTAAAAGTATGCGTCACCTTGTCCCCCTGATAAATATCGCCAAAGTCATGTGAGGCTTTCTCCCATGTTATTGTCGATCCAATAAGCACTGTTTGCCCAAATGACCAGTGGGAAATAAACCCGATGATTAGCAAGGAGAGGAATTTCATTTTACTTTTAACGATCTAATTTTTCAAATAGTACTTGGTAGCAGAGCTAACTATGTAACGGAACAATGAACGGATCGGTTCAACAATTTTACGGAAATAGATTGAGGGTAAGAGTTTGTGGCATTTGCATCGAAAATGATGGCCTTCTTTTAGCAAATCATACTGAGTTAACAGCTCATGATTTTTGGGCACCGCCCGGTGGTGGTATCGAACAAAGCGAATCCGCAAACGATTGCTTAGTCAGAGAGTTTAAAGAAGAAACTGGATTAGTTATAGAAGTTTGTGACTTTTTGTTTGTCTGTGAATTCATAAAAGAACCACTTCATGCAATTGAATTATTTTTTAATGTTAAAAAGAAGGGTGGACTTTTAGCAAAAGGGATCGACCCTGAGGCAGGCTATTACCAAATAATAAAGGAAATACGGTTTCTGAATTGGAGCGAAATTGAAAATATTGATAAAAGCCACCTTCATGGGATATTCAAATTTGTAGAAAAACCCAACGAAATAACCCAATTAAGAGGCTATTTTAAATTGTAATTGATTGCAATTAACCATATAAAATATTTATACTTGCAGGCTAAACCAGTAACCGCATGAACTTGAATAGAATCCTAACCGTTGTATTATTTTTAGCTAGTTTCTTCCTCGCCTTTCGGCTTTATCGTGGTGTTCAAGGTACCATTGATGATCGCGCTGCCATAGAAACCAATGAAAACCTTATTATTGAGAAGTTAAAACTGATTCGTGAGGCCGAGATTGTTTTTCAGGAGGTAAATAAGCGCTATACAGCCAATTGGGATTCATTAATCAATTTTATTGAAAATGGTCGCGTGCCGATTATTCAACGCAGAGAAGTGATCAAACAGGTCGGTTACGGCCAAGAAGAGGTAAAGATATTCTTTGATACTCTGGGATTTGTTCAGGCAAAGGAACGCATTTTCAAAAAGAAGTTTACGGTCAACGCCTCTGATAATGGTATTTTTATGGGCTACAAAGTAAAAGTGGGAGATAAAGTAATTAAAAACCAAAAAGCCTATATGATAAAAGTATCAGGTGACAAAGTACAAGATCCTCCATTTGTGGAAACTGGTATAATTACTGAGCTTTCACCAATAAATCAGGGAGATGTGCTTAAAAAGGGACAACTTCTTATCAATTATTGGGATTACGCTTTCAACCCAAACGCTGATATCAAGAAGATTGGTGAAATCCCCAACTCATCAGGTAAAAACTTCGATATGTTTGTGGGTAAAGTAGATAAGAATGGCGTGATGGTTCAAGTGATTGAAGTTAAAGATCCTAAACCCACCAATCCAATGCGGAAAGACAGCAATGAAGCCAACGGTAGAAAACCATTGCACTTTGGGTCAAGAATAGACGTTTCAACTTCTGGTAACTGGGAATAATTTATTTCTTTGCAAACAAACAGTACTAATTATAAGCTGATAAAAAAGATCAAAGATGATCGCTTTGATGAGGAAAAGCTTCATCAATACAGGCTGTTGATACAATTAGGTGTCAGAGATTTTCAGGTAGCCGTTGTTGCGGAAAGCGATAATCGGATACTTTTTTTTGAGGACTATGTGCTTGGCGAACTAGGCACCCATACCGAGCTCCTGACCCTGCTAAAAACTCTTTTTGAAGCCCATGAAGTTTTACAAGCAGGCTTTTGGAAAGAGGTAAAAATCTCTATCAAGAATAACAAATTTGTTCAGCTTCCTACCCAACTTTTCGATGAAGGAGCTTCTCCTGAATATTTGAAGTTCAATGCACAGTTAGATAACACCCTCCAATCGGTGTTTCATTGCGAGAATCATTCAATAAAGGCAATCACCATTTTTGCCATTCAAAATGACTTGATAGCTTGGCTAAAGGGGATTTATCAAAATACACAACTCACCTTTTTTCATCAGTCATCTGCACTGATCGAAGGAATATTAAAATATTCTGTCAATGCAAGCGGTAATCCCCTATATATTTATGTTGATCGCTTCAAGCTACACATTCTTTCTGTTCAGAATGGAAAGTTAATCTACTACAATCAATTCATCATCAAGCAGTTTTCTGATTACGTCAAGTATATCATGTTGGTAATGAATAGCCTGGGTATGGATCAGCAAACCAGTGCAGTAATTTTGTGGGGGTACATTGGTAAGAATTCGCCACATTATTTTGAATTTATCAAATACGTTCGCAATGTAATGTTTGGCAAACGTCCTGCGTTCCTAAGCTTTGGCTACATGTTTGACGAGGTGCAAGAGCATCATTTCTTCGATCTGTTTTCATTAGACCTGTTGAAAGCCTAATGAAACGTGTGGCACTCTTCCCCGGCTCTTTTGATCCTTTTACCAAAGGGCACGAAGACATAGTTCTAAGAGGCCTCGAGCTTTTTGATGAGATCATCATCTCCATTGGATATAATAGCGGAAAGAATCAACGTTACTTTCCGATTGATTTTATGGTCAATAAAATCAATCTTGTATTTCAAGGAAACGATCGAATAAAAGTGCAAACCTATAATGAATTGACCGCAGCGTTTGCCAAAAAGAAAGGAGCTAGATACTTACTTCGGGGGCTGCGCAATACTACTGACTTTGAATATGAAAACAGTATCGCTCAAGTGAACAAACACTTGAATGATTCTTTGGAGTCTGTGTTTCTGATTACTGCACCAGAGTTTGCTTCCATCAGCTCCTCCATTATCCAGGAAGTACATCGCTATCAAGGAGACATCTCTGGATTTTTACCCTATCAGTTGGATTAGTTTAGTTAAGATTCCTTCTCACGGTGTTGATAATACTCCTCATACACAAAGCGAATTGACCGGTAAGAATTTTCTAATGCGTGATACACTTCCTTTTCCGTCATCCATCGCAACTCTTCAATATCTTCTTCAAGGCTTGGCTTGCTATTAGAGTCATCCACTAAGTCCATTTCATACCACTTAGTTTTCTTAAGCATATTATTTTTGTTCATCGTGTAAGTATGCCAAGTGGTGCAAATCTTTGCCCCCAACTTAACCTTCACATTACACTCTTCTTCTACTTCGCGCACTGCAGTCTCAGCAGATCGTTCACCGCTTTCTTTCTTTCCCTTGGGCAAGTCCCATTTCTTCATCCGATAAATCATCAAAAACTTGTCCTTTTTCCGAACCAGCCCTCCAGCCGCTTTAATTACCTTAAATTTATTTTTAAGGTAAAGTCGAAATGCCTCATAATCATTAATGCTGATTGTAAGCGACAATAGACTGATAGGCACTTTCGAATTGATCAAATCAAAGACTAAATCCATATCCTGTATGGAGGCCTGATTGAGCCAAACATGGTTAATCAGTTTTGCTTTTACAATAGGTTCCGAAGATGCATTGATTTCGAAGTTAAAATGACCATGCTCAGGCTTTTCATCGGGTCTTAAAATCCTTACAGGGATGTCGTTGACGAACAAGTTCATTCTTTTCTAAGTCTCAGTTTACAGAGTGCAAAAACATAAATTATTCTCAATATGGCAAGCTTAAAGATATTAAACCCGAAGGGTTTCTTCAGCGATCTTCTAGTAGAGGCTTTAGGCTGCCCTTAAGCCTCTTCACACCTGCCCTGCCAACTCCGAGCCACGCTATCAGCTACAAGTTCTCGCCCATCCGCATTTTCCACGCTACGCAGTAGGTTTTTATATGATCAACTAGTTTGGCAACTGTTGGTTTCATCATAAATTGCCGACATGAGTATAATAAAAATTCAAGAAAATACCGCCAAGGTTGTAGCTTCCAAGCTCTTAGAGATCGGTGCTATAAAGTTAAATCATAAAAACCCGTTTACCTGGAGCTCCGGATGGAAATCGCCCGTCTATTGCGACAATCGACTGGCTCTATCTTACCCTGACATTCGCAGTTTTATCAAAGAAAGCCTAGCGCAAGCAGTAAAAGAAAATTTTCCCGAAGCACAGTGCATAGCAGGCGTAGCAACAGCAGGCATTCCTCAAGGTGCATTAGTAGCCGAAGAATTAGGATTGCCATTCGTTTACGTACGCCCCAAGCCCAAAGAACATGGTATGGGAAATTTGATTGAAGGTAAAATTGAAAAAGGTCAAAAAGTAGTTCTTATAGAAGACTTGATTTCAACGGGAGGCAGTTCGTTGAAAGCCGCGCAGGCAATGAAAGAGGCTGGTTTCAAAGTAATCGGCATGGCTGCCATTTTCACCTATGGGTTTGAACAAAGTGAAGTGGCGTTTCAACAAGAAAAAGTATCCTTGATTTGCCTTAGCGACTTTAACCATTTGGTAGTCGAAGCTATAGAGAAAAAATACTTAGATGAAGATCAGCTGGTCTATGTAAAATCTTGGCGCTTAGATCCAGCAAATTGGAAATAGCCATTCTGAGAAAATAATTCCAACCATCTTTTTTATCGATCTTTCAAACGATACATAAACTTTAACCCGGACCAAATTTCACTCACAGCACAAACCTTTACATCTACCAAACCATTAGCCAGGCCAAAATCGCGAATCACATTTTCAGCTAAGTCGGTTCCTACTTTCGATGATTTCTTAGGCCAGGAAATCCACAAGCTGCCTTCCTTTTTCAAACACTTCTTCGCTCGCAAGAATTGAGCTTCAAATACTTTTTGCTCCTTCACAAAAATATGAACAAAGTCTATTGATTCAATTTGTGGCCTTTTGATAATTTGAATATCAGAGGGTAGTGGCGATAGCCAATCAAAGTATTCTTTTGGCTCGCCAAAAAGTAAAACGGAATAGCCAAACTTTAATCCCAATTTTTGAATAAGGGCAGTTTGGGAATAACCTGCCATAACTACTTATCGAGAATAGTAAACTCAACCCTGCGGTTCTTTGCCTTCCCTTCTTTAGTAGTGTTGGCCGCTACTGGTTTGGTGAGTCCATAGCCTTTGGCCACCACTCTTTCTTTTGGAATTCCCCTTTTCACAATGTAATCTGCCACTGATTGCGCCCGGCCCTGCGATAATTTCATGTTGATTGCGGCATTCCCTACATTATCAGTATGGCCGGCAATCTCCACTTTGATGTCAGGATTTTTAATGAAGAAATCTGTTACACGATCTAACTCTGCAAATGACTCACTCTTCAAAACTGCCTTGCCCGGGTCAAAGAAAATATTATTCAGCCGAATGGATTGCCCCACTTCAATAGGCACAATAACTAAATCTTTGTAAAGATAAACACTATCTAATTTCTGCGGAATATCTACCGACTCGTACAAAGGGTAATAATTAGGTGCGGAAGCACTGATGGCATATACTTTGCCAAACGGCAGCTTTAGCTCGTAGGTTGACTGTAGCGTGTCAATTGAAACAATTAAGGATGAAAGTCCCTCCACATTTACTTTGGCTGCTTTTATGCCGACCAATGGCTTCCCTGTTTTCTTATCAAGAATTTTACCCCTCACCACCGCCATTTTTTCTTCCGCTACATACAAGTCAACAGTCATTCTTTGATATTCTTCTACCAAACTCAAATCCAATCTATTTGGTAAAGCTTCATATGAACCTGCTGTTACTTTCAACTCGTAAACAGCACCATGATTAATTTTTAATTCGTAAGTAGCCGAGTCCATGTTGATTTTAACAGAGTCCCTTGGTAAATTATTGATCAACATTTTTGCTTTAGCCGAAGCCGGAACAAGCTTACCCGTATTTTTCACTAATAATCTTCCATGCACCACTACAAATGGGAAAGGAGTCAGATTAAGATTAATTTCTCTTTTGGTAAACTCTTTAACGCCTTTGACATCAACTTGCTGAGGCTGTGAGGTATAGTTGGCTAATTGGGCAGACAACTCATACGAACTATTCAACGGCAGTTTGGCGCGATAGGTGGCTGAGTCAATATTTATTTTTATGGAATCGATAGGATTTCCATTAGACAAGATTTTATACTTCTTACCTGTCAAAGGCTTTTGGTTCCTACTGTTGATCATTTTACCATAAACAATCACAAATGGGTTTTCCTCAAATAGTTTTACCTTAAAAATATCAGCCTTGCCGATCGCTTTATTGGTGGAAGAGAAATAAGCCCAACTACCAGTCTTGTTAGTTCGCAAGTAAGATTCCCAACCGAGGGAATTGATAGTATCATTCAACGCCTTTGGCTGCGACCAAAAGTGCCAATCCAATCCGTCAAACGTGGCCTTGTAAATATCAAATTGATCTGTAGTGCCCCTGTCGCTAGAAAAGTACAATGTCTTACCATCGGGTGCTAAAAAAGGAGTGTCTTCACTAGACGAAGTATTTAGCATTTTTATTTTTTTAGGGCGACTCCATTTTCCCTTTGAAGATTTCGTGGTCACAAAAAGGTCGTTTCGCTTCCCATTATAGCGCAAACTATAACTAAGAACAATTGCCTTTCCATCAGCGCTCATTGATCCACTACTTTTCAAGCCACTATTTTGATCGTCAAGGTCCCTTACTTTCAACGGTTTTGGAGTTGACCAACCATCATTGGTTCGCGATGAAACTGAGAGCCCACGCTTCCTCCAAATATTTCCCTTCTTATTCAAAACACCGTTTAGCAGAAGCGTGTTTCCATCGGCAGAAATACTCAGTACAGAATTATAACGGGCTACATTCAGATTTAAAATTCTTTTGGCCAAAGACCAGGTAGAGTCTTTCAATGCATTAGCCATCCAAATATCTTCGCTGTCCCCTTCACCATAAGTGTTCTCGGGGTGGTTGGCCCGAATAAAAAACAACGTCTTCCCGTCAGGAGAAATAACCGGATTAATATCATCGTACGAAGAATTTATCGAAGTCCCCAAATTTTTTGGAAGGAATGAAGATTGGGCATTTGCAAAATGACCAACTAATATAAATCCCAAAATTAGTGTCGTTGTTTTCATTTCCTGGACTTCTTGGACTTCTCTGATTTATGGTAAGGTTGCTTTTCAGGAGTTTTATCCCACCCAAAAACAAAATTGATTCCCGTTCGCATGTTGAAATAACGGGTGCTATTTGCATATGAATTGAGATCTTTTTGTAATGCTGAGAAGGTTAGCGGAAACAAATCATCGCTGACGAGATAAATTTGAATAGGCGGCAGATTCACCGAAATTCCCGCGCCCAAGTTATTGAATGAGTTGTTGCTAATCGTATAGCTGATAGAGGTGCTAAGTCTCCTGCCAAACTCCTTGCTGATTGAAGTGGAAAACCCCGGCATAAAGCGCCCTCTAAATTGCTCAGCGAAAAACACAGCATTTATATGGATCGACCTTTTCAATTCATAGCTGCCCGTCAAATACATTTTTGCCGGAAGTGCGGTACTGTATCCGCTTATTCGTCCTTCAGTAAATTCAAATTTCTTCTTCAACGAATCTGCAAGAGAGCTGGTATAACTGGAGTTACCATTGAGTAAATCATTTATGTTAATCCCTTCAAATGTATATTTTGCCTTAGCAGGATCTAATTTATAGCCATATACATCATTAGTCCAGGATATACTTCCCAGGTCAATGAGGCTAAGTCCTATTTGGAGTTTATCATTTACTTGGTAAGTCCCTCCTAAATCAAAAGCCAGTCCATTATTGCTCAAATAATCTTTCCAATGATCACTAGGAGTATAACCCGATTGAGTAAGGTTATGAATTCCCGAAGTTAAGATATTAGCATCTCCATTAACAGTAATCGCATACGTATCGGATAGGGACAGGTTGAAGTTTGAGGCTTGAGTGGTCACATTCATGATGCCTTTCAACATTTTTAATTTAGCACCAATTGTCAATTTTCTATTGAGGGTATAGGCGGCTCCGTATCCTAACTCCAAATATTCTGATGCTTCCACTTTTGGTGAAAGTGTTGCCTTACTATTGACGTATGGATCTGTTCCATTTGCAAAAAGACCGACCACATCCTTCGGCAACATTACCCGATTGTACCCCTTTACTGTTGCATTGACTGTTACGTATAATCTTGGGTTCACCTTCAAGCTAACCCGAAACATATCCTCTTGAATATTGACGTTGATATAATTTTCGTCTTTCATGGCACCATACAACTTGTTCAGGTCACCCACAAGTATGCCATTCTGCTTTGAAACAAAGTCATTGTACGTAAATCCATTGTTTGAATACTGCTCAAAATTAGAAGACCCTGGTAACCCTATAGAAAATTTATAGGAAGGTTTAAAAGCCGGATTATAATAGGTGACTTGTGGCAGGCTGGTCATGAACGGCATAGTGCCCTCAACTTGAGCTGCTAACTTCTCTACAGCAAAAAAAACAACCAGAAATACGAATAGAAAGCGGGAAAGAAAAATCATAAATCGTATTCCAGTTTTAGTTTGGCTTTCAATCCAAAATTGACACTCATTTTATAAGCGGCCTTAAATTTTACATCTGGCTGATTCCCGTTACTATCCTTGACAGTATTTGCTCTGGCTTTTATTATCAGTTTTTTTGCGGTAAAGATTTTATCTAATTTCTCTTTTGTAATTTGAATCTCTTCAATGAGGACGCCAGGAGATTGAAGCTCGCCTTGGGCATTTACTGTACTCGCTTTAACAATGGCAGTCTGAGCAGTTGTGAATAAAGAATCGAAAATGATGGTTTGATCGTTGGCAAGGTAAAGTTGAATGAATGCTTCCAATGGCAACTCATTAGTTACTTTTGCCAAAACCGAGCCGCTTTCTATGGTGGAACTCTTGGTACTCGTTAGGTCAATTGCAAATGTATCCGCCAACACGATGTCCGAAGCCTTTCCGTAAATGGGTATTTCCGCTTTGAAATTCACTCTCATCTTGCTGGTATCCGCGCAGAAATTATTACCGCTCGTCAGGCCTTCATTGATGCGTGCCGTAATTTTGTAATACAACTGATCAGGGGCAAAATCGGCCATCTGTTTACCGTTCAATATCGAGACTGATGTATTAGCTGATTGACCGAGTTGCAAGGGAACGTTAATGCTAATGGGACTTGCAGGGCTTAGAAGCACATTCAACTTTGTTCCATTCTTCTTTCTAACCTCCAATGGATTGAAAGTGACTTTGGTCGGAATGCCATAATCATTTGACAGCGTAAAAGAGAACTTAGGATCAGCGAAAGAAACTTTTGCCTTTGAAAGTGAATTGCCAAAAGCATTAAAATCAATAGTTTCTGCAGGGATATTTAAAGCTGTTTGATCGCCAAAAAATCCTTTTAAGTATTGAAAATCAAGTGTGGTATAATCCAATCTAACGGTAACCGAGGTTGGATTAGTTATCGTAACCGGTGAACTGTGTGGCTTTTCAAATATTGCAATCTCTAAGGGGAAAGTATTATTAGAAAGTGTAGCCACATAATCTTTCAAGGAAAAAACAACACCGGCAGCACCTGCAGTTATTCTCTTCTGAAACACGACTCCATTTAGGGTAAAGTCGGGTAATCTAACCTGGACTTCAAATGTACCTGAGGCCGGGTTAACGGGATTAAAAGCTACTGTAATTCGAAGTGTAGTTGACTTAAATTTTATTTCGCTCAGCTTTTCGGGGTTAAAAGCAAAGTCTTCTACTGTGTTGAATGACGCATATTGTGCCTCTGCAGCCCTTGCTGGCAATGTTGCGGGAGGAACAGGTACTGGTGGGATCGTGAAAGACTTATTCGGAAAATTAAACAAGCCAGTGATGCCTTGCGACTTCAAGGTTTGATCATATTGCAGATAAACCAAACCGTCCGAATAAACTTTAACAATAGCCTGATCTGTCTTACTCAATATATCCTGAATACCCAAAGAGCCGTACACCAAGGGCAGGTCCAGCGTTGGAGCGGCCTTTATTTTCTTAATATTATAATCATCAGTATTAAATAACCCACTACAGGATGCTAATCCGAAAATTGACGTGATTGCCAAACCGATTGCAATTTTTTCTATCTCTTTATAAGTCATACCATTTCACCTTCAAATGATTCAATAACCTTCGATGAGTTAATCGATATCCTACCACTAAAGGTAACTCCATTTTTTTCTTATCAGACACAAAAAAATCCCAGCCAATTGTCTGGGATTTTGAATCTTATCTAGAAAGGCTAAAAATTTAATTGCCGTTCTTCTTTTTCTCCATTTCCTTGTCAAAGGTATCTTTGAATTTTTCGTAATCGTAATCGATTTTTAAACGCTCATCTTTAGAAAGACGCTCATTGTATTGTTTTACTAAATCATCAGCAGAAAGTTCAATCGCAACATAAGTTTTGTAATTGCCTTCCTTGGTCTGAACCAATTTCTCACAAATGGTTCTCACACCTTGCAATGTTTGCTCCACTACCTCACGGTTCAGTTGTTCAAATTTCTGTTCCAATTCTTCTTTTCTGTTCATAGAGCGTGAATTGGTATAATTGTCAGTAACAGTTTTCACAGTAGTTTGGATTGATTGAGCCAACTCATTTCTAGCGTTTGTCAAGGCCTTCTTTTTAGAAGTTACCTGATCCATGCTTTCGCCAATAGAGTTGGCGCGAAAAACCTTGGCACTAGTAAAGAAATCGGGACCCGAGCAAGGAACTATGACTTCCTTTTCTCCATCAGGTACTTTTACTTTGCTTTTACAGCCACTCATCAATGCGGCTGCGGCTACTACAATTACAAGCGAAAAATTAGCTATTCTTTTCATATCAATTTATTAGTTTGGTTAGCAAGTTAATCAATGCAATTTACAGGCCACACTACTTTCGTTACTTTTTACACAACAAAATTCGTCTTCAAAATCCCCTTTTTATTGCAAAATCGAGTTTAAGAGCTCTGGTAGCTTTTCTTTTTCAAGCACATCCAACGATTTATTGTAGGCCTCTTGGCTCGATCTTTCATAGTCCAGGCTAAAACCCTTGATTCGGTCGAGGGTAGTGGCATAAATCTCTTTATTGTCTTTAATGGATGATACCTTAATAACAGCAGTGACATAGGTAATGTAAATACTACCGGAGACGGCTCCCTTTTCTGAATTAGCATCCACATCCAATGCCAACTCAGCCTTGCTCTTATCATTGGTAAACTCAAAACCTGAATTGGTCAAGTAGTTTATAATACGGTTGGTGATTTGCTGATTTTGTTTACTCGCCCCTAAACTTTTTTCGATAGAATTAACGAATACTGACGGACGTTGAACTTTCAGCAAAATAGTTGTCCGGGGCACAACCATCTTTTGAACTACCAGCGAATCGATTTTTGTTGCCGCTGACCCGGCAAAACTGATGGGGTTTACTTTTATTGAAACTGTTTGCTCTAAATCCCGAGAGCTGATTTTGGTTAGCAAAATTTTTGCCTTGCCCTCAGCGTTTGTTTTGTAATCAGGAAATACATTTCCTGCACCTTTTTCAAACTCGGCTCTCAAAGGCAAATCCGCTATTACTTTCTTAGAAGCTTTGTCGATTGCCTTGGCCGAAAAAGATTGATCCCCAATGGAAACTCTACGATTGAGCGCTACTTCTGATGGATTGACCGAAAGATCCATCTTGTCCAACAAAACCTGCATACTGGCAATTACTTCGTTGGTCAATAATATCTCTTTACCTTCAAACTCTAATTGAATTGGCTCACCTAAATATTTTTGGATTGCTCTAAAGCCTTGATAATAAAATCCTAACGCCAACACAGGTTCGTTGTTGCGGTCTGCTTGCTTTGCTTTGGTAAAAAAATCCAACCCAATAGTCACTGCATTTCTCCTTTGCTCATCCTTTATTTCTTTATACCGCTGCTTAGAAAGTCGGTAATAAACCCAGAAGTTTTTTTCATCCTGCCAAGAGTCTACCTGCTCAAATTCTTCTATCTCATCGGCTGCAGTCGTTTTAATAATCTGCTCATATTTTTCTTGAAACTTTTTATCGGCATCGAGTTGACTTAAAACCGAAGCCGAAGATATGTTGACTTTGATTTCAGAAACAAGATCCTCCAGCGCACTCTTCTTCCCTTCTTGGGTATAATTGTTAGTGCCCTCTTTTACGCTGTGTCCAATACCAATGTAGTAGATAGATTGATCCGGTTTAGCATTTAACCAAGCTGGTTTTGTGTTTTGCAAATCGGTTTTTAGTGAGGTATTGGTTAGCGATGGGCTGCAACCAACAACGATCAATGACAGAAAGAGGTAGTGTTTCACAGAATAAAATATTGATGAACTCGTTAAAGGTACTAAATCACATCTCGTGCCCAAACGGATAAAACAAAGCTAATGGCAAAACCTCGCATCGAATAATTATTTTCTTAACTTTCTCCTGATTTAACTAAACCAATATGAAGATGATACGGGTATGGATAGCGCTGACTTTGATGATTTGTGCTTGCCAAAAGAGCGAGCAAGTGAGTGAGTGAACTTACTGTAAATCAGGTTACTTATGCGCTTCAACAAGCCACGCAATATACTGTCTCAGGGTCGGTAACTTTCAAAGAAAAGCGAGACGGAACTACCCTTGTTTCTGTTGATCTATCAGGCACTAATGGCGATTCCAAATACCCAGTCCACTTACATTTGGGGGACATCAGCACACCGGGAGCAAGCATTATAGCCTTGCTAAACCCTATGGTTGGTAAAACCGGTAAGAGCAAAACTACTGTCACCCAATTGGCTGATGAAACCCAAGTCTCTTATGCCGATCTAATAAAATTGAAAGCTGCTTGTATCAAAATTCACTTATCAGATTCAGGACCATCAAAAGATGTTGTGCTGGTGGCGGGGAATATTGGGGCAAATTCAACCAACTCTGTTGGAAGATTCGGTGTTGCTGTTTGCAAAAGCAATTAGGCTCTAGTTCACTCCCCCCTCTTGCTTAACTGCGTCAGCATAGGGTGATTTATAAGTCTTCAAAAACTCAGCATACGAATCCTTGCCCTTCTTGTGATGGTTCCCTGAGAAGAATATCAGGTACGGATAAAACTCTTCCGCCTTTCTGTATCCGGGTATTGGATACACTGCTGAAAAATCTTCTTCTAAAAAAGAAACGGTGGGGTAACTCATTTGATTGTTGAGCAATGCCATGGCCAATTGGTGAGTACCTTTATTTCCGTAAGGAACAAATTTGAATGTAGTACCTCTAAAAACCACATCGGCCGTCTGCTCTGCATCAAATTTTACCGGATAAAATTTTTCGTTGAGCATTTTAGCCACAGCCGGATCGGTGAATGTGTTTTTATCCATCACCTTGCACCAACCACACCAATCTGTATAAACGTCAATGAATATTTTTCTCTTCTCAATTTTTGATTTCTCAACAGCTTGCTCAAAAGTCATCCACTTTACAGGCGAGCCAGCCAAATGATCGGTCTGCGCAAAAAGTATACAAGAAGAAATCAAGGCTATGCCAAGCAAAAAATATTTTTTCATATAGATGTAATTCAAATACCGTTCTAGCAACAAATTTAGTCAATCAGTTTGGTTAGGCCTTTATGGCGCAAAGCAATTAGGAGTAACCCATAAAGTCTTATACAAAAAGTATCAACAGTGCGCTTATGGACAAAGTTCAGGCTTCTGCCTACGAAAACAAGCTAATTTGGTCATTTTTAGGATTGGTGCTTAATTGGTAACGCTCTCCGTTTAACTGATAATTCTATTCGCGATAAGCATAGTAGTGCAAAACCGTTTCAATGGCTTTGCAAATAGCCTGATTGATTGGATAGAACTCGCGGGTCAATTCAAAATCGATGCTATGAAGCTGCATGTAATAATTGCTCATGACAGGCACTTCCCTTCCTAATGAAATTTCGTTTTCGGACTTTTCAAAGGCTCCCTGTTGTTCAGTTTTAATAATCTGGCATGTAATCAATTCCCTTTTATCATACTTATTGGTGCGAGCTGAATATCCAAAGAGTCTACAGATCAACCCACGATAAGGATATTCAGAACATAGACCCGCACCTGCTTGAGTAGGATTTAAGATATGGCAGATCGTTGAATCGGAAGCATTTAATTTTCCTAGCCACTCTTCTGCCAGGTTGTTTTGGTACAAGTAATTGGCGAAAGGAAGAAATTCGAGAATGGTGGCTTCAATATCGGGTTTGAAACAGCACTTACCACAACCTACTTTACAATGTAACCCAGACCAAGATTGAAACCCTGAAATTTCCGCATCCAATTTTTTGAATACTTCCTCAACTGATTTTATTTTTTCGAGCAAAGCCATTGCGCAAATGTAATCTATCATGATTTACTTCATTAAGAATCCTCTTGACTAAGCACAAAATAAGTGAGTGAAATAACTTATTCCAGGGAAGTCAGCGAGCCAAAAGTTTAACTACTTCTTAAGATTTTTGTACCCAAAAGTGTACATCTTTTTTAAGAGCCACTTGTTATCTACTTCAATCCATTTTGTGGAATATTCACCGCCCAGTTCTAATGTATCGCCTTGCGGAATAATAACTTTTTGAAAATAAGAACCCTCTTGAACCCCCGTGTCGCTTTTGAAAAGGGTTGGTTTCATTGTTATCTTATACTCCAACATGTGAGCACCAGCAAACGACTTAAATACTTTGCGAATGGAATCCTGACCAATCACTGGCTTTTGACCCTCGCCACTGAGTTCACCATCGGCAGTAAAACAATCAGCAAGCGAATCAGCTTCTAAGCGCAGCAGTAAATCGCCATAATGCTGCATGTTCTTTTCAATTTCCTTTGTTCGATCCACTGATGATCCGCAAGAAAAAATTGCAAAGATGATAATGAATAAAACTAAAAATTTCATAATCATTTGTTTAATTATTCTTTATCGCTGAGTCTCCCTTTCCTCGGTCTGTGTCGTTACTTGAGGACACAGACCGAGGAGAAGGAAATAAGGATGCGTAGAAATCAAATTACCACCTTCGTTTTGCTGTACTTCGTTTTGGAGCCGTGCCAAAGAGCATTCCAAAAACACCACGCACCAATTCTTTCCCTATCTGCTTGGTTACAGGAGAAGATATCACCTGCTCAAAAGTACTCTTCTCAGCTTTGCCTGAACGCAATGGCTTTTCTGCTTTTGCTTGTTCTTGTATTTGTTGCTGCTCTTCATGAACCGCTTTCACGCGCTCATTCAAAATTTCAAAAGCACTTTGCGGGTCGATGGTCTCTTTATATTTTTTATTCATTTCAGAGCTATCCAAGTGGCTCTTATATTCTGAATCTGTAAGTGGCCCCATGAAAGATGCCGGGGGCGCTAAGTGTACGGCCACGGTCTGAGTAGGGATACCTTTTTCATTTAAGACAGTAACAAAGGCCTGACCGATGCCGAGCTGGGTAAACTGCTTTTCCATGTCGTAGAACTCTGAAGTAGGAAAAGTCTTGACTGTTTCCTTCAACGCCTTGACATCGTTAGGAGTAAAGGCTCTGATTACATGGCTTACTCTATTGCCGAGTTGCGAAAGCACCGTAGGAGGAACATCTTGCACCAATTGCGTGCAGAAGAATACGCCCACTCCTTTCGATCGAATCAATCGAATGATTTGTTCAATTTGATCCATGAAAGCTTTAGGTGCATCATTAAATAGCAAGTGCGCTTCATCCAAAAAGAAAATCAGCTTAGGCTTGTCCACATCTCCAGCCTCCGGAAGTTTTTGGTAAAGCTCGGCCAACAGCGAGAGCATAAACGTAGAAAAAATTGCGGGTTGGTTTTGAACGTCAGAAACATTCAAGAGGCTGATTACTCCTTGCCCATCTATTTTCTCTAGCAAGTCCTCAATATCAAATGACTTCTCTCCAAAAAGCTGCCCCACCCCTTGTTGCTCCATGGCGACTATCTTTCGCAAAATAGTACTTGCCGTTGCCGGTGAAATTTTTCCGTAAGCCTCTTTAATTTCAGCTGCCCCCTCACCTTCCGATAAATAATTCAATACTTTCTTCAAGTCGTTCAAATCAACTATAGGCAAATGCTTATCATCGGCATACTTGAAAAGAATCATCAATACGCCACTCTGAATTTCGTTAAGTTCCAATATTTTGCTCAACAGCACAGGACCAAATTCAGTAACTGTTGCGCGCATTTGGGCACCCAACTTCCCGCTAAGGGAATAAATTTCTACCGGAAAACCATTGGACTTAAAGCCGGATAAATCTAAAGCCTTAACCCGTTCATTGATTTTTTCATTCACTGCGCCTGCTTTTGCCATGCCCGTAACATCTCCTTTCATATCGGGCATAAATACCGACACACCTGCTGCAGAAAGTTGCTCTGCCATCAATTGGAGTGTGCGTGTTTTACCTGAACCTGTTGCCCCCGAAATGAGTCCATGACGGTTCATCATTTTAAGAGAAAGATTCACTTTCGCTTCGGGAATTATTTCGCCATCTAAAACACCCGCCCCTAAATAAATAGAAGGCCCCGGAACTGAATAGGAGGCGGTGATGGCGCTGACAAACTTATCGTTAGGCATAGCTAGGTAGTAAAATGTTAAAATCGATTGCCTTTAATTACAGCATCGTTGGAATGCTAAAACTAACTAAACTTAAACTTATGAAAAAACTATTTTTAGTAACGTTCAGCTTGCATAACTCCGGTTTTCTAAGATAATTAGATCTTCTTTTTTAGTAACCAGTCTATCTGAGGATCGTCACCCATTTGAAAAACGTGTTCACCAAATTTTTCAAAGCCCCATTTGGTATAAAATTTCTGCGCATTAAAATTACGCTCCCATACACCAAGCCAAATCCACTCTACAGCCAGTTGCTTGACATAATTCAACCCTTCTTCCATTAGTCTCTTACCAACCTTCTTACCAAGATACTCTGGATGGACGTATAATCGCTGCAACTCAATAGTACTGTCACCCAATTTATATGCTACCTCCGTGCTCTTTCTTAAGCGAAGAAACCCTACCAAGGCTTTTCCGACAAATGCCAAATACAAGACAGATCCCTGTTCATAAAATTCATTTTGCAGTTTTTCTAAACTATAGGAGTCCTTATAAAAGGCCTCCATGTTTTCACGTGTATTGAATTCAGCAAAGGTTGCCTCGTATGATAATATTGCGACTTCCCGCATCACGGGCACATCGCAATACTCTGCTAATCGAATTTCAATGTCATTCATGAAGCTAAAGTAAAAAAAGAACCCCACTTTTTAGGTGGAGTTCAACTCTATGTTGCAAAAGATTATTTCTTATCAGCAAAATTCTGGAAAGCATATGCTACCCCTAACGATAAAGCTTGGCTAATCTGAATGTCTTGATCCTGATCATGGAAGTACATTGCAATACCACCAAAACTTACGTTAATGAATTCGTTCACCTTAGCTGTCAGCTTTAGATCAAGGCGCTGATCTATTTTGCTTAGCTCGATTGTTCGATAATCCATAAACATGATGTACCGACATTTTACATTAAAGTTCTTAGCAATATCCTTATCAAACTCAGCGAACAATTGAAAAGCCCACCATTGAAAACGGGTTGACTCGCCCGGATTAACCCCATAAGGCGTAGGGTTTGTTACTGCATCATAAAATCGATTTACATCATTTACGATTGTAACACGAGGAGCGAGCGGAGAAAGGCGCTCCCCCAGCTTTCCAGTTAGATGAAAAAGATGATTGATTAAGGTTAAGTCCAGCTGCAAATGCTTTTCTCCAATGGGTGAGTGAGTCTACTTTTATAACCTGTGCTTGAGAGGTCAGCACAAAAGTGGATAAGATAATGGCAAGTATCGGTCTAGAATAAGCCATTGATATTTTCTCCATAGTAAAGATTTAAGTTTTAGACCCTAAAACTACTAAACCCTCGCTATTGTTTAAATATTGCTCAATTTAATTTCGTCCAAGGCCACTTCTGTTAGTGGTTTGGTTATGAACTTGATGACAAAGTTGTTATTGACAATTTTATCAATATCGCGTTTATTATCAGAACTTGACAGAATTATCACTTTACATTTGTTTCTAACCAATTCTCCAAATTTCTCAAACTCATAAAGAAAAACAAAGCCATCTACAATAGGCATATTGATATCCAAGAAGATGATACTGGGTAGGTTTACTGCATCATTCTCAAATTCCTTTAAGTAATCCAGCGCTCCTTTTCCAGAGCTTTTCACTTCTACCCTTCTAGAGAATTTAGTGATTTCAATGATTCGCTTACTGATAAAGTTATCAGTATCGTTATCATCTACTAACATTACCAAATCCAATACTTTTGTTGCCGTTTCAGTCATTCACTTTGTCGTTTACTTGAAAACCCATCCGCTAAACAGGTGTACAAAATTATTCCTTTTAAATTGGCGCTCTTAATCGCGGTTAGCACTTACCAAAGCCAAGTAAGGAATTGCCAAAATAAGTAAAAAAATCCAAGGTTACCTTCTCAGCACTCTTATCTTTTCGCCAGCTTTTACAGTTAATTCTTTCTTTTCGTTCCAATCCATTAAGTCCTTGATCGTCACCCCATATTCCCGAGCAATTCCGTACAAGGTATCACTTTCTTTTACTTCATGAAAAAAAGGTCCATTGGCAGCCTGAAGGATAATAGAAACACTATCGTCTTTAACCTTTTCTGAATAATTTGGGGAAAATAAGACCAACTTTTGGCCAGGATTAAGGCTATTTTTAACATTTAAGTTATTCCAAGCGAGTAAATCGGTGACACCTACATTATAAAGCTTAGCAACTGAATAATATGATTCTCCGCGTACTACCAAATGCTCAATTGCGGTTGGCGTACTTATTTCTACCAAATTC
>JAYVPS010000160.1:0-5907 GCA_043757225.1 Cytophagales bacterium | reverse complement strand
ATTTTGAATGGTAGGATAAATATAAGTGATTGATAGCTGATATGTTTTTCCAGCAAAGTCAGTAGTGGCTGGTAGGCCTGAAGAAATTTTGGGTAAGTACAATTCATCTATTGGAACTCGTACCTTGTAGCTTCCAACCAAATCCACCTGCCCCATTCGTTGCCCCGTGGTTACATTCTGACCAATCTCCCAGTGAGGAGTAGAAAGCTGTCCATCGATCGGTGCACGAATCACCATGTTATCCAAAATTTTAGCAACGCCATCCAAACTACGCGTCATCCTTTGTTCTGACATACTTGTTTCTCTTATCTGGCGGATGCGGTCTGTCGAGTCATTTCTATAAACCTCATAAGTAATTTTCTTCCTTTCAACATTGTACTTGTAGTCTGCCTCTGTTCTTTCAAAATCCTGACGGGCAATCAATTTCTTTTCAAACAGTTGCTTTTGTCTTCTATACTGCGGCCCCAAAATCGCTAATTGATTATCAATTAATGCCAACTGCTGACGCTGATCCAAGTCGTTTCGTAAAATATTTAATTTCGTTTCCCTTGCACGGTTGATACTCTCATTGAAGGTAGCTTCTTGCTGCAAGACCTGCAGCTCTCTGTTCAAATTTGTTAATTCTAATATAACATCGCCCTTCTTTAACATGGCACCGCTCTCGCTCACAATGCGCCTGATATTTCCACCTTCAATAGCATCAAGAAATACAGTGCGACTAGGTTCAACTGTTCCTGTTTGGGGAATGTATTCTTTAAACTGACCCATCTTTACCTCAGATATGGTGATCTTATCTTTCTCTATTTTTAGTTTCGATCGCCTATCGGCAAAAATAAATTGATATGAAATAAAAACGACCAATACCGAGATGCCACCATAAGTTGCTATTCGCTTTAATGTCCAAAACTTCTTTTTAATCTGCTTATCCATAGTGAAAGTATGTTCTTCCATCCATTGCCAACAAACGTGCCAACACAATTATTGAGAGCCTAGAGGCCAATTTGAAGGAATATTGAACTATTTGTCGTTCACTTTTGAACTGATCTGTCCGTAAGCGGACGATATTAATTACTTTTGAGAATACTATATTCGAAAGCAGGTCAATTAAGCGGAAATGCCCTTTCGGTATCAATATTGTAAACCGAGAACATTAGCCACTAGTTAAAGGCTGTTAGCGGCAAAGCATCTTATCTGTTCCAAATCTAAAGCAACATATAATGTCAGAATCGAAACAAGGAAAAATTTTAATAGTCGATGATAATGAAGACTTACTGAAGGCTGCCAAAATGTACCTCAAGCGGCACTTTGCCCACGTAGATATCGAAAAAAACCCAGAAGCTCTTCCCTGTTTAATGAATCAGGAAGACTACGATGTGATTTTGTTGGATATGAACTTTACCAAAGATGTAAGCAGCGGAAGCGAGGGCTATTACTGGTTGGAAAAAATTCTACTGATTGATCCATCGGCCGTGGTAGTATTGATTACAGCCTATGGCGATGTGCAAATGGCAGTGAAGGCCATCAAGGCGGGGGCTACTGACTTTGTATTGAAGCCTTGGGAAAATGAGAAACTCTTGGCAACGCTACTTTCATCGATGCGCTTACGCGAATCGCGCGATCAAATTGAAACCCTGAAAATAAAAAATCATGAGATCAACCAAGCGGTAAACGAAAAATTTAGCGACATCATCGGGCAAAGTCAATCGATGCAACGGATTTTTCAAACCATTGAACGGGTAGCATTGACCGATGCCAATGTTTTGATTTTGGGCGAGAATGGAACTGGTAAGGAATTACTCGCGCGCGCTATTCATCGAAACTCCGCAAGAAAAAGTGAATCGTTTATAAGCGTTGATCTTGGGTCGATTACTGAAACGCTTTTTGAAAGTGAACTCTTTGGACACAAAAAAGGATCATTTACGGATGCCAAAGAAGATCGCCCCGGCAGGTTTGAATTAGCCAACCATGGAACGTTGTTTTTAGACGAGATTGGTAACTTATCCATGCCTCTCCAAGCAAAACTTCTCACCGTGTTGCAAAACAGAAAAGTTAGTCGCGTGGGAGCCAACAAAGAAACGCCAGTGGATTTGCGTTTAATTTGCGCCACCAATTTACCATTGTATGACATGGTGAAAGAAAACAGATTCCGGCAGGATTTGTTATACCGAATCAACACAATTGAAATACAAATTCCATCATTGCGAGATCGAATAGAAGACATTCCGATATTGGCCAATCATTTTTTAAAACATTACTCCACCAAATACGAAAAGAATGTGACCAAAATCAGCGAAAGCGCTATGGCGCGAATGAATAAGCACCCGTGGCCGGGAAATATCCGAGAGCTGCAACATTCTTTAGAGCGCGCTATTATCTTAAGTAACTCAACTGTTTTACAAGCCGAAGATTTTAATTTTAATACCGGCAACAACAAAGAAACAGAGCAACCTTTAGGGCTCGACCAGTATAACTTAGATGAAGTAGAGAAGCTCCTAATTAGAAAAGTATTAAAAAAATATAATGGCAATATCACTCAAGCTGCCACCGAGTTGGGGTTAACACGATCATCACTTTATAGAAGACTGGAAAAACATGGACTTTAATTAATTTGTTGATTACTTAATTCGTCAATGTCTCAAAATTATCAATCTACGAATTATCAAATCAACAAATTAACGAATCAAGTAATCAATAAAATTAATGAATCAACGAATGGCTTTCAACGACTTTAGATTCCGTGTTGCATTCCGTGTTATCCTATTAGGTGGAACGGTTACATTGGCCGTTTTTATGTTCGGCCGACCCAACATGGTTTTTGCTGCTAGCTTAATTGTTGTGATTATTGCGCTTCAGTTATTAGAATTATTTCACTTCACTTCACAAACCAATCGTAAGCTCACTCGATTTTTGGAATCTGTTAAGTATTCTGATTTTCTTTCGGGATTTACCAACGACAATAAATTAGGCTCCAGTTTTCGTGACTTGAACACAGCCTTCAACGAAGTACTCGAAGCCTTTCGTAAAGCACGATCTGAAAAAGAAGAAAATTGGCAATATCTCAATACCATTGTGCAGCAGGTTCGTACAGGGATCATATCATTTGATGCCATCGGAACGGTAGAGCTAATCAATACCAACGCCAAGCGATTTATCGGTATGCCCCATCTTAAAAATATCCGGGAGTTATCGAATAAAAATCCAAAACTTTATGAAATATTAAGTGAAGTACAGCCGGGCAAGAGCTCATTATACAAATCAGGCAACGAATTTTTGTTAACTATTCAAGCAACAGAAATGCGCGTGCGGGGAAATACCGTCAAACTGGTAACGTTACAAAACATTCAAACTGAATTGCAGAAACAGGAATTGGATGCTTGGCAAAATCTGACCCGTGTGCTTCGCCACGAGATTATGAATTCAATTACACCCATTTCCTCCCTCACCTCTACTCTCCGTGAAATCCTGGATCAAGACTTGATCAAAAGAGAGAATTGGTATGAACTAAAAAATGAAGGAGCCGAAGACCTGCGCGAAGGATTAAGCACGATTGAAAACCGAAGCAAAGGGCTTATCCAATTTATCGATGCTTACCGTGAATACACTTCGGTACCTCAGCCTAAAATAAAGATCATCACATTAAAGGACTTGATTGAAACCGTAGCAAATTTGATGAAGCCCGAAATCAAAAAGACTACGATTAATTTCTCATCCTCTTGCGAATCAGAATACATTACAGTTCAGGCTGACGAAGAAATGATTGGTCAAGTGCTCATCAATCTTTTGAAGAATGCGATGGAGGCGTTGTATCAAACCGAGAATTCAAAGATTGAATTGATTGGAAGAATCTTCGATAATTCTGTAATCATTGAGGTCGTTGACAATGGGCCTGGCATTATTCCTGAAGCCATCAACCGAATCTTCGTTCCATTCTTCACAACCAAAAAAACCGGATCGGGTATTGGCCTCGCTCTATCTCGTCAAATCATGCAAATGCACAACGGCTCGCTCAGTGTAGAATCAGAGCCAGAAGTTAAAACGGTTTTTACATTGAGGTTTTAAAAAATAATCGTCTTTGTCTCCAGAAATTCGTCCCACTCATTATGACTTGAGCCTGTAACATCCCGTAAAAAAAGTGCATAGTTAGGTTTATATGGCTTCCGCTTCAACTCCATACCCGCTTCGTCCGGAGTTCGATCCCCTTTTCTTGCATTACACTTTTTACAGGCCGTCACAAGGTTAGTCCATGTATGTTGCCCTCCTCGCGAACTGGGTACCACATGATCTAGCGTAAGTTCGCGTCTGGTGCCACAATACACACATTCTGAATTATCTCTCTTGAAAATATTTTGACGGGTAAGGTTAACGCCTTTGTAAGGCGCGGTGACATATCGGTTAAGCCTGATAACTGAGGGCATGGGAAAACTGCGCGTAATCGTATTCAATCGGTAGCCGTTGGCGGACCTCACCATTTCGCTTTTGTTTAGGAAAACCAAAACAAATGCTCTTTCCACCGAACAAACCATCAGTGGGCTAAAGTCTTGGTTCAATACTAAAACACGGCTATTCATGGCTAAAAGATAAAACCATTTACCCTTTTAAACAACTAGCGCTATTTTAATGAATTAACATATTGGCGTGCCCCCGTGAGGCGAGGTCGGGCTTTTCACTTCAATCCCTCACGCAAATACCGATTTATAATTACCATAGCACTGGTCACTTACCCCTCAAGCCAGATTCTTAAAGTAATGGCACTACTGCAACAATCGCTTCTAATTGATGAGTCCGGATTTTAGTCTCCAAATCCAGAATGCCATCTTCCAATAGTTGGTCAACGCGGGCTCGTCCATCAACATGAATAATTTTATTATCTCCCAAAATCAAGCCCACCTGTAACATTTTCTCTTTATACGACTTGAAAAAAGCCAGATCTCCCGGGCGGTGGCTTTGGAAGTCTTTAATTTTTTTTCCTTGATTCAAAAGTGACTCGCTAGTTCTAGATAAGTGATAGCCACAAATCTTGTAAACCATTTGCACCAGGCCAGATCCATCAACTCCAAATGGGGTTTTTCCACCCCGTTGCTCAGGGGCATTCAAATATTTTAATGCAATGGCTTTTATAAATTCAAATTCGCGCCTCTGACCTAATGCTTTTGATTCGCCATTAAAAGCAAATTGCTCTTCCATTTTAAAAAGTTCTGACTGAGAAATGGGGACAATACTTCCCAACAAAATCGAAATGGGCGTTTTCTTGTACAAAATAGTTGAACAAACATCCGTTGTGATCTTAAAATCAGCATTGTTTATTTGATCAAAATATTCTTGCGTAATGGCATGATGAAGTTTGGATTCAATCCAACCTTGTGTCTTATCAAAATAAATCTTAATCAAAAGCCATTCTTTGCCTTCACTTTCGGCAAGTACCTCATAATGATCACCAAATAATAACTGCGTTACCTGCAACGATATATGGTTCGCCTCTTTGTAAACAGAAACCATCGACAACCTACAAACACCGAAACTTAATTCCATCCTATCTGATTTTCAAATTAGACAACTCACGTTTAACATCCCGCTCTTTAATACTGTTACGTTTATCATGAAGCTTCTTCCCGCGTGCCACCGATATTTCTAATTTCGCCAACCCCCTTTCATTAATAAACAATCGTGTTGGCACCAAAGTTAAGCCCTTCTCTTCTACTTTTCCCTCCAATCTTTTGAGCTCCGCTTTCTTCAGTAATAATTTTCTTTCACGCGATGCTTCGTGATTGTAGTGTGTACCTTGAGCGTAAGGCGAAATAGTTACTCCTTTAGCAAATAACTCGCCATTATTCAGGTAGCAATATCCGTCTTGCAAATTTACTTTCCCTTCCCGAATGGACTTTATTTCAGTCCCACGCAGGGCAATTC
>JAYVPS010000159.1:0-22621 GCA_043757225.1 Cytophagales bacterium | reverse complement strand
ATCAACCAAAATGTCAAAACCATCAAAACGATTAACCGCTGCACTCAATGATGAATACAGAAGTTTAGTGCTAAATTGTTAAAAGCGATTTCCCTGATGTCAACCCACAGGTGGGCTACCGCCTCTCAGGAAAATGGACGGTAGGCATCGGCTGGGTGGAAAGGATTCAATTCCATACGATAACCAAAGTAGTGCCAGAGGGAAGGATCTTTGGCCCTCGTGCTTATACGGACATCAAGTGGAAAAAAGGCTTCGGCTTACGTGCCGAAGTAGAATGCCTGAATATGTATGTGGCACAGGCCAATACTCCAACAGGTGATGGTGATACCCATCCGTGGGTGTGGGGCGTGCTTGCAGGGATAAAGAAAGATTATAAGATCTCTAAAGGAGTCAACGGCAACATACAAGTATTGTACAAAGTAGATAGTCCTTTATTTTTTGAAAACCCCTATCCGGATAAAATAAATATTCGAATCGGCATGGAGTTTCCATTGAGGAAGCAGATGACTAAAAAGAAGAAGTAGGATTATCAACCCGAGGTGGCCAAACTTGAATTTACTTTTCGTTAATTTTTGAACTGAATGATTATGAATAAATTAATTGCCATACTCTTTTTAATGCTTGCAGTGAGTGCCTGCCATAAAAAGAAGGAAATGACCACAGTAGATTCCAGAATTGATTCACTGCTAGCGGTAATGACATTAGAAGAAAAGATAGGTCAACTCAATTTGCCTTCTTCGGGTGATATGGTTACAGGTGAAACCGGTAGCTCAGAGATCTTCAAAAAAATTGAGAAGGGAATGGTAGGTGGGTTGTTCAATATTAAATCAGTTTCAAAGATCAGAGAGGTACAGAGAATTGCTGTAGAAAAAAGCAGATTAAAAATCCCGTTGCTTTTTGGTATGGATGTTATTCACGGTTATGAAAGCGTTTTTCCAATTCCACTAGGGTTGAGTTGCACGTGGGATATGAAATTGATTGAGCGCAGTGCAAGAATAGCTGCTCAGGAAGCAAGTGCCGATGGCATCAACTGGACGTTCTCACCAATGGTAGACATCTCGCGCGATGCACGCTGGGGAAGAATCTCAGAAGGCAGTGGAGAAGATCCATACTTGGGTTCTGAAATTGCCAAAGCGATGGTGCGTGGTTATCAGGGTGATGATTTAAAAGCTAACAACACCATTATGTCGTGCGTCAAGCACTATGCTCTTTATGGAGCGGCAGAATCCGGTCGCGACTATAATACTGTTGATATGAGCCGTCATCGCATGTACAATGAGTATCTTCCTCCGTACAAGGCTGCCGTTGACGCAGGTGCTGGAAGCATCATGGCTTCATTTAATGAAATTGATGGGATTCCGGCTACAGCAAACAAATGGTTATTGACAACCGTGTTGCGCAACGAGTGGGGTTTCAAAGGTTTTGTTGTTTCTGATTATACAGGAGTAAGTGAAATGATAACGCATGGTTATGGTGATTTGCAAACGGTATCCGCAAAAGCATTAGAGGCAGGACTGGACATGGATATGGTAAGTGAAGGGTTGCTCGCCACCTTAGCAAAGTCTGTAAAGGAAGGTAAGATCACGGAGAAGCAAATTGAAGAGGCTTGCAGAAGAATATTGGAAGCGAAATTCAAGCTCGGTCTTTTTGATGACCCTTATAAGTATTGCGATGCAAAGAGAGCGAAGAATGAAATTTTTACGGCAGCCAATAGAACAGAAGCAAGAAGTACGGCCGCACAAAGTTTTGTTTTGCTTAAAAATAAAGGAAATATTCTCCCAATCAAGAAGTTCGGAACAATCGCTTTGGTAGGGCCGTTGGCAGATGCGAAAGAAAATATGACGGGCACGTGGAGTGTTGCTGCCCGTTTTTCAGAATCAATTTCTTTGCGCGCGGGTTTGCAAAAGGCTGTAAGAGGAAAGGCAAAAATCGTATACGCCAAAGGATCTAATTTGGATGAAGATGAAGCCTTTGAAGAACGGGCAACGATGTTTGGCAAAACGCTTCATCGCGATAAAAGATTAGCAGAGGACTTGCGCAATGAAGCTGTGAACATATCGAAAGGCGCAGATGTAATTATTGCGGCTATTGGTGAGGCAGCCGAGATGAGCGGAGAGGCCTCAAGCCGATCAACCATCGAAATCCCTGAAACACAGAAAGAGTTATTAAAAGCATTATTGAAAACCGGAAAGCCCGTTGTATTGGTATTGTTTACGGGCCGACCACTAGTTCTTAAATGGGAAGATGAAAACGTTCCGGCCATTCTTAATGTTTGGTTTGGTGGTAGCGAAGCGGGTGATGCCATTGCCGATGTTTTATTTGGTGAGGTAAATCCATCTGGTAAATTAACGACTACCTTTCCACAAAATGTTGGTCAGGTTCCGCTCTACTATGCCCAAAAGAATACAGGACGTCCACTAGGCGAAGCAAAGTGGTTTCAAAAATTTCGGTCCAATTATTTAGATGTTTCTAATGATCCAGTTTATCCATTTGGCTTTGGCCTGAGCTATTCAGAATTTAGCTACGGTGATTTAAAGCTTGACAAAACAGAGATGATGCCAACTGACTCCTTAGTAGCTTCCATAGAGATTACCAATAAAAGTTCGCGAGCCGGTGACGAAGTTGTTCAATTATACATTCGCGATTTGGTGGGCTCGGTTACCCGACCCATCAAAGAGTTGAAAAGTTTTAAGAAAATACATTTCAATTCAATGGAAACAAAAACGGTAAGATTTGTGATTCATGCAGATGATCTTTCTTTTTATAAAGCAGATTTAAACTTTGGCTACGAGCCTGGACAATTCCATTTATTCGTTGGAGGAAACTCCAAAGATGTGAAAGAGGCAGGGTTTGAATTAAAATAAGGCAATGCGATAGAGCCGGATCCAAAAATCTATCTGAACTAGTTTTTGTAGGATTGAGGTTTTTAAATACCTTTGCAGTCCTTATTTTTAGAAGGTTATAAAATAAAATATAAATGCCTACCATTCAGCAACTTGTGAGAAAGGGAAGAACGAAATTGACCTTTAAGTCAAAATCGCCTGCCTTGGATTCGTCCCCTCAGCGCAGGGGAGTATGTACACGTGTGTACACCACAACCCCCAAAAAGCCTAATTCTGCTATGAGAAAGGTTGCCCGTGTGCGCCTAACCAATGGAAAAGAGGTAAACGCTTACATTCCAGGCGAAGGCCACAATCTTCAAGAGCACTCTATTGTGCTAATCCGTGGCGGCAGGGTAAAAGATTTACCGGGTGTCCGTTACCACATTATTCGTGGTGCGCTGGATACTGCAGGCGTAGCCGGAAGGTTGCAGAGCCGCTCTAAATATGGAGCTAAAAGGCCTAAGGCAGGTGCAGTAGCAGCGGCAGCAGCTAAAGGAAAAGGTGCTCCGGCAAAAAAGAAATAACAGCATTCAAATTATCAATACATGAGAAAGTCAAAACCTAAGAAAAGATATCTTCTTCCCGATCCTAAATTTAAGGATACGTTGGTGACCAAGTTCGTGAACTACATGATGCACGATGGAAAAAAGAGCGTGGCCTATACTATTTTCTATGATGCCATAGCGCAAGTAGAAAAGAAGGCCGGTGGCGAGAATGGTCTTGAAGTGTGGAAACGCGCTATGACCAACCTGACACCTGGTGTTGAAGTAAAGAGCCGTAGGGTAGGAGGCGCAACCTTTCAGGTACCCGTAGAAATACGCCCTGAACGTAAAATCAATTTGAGCATCAAGTGGTTGATTGAATATGCTCGTGCTCGTGGTGAAAAAACCATGATGGATAAGTTGGCAGGAGAAATTCTGGCCGCCTCTAAAGGCGAAGGTGCAGCGATCAAGAAAAAAGACGATACGCACCGCATGGCCGAAGCAAATAAGGCATTCTCTCACTTTAGATTCTAATTCGTAAAATCTCTCCTGATCGTTATCGGGACTGAAATATTAAATTATACAATGGCAAGGGATCTAAAATATACGAGGAATATTGGTATCGCTGCTCACATTGATGCAGGAAAGACAACTACCACGGAACGTATTCTTTATTATGCAGGCGTAAACCATAAAATTGGTGAAGTGCACGATGGTGCTGCCACCATGGACTGGATGGCGCAGGAGCAAGAGCGTGGTATCACTATTACCTCTGCGGCAACTACCGTTTATTGGAAATACAGAGATAACGATTATCACGTAAACATTATTGATACTCCGGGGCACGTGGACTTTACCGTTGAGGTAAACCGTTCGTTGCGTGTATTGGATGGGTTGGTATTTTTATTTAGTGCGGTGGATGGTGTGGAGCCACAGTCAGAGACTAACTGGCGCCTGGCAGATAATTATAAAGTGGCTCGTATCGGTTTTGTTAATAAGATGGATCGCTCGGGCGCAGACTTTTTGGATGTTTGCAAACAAGTAAAGGAGAAATTGGGCAGCAAAGCGGTTGCTTTACAATTACCGATTGGTGCAGAAGAAAATTTTAAAGGGGTTGTAGATTTAGTCAATAATCGCGGAATTATTTGGAATGAGACCGACAAGGGTATGACTTTCCATGAAATACCGGTTCCGGCAGACATGGTTGCGGAAGCCCATGAGTATCGCGAAAAATTATTAGAGGCCGTTGCTGAATATGACGAGTCCTTAATTGAAAAATTCTTTGACGACCCTAACTCTATAACAGAAGTAGAGATTTTGACTGCACTTCGCAAAGCGACTATCGACATGAAGATTGTGCCGATGGTGTGTGGTTCTTCTTTCAAGAACAAGGGAGTGCAAACTATGTTGGATTATGTGATGGAGTTATTGCCATCTCCAATGGATAAGGATGTAATCATAGGAACCGATCCGGATACAGAAGCAGAAGTTGAAATTCGTCCGGATATAAAAGAGCCATTTGTAGGTCTTGCTTTCAAAATTGCTACCGATCCATTTGTTGGTAGGTTGTGTTTTGTTCGCGCTTACTCAGGTGTTCTTGAATCTGGTTCTTACATCCATAATACAAGATCAGGACAGAAGGAGCGTATCTCGAGGGTGTATCAAATGCATGCGAATAAGCAAAATCCAATTGATCGTTTGCCAGCTGGTGATATCGGTGCAGTGGTAGGATTTAAGGACATTAAAACAGGCGATACGCTTTGCGATGAGAAACGCTTAGTAGTGTTAGAGTCTATGGATTTCCCTGAGCCGGTTATTGGTTATGCCATCGAGCCTAAGAAGCAAGTGGATGCCGATAAATTGGGAATGGCGATTTCAAAATTGGTTGAGGAAGATCCTACGTTACGCGTGAATACAGATCGTGAAACAGGGCAGACGATTTTGCGTGGAATGGGTGAATTACACTTGGAGATTATTATCGACCGGTTAAGACGTGAATTTAAAGTAGAGATTAACCAAGGCGCGCCTCAGGTTGCTTACAAGGAGGCATTGACTAAGTCGGTAGAGCATAAGGAGGTTTATAAGAAACAAACGGGTGGTCGTGGTAAGTTTGCTGATATCGTATTCGAAATCGGGCCTCGCGTATTAGGACCGGAAGATAAGCCGGGCCTTGAGTTTGAGAATGATATTGTGGGTGGTGTTATCCCCCGCGAATTTATTCCAGCTATCCAAAAAGGATTTGATCAATCAATGGTGAACGGACCGTTGGCCGGATATCCAATCGACAACATGAAAGTGAGGTTGTTCCACGGATCTTTCCACGATGTTGACTCGGATGCATTATCGTTTGAGTTGGCGGCTCGCATTGGCTTTAAAGAGGCGGCTCGTAAATGCGCTCCTCAATTGTTAGAGCCGATTATGGCGGTAGAAGTTATTTCTCCTGACGAGTACACAGGTTCTGTAACCGGTGACTTGAACAGAAGAAGAGGTATAATGAAGGGAATGGATACCCGCGGAGGTGCTCAGGTAATTAAAGCAGATGTGCCTTTGTCTGAGTTGTTTGGTTATGTAACGGATTTGAGAACGATTACTTCCGGCCGTGCTTCGGCATCGCTTACGTTCGCTCACTATTCGCCCGTACCAAGGAACTTAGCAGAAAAAGTAATTGAAGATGTAAAGGGCGCTGTTGCCACAAAATAAAAAATCTAAAAGACGTTTAGATCATGAGCCAAAAAATCAGAATTAAATTGAAGTCTTACGACCATAGCTTGGTTGATAAATCTTCTGAAAAAATTGTACGTGCTGTTAAAGCAACAGGTGCGGTAGTGAGCGGTCCTATTCCTCTTCCTACAGAGAAAGAGAAGTTTACTGTTCTTCGCTCTCCACACGTAAATAAAAAGGCTCGTGAGCAATTTCAACTTTGCACCTACAAGCGAGTGGTTGATATCTATTCCAGCAGCACCAAAACAATTGATGCGCTGATGAAATTAGAATTGCCTGCTGGTGTGGATGTAATCATTAAATAATTTTAGCTAAACACTATACATAACATCCCGGTCGCTGATCGGGATGTTTTGTTTTATACCTTCTTCCCGTCAGTAATCAGAACGTAGGATTCAAAAATTAAGACTTAGAACTTTTACATGGCACTTCTAGAAAAATCATTAGTAGTAAAAAAGTCAACCATTCCTGGTGCCGGCAAAGGATTATTCACCAAGATGGCAATCAAAAAAGGTACGAGAGTAATTGAGTACAAAGGCAAATTAGTCACTTGGAAGGAAGTTGAGAAGATGGCTGATGATCGGAACGGCTATGTTTTTCATTTTACCAATAAGCATTGCCTAGATGCCTGGAAAACAAAAAAGTCGGTAGCGCATTTTGCTAATGATGCACTGGGTATTACACGCCTAGAATGGGTGAGAAATAATTGTGAGTACGTAACACAAAAGAAACGCTGCTACATCGAAGCATCAAAGGACATTCCGGCCAAAGCAGAAATTTTAGTAGGCTATGGAGCAGACTATTGGAAAGTGATTCGCTACAACATTCGGTTGGCACAAGAGAAACAACAGAAGGCGGGTAAGAAGACAACCGTTGAATTGCCTCATCACCAGGCAGCCAAACGCACTAAAAAGTAAATCAATTTTTTATTATTTCCTTGGCCTTGTCGATGGACTCATTGACGAGGTTTTTTACTTTGTTTATTTTCTCTATCTCAGATTCCAAGTAAGCACGTGCTGTTTCTTGATCAGCAGAATCGGGAAGGGGATTAAATTTGTGCATCCAATCCATCATTGAACGGTCAGCTGAATCGAGTTGATTGATAACCATTTCAAGTTCTTTTTTCTTTTCGGCTATTAAGTTGGGAGTGGCGGCAATTTTTTCCTCTAGTTCTTTTTTTAGCTTATAGCAATCTTGACTCTTGGGCATTACCTCATCATGTATACTCATCACTTGATCGTACAGTGATTGGTTGGGGCTGCTATCAGTATTGGCATCATGTTGGTCGTGCCCTTCGTGGGTTGAATTTTTTGAGCAGGCAGTTGCTAAAATAAGTGTAGCGAAGAATATGTTTTTAAGGTTCATGGCGAAATGGTTGGGTGGTATTTGTGATGATAAAGGTAATTGATTTGGGTTTATTGCTCAAGCCATCGCGCTAAGTTGCTTAATTGAGGCAATGATATGGAAGAACTTTCGGCCAGGGATTGAGGCATTTGTTTGAGCCCGAACTGGCAAGTGCGGAGGATGGCGAGTGCCGAAAGCCCGGCCCGAGGTGAAGGTGAAAGTGCGTAGCTAACGAGGGGGCCGCCAGTAAAATAAAAGAACTGAACAGTCGTTTATATTATTTAAACTGTTGACTTTGAGCATATTCGGAACTATTACTATATTTGTTTGTGGATTTATTTTTTTAACTGATCTCTCATTTTTTTAACTTTTTAACTAAAACACCCACGTTATGAGAATTACACCTTTAGAAATCCGGCAGAAGGCATTTGAAAAAGTGTTGCGCGGCTACGATAAAGATGAGGTAAATGCTTACCTACAATCGCTTTCGCAAGAATGGGAACGCACATTAGATGATGTAAAAGAGGTGCGTATTAAGTACGAAGCTACCGAACGTGAAGTGTCCAAACTGCGCGAAGTGGAAAGCTCTCTTTACAAAACACTAAAGACGGCAGAAGATACCGGAGCGAATGTGATTGATCAAGCCAATAAAACGGCAGAATTGATTTTGCGCGAAGCGCAGATGAAGGCGGATTCAATGGTGAACGAGGCGAAGACGAAGGCGAAGAATGCCATGGAAGAAGCTGAATATATTTCGAGGCAGATGTTGGCTGAGATGGAGGATCGTTTGAAGACACTAGGCCAGCACTACAAAACACTAGAGCTGCACAAGGATAATTTGCTTTCTGATATGAAGCGCCTTGCAGGTGAAACGATTGATCGTGTAGAACGAGCTAAAACAGCCGCGCGTGATTTTGACCCAGATCAACATTTGGCAATTGCCAAACGGGAATCGAAAAAAGCATTGTTCCCCAATGCTGAAGTGGAGCGAGAAATAAAAAATGCTATGGCATTGCCACCTCAGCCACTAGAGGAAAAAGTAAAGCAGCCTGAGCCTGTTATGGTGGGTACTCCGAAAGTCCAGCGATCTTTTTTTGACGATATACAATGACGGGAAAAGTAGTGCTGGAAGGATTGGAGTTCCACGCCTACCACGGAGTGTATCCGCACGAGCGATCTTCGGGCAATAAATTTCAAGTGGATATTTCGGTAGATACAGAATTTTCCGAATCCGCTTTTCGCGATGAACTGGAGGGTACAATCAACTACGAAGATTTGTATTCTATCATCAAAGAAGAAATGTCTAGACCTTCTAAATTATTGGAAACTGTTGGTCACTCCATTGCAACCCAGACGTTAAAAGCATTTAGTTCTGCCAAAGCAGTGGAGGTTAAAATTTCTAAATTCAATCCTCCTATTGGTGGGGTTTGTAAGATGGCGAGCGTGGTGGTGAGAGTTTCTTAAAAGTAATTGACTGATGTTTTTTGACTATTTACCAGTGGTGGTAGCATCTACAAACATAAACCCTTTGGCATCGGCACCTTCATAAAAATCGACTTCTTTTCCTATGAGGTACATGATGTGTTTCTTATCCACATGCACGGTAACTTCTTCAACTAAATAAGTTAAGTCGCTGGGTTTTTGTTTATCAAATCCAATGATAAGAGAAGCGCCTCCACAGCCACTACCACCACGCACACCGAGCCGCAGGCCGTAGCCTTCGGGTATGTTTTTGGTATGCATGATTTTGAGGACCTCTTCAACAGCGCGGTGAGTCAGACTAATTGGTTTTATGGTATCAAACATTCTTTTAAAAAGGAAATTGTAAAAGGAAAATGGCCAACTTCAGTCTCTTGGTAACATTAGAGATAAAGTCTGTTTAAAATTACCTAAATTTCAACACTTTTACTTTCCAAAAAAATCCTATGAATGCCTTTATAGACTTAATAAAGATTTTGATACCAGCATCGTTAGTACTGTACGCGGTCTATTTGATGGTTCGCTCGTTCATTCAGCGCGAAATTGACTTGAAGAAGTTGGAAGTGAGAACGCGTAGCATCGAAACTATATTACCTGCGCGCCTTCAAGCCTATGAGCGCATGGCGTTGTTTTTGGAGAGAATTTCGCCCCAAAACCTATTGATCCGCTTAAATGCCCCCGGCTATGCGGCTCGCGATTTTCAAAAACTATTGTTAGATGAAATCCGAAACGAGTATAACCACAATGTATCGCAACAAGTGTATATGAGCGAAGAGGTTTGGAATCAGATTAGAAATGCCAAAGAGGACTTGATTATTTTGATCAACGAAGCTTCGAGCAGAGTTACGATGGATTCTACCAGCATTGACTTGTCAAAAAAGATTTTTGAAATGGTAATGGATAAGAAAGTTGATCCCATAGGTCACGCTCTTTCGGAATTAAAGAAGGAAATCCAGCAGATATTTTAGCAACATGGCGAGGACAGCATTGTTGATTGGTTCTACAGGCTTGATTGGTAGCCAACTAGTAGACTTGTTGTTGAAAGAATCTCATTACGATAAAGTGATCGCCATTAGTCGTAAGACGCTCGAAATTTCTCATCCAAAATTAGTCAATGTTGTTTGCGAATTAAGCCAACTTCAAAACCATACGGCTTCGTTAATTGCTGATGATGTGTTTTGTTGCCTTGGCACCACAATGAAAGTGGCAAAATCCAAAGAGGCATTTAGCGCGGTAGATTTTGATGCTCCATTGGCGATTGCAAAAATTTCGAAAGAAAATGGGGCTAGGCAATATTTATTGATTTCGGCTTTAGGTGCAAACAAAAGCTCAGGCATTTTTTACAATCGAGTAAAGGGTGAAGTGGAAGAGGCTATTGCAACAATAGGTTTTGGTGGCTTTAATATTTTTCGACCCTCACTTCTAACAGGTCTCAGGACTGAACAGAGGGCAGGAGAGCAGGCTGCCAAAGTGTTTTATAAATTTTTTGGATTGCTGATTCCTACTAAATACAAAGCGATCGAATCTGCTAAAGTTGCGCGCGCGATGCTTGCCTCAGCAATGCAGGAGCAAAAAGGAATGCGTATTCACGAATCAGATGAACTTCAAAAATTTTAATAATGATTGCAGTCATTCAGCGTGTATCGGAAGCTTCTGTCCGGATTGACCAATCAATAAAGGCATCCATAACCAAAGGTCTTTTAATTTTAGTGGGCATTGAGGAAGCCGATGGTGATGAAGATATTGAATGGCTAGCGGGTAAAATTATAAACCTAAGAATATTTAATGATGCGGATGGTGTCATGAACGTAAGCGTAAAAGACGATGGTGGCGATATTATTTTAGTAAGCCAGTTTACCTTACAAGCCAGCATCAAAAAGGGCAATCGACCAAGTTATATCAAAGCAGCTAAACCCGATATCGCTATTCCTATTTATGAAAAGATGATTGCAAAGCTCTTTGAATTTTTGGGTAAGCCTGTTCAAACCAGAGAGTTTGGTGCCGACATGAAAATTAGTTTAATTAACGATGGGCCTGTGACGATTGTGATTGATACGAAGAATAGAATTTAGCCCCGTTTTTCAATAAATTATCCTAGACAAAAATGATTGATTTATCACTTGGCTTTTGCCTAAATTCGCCCTATTATATTAATTATGAAAAAATCAATTTTATCTCTCGCTATTTTCCTTGGAGCCTGTACTAGTGCCCAAATCAATCAGGCTGTTTCTGTTGCCGATAAAGCATTAACGACAGAACAACCCTTAACGTCTGCTGAGGTGGGCGAAGGTCTCAAGGAAGCGCTTATCAAAGGTATCTCTTCCGGTTCCGATTTGGCTTCGCAAACGGATGGCTATTTTAAAAACCCCGAAATAAAAATCCCTTTTCCGCCTGATGTGAAAAAAGTGGAAGATAAGCTTCGGCAAATAGGGTTAGGGGGCGAGGTAGATAAATTTGTGGTGACACTTAATCGCGGAGCAGAAGATGCAGCGAAAGAAGCGAAACCGATTTTCATCGCAGCTATTAAACAAATGACCATTGATGATGCTTGGGCTATTTTAAAAGGTCAGCCCGATGCGGCCACTCAGTTTTTAAAACGAACTACTACTGCACAATTAAAAGTGAAATTTAAACCGGTAGTACAAAACTCGCTCGATAAAGTAAGTGCTACAAAATACTATGGTGATATAGTAGGCACGTACAATAAAATTCCGTTTGTTGATAAAGTAAACCCGGATCTCAATGACTATGCAACAGACATGGCGATTACCGGATTGTTTACGATGATTGCAAAAGAAGAACAGAACATTCGCAAGGATCCGTTGGCACGCACTACTGAGTTATTGAAACGTGTTTTTGGCTCCCAGAAATAAACTCTTGATACAGATGAAATCTTAGTGACTTCGTGTTTTGGTGGCGAATAACTTTGCCACTAAGACACAAAGAAAATCCACAACATGAACCATAATTTGTACAGATGAAAAATATTTCTAAAAGAGACGTTAAGATATTTTTATTGGGAGTACTCACTATGTTTTTGATTGAATTAGCGTTCTCTTGGGAAGTGGCAGTTCAAGGATTTAAAGATGGATATAATTATGGACGAAAATAATATAACTATGAATCTTTTCGACAAGCACCAACCTGTAATTGCCAAGGCTATTGAAGCGCTGCATGCCAGAGTTTTTTACGCTGCCTTTCCGGAAAACCCATCACCTGCTACCTATGGCGAAACAGCCGATGCAGAGGGACAAGCAAAATTTAAATTAACCGTTGGAAAAAAATTCGAAGAGCTAAAGCAAGCCAATCCCGAAGGGTGGGCGGGACAGGAAGAATCGCCCTACTTGCAGGAGGCATTAAAAATTTCGTATCCTACTTTTTCTACAGCCACGTTGATTTCACGATCGCAGACGGCATTTCATCAGTGGAGAAAAGTAAGTGCTCAAGAGCGTGCTGGAATTTTGATGGAATCACTCGATCGCGCAAAAGCACGTTTCTTTGAAATCGCTTATGCTACCATGCACACCACGGGTCAGGGTTTCATGATGTCGTTTCAGGCTTCGGGGCCACATGCGGCCGACCGTGCAGTAGAGGCAATTGCCGCGGGCTATGAAGAGTTGCAGCGTTTTCCTGCAAAGGCATTGTGGGATAAACCCATGGGTAAATTCAACATTCAATTAAATAAAGAGTGGCGTGCGGTGCCCAAAGGGATTTCGGTGGTCATCGGTTGTTCTACTTTTCCTACCTGGAATTCGGTTACAGGCATTTATGGGAGTTTAATTACAGGCAACACGGTTATTGTGAAACCACACCCCGGTGCCATTTTACCAATTGCAATCTTCGTTGCCGAAATTCAAAAAGTATTGGAGGAAAATAAACTCGATCCGAACAGTTGCCAGTTGGCAGTTGATACGTTCGACAAGATGATTACAAAAGAATTGGCGGAACATCCGGATGTGAAGCTAATCGACTACACTGGCAATTCGGTTTTCGGAAATTATTTGGAGGCATTGAAGGGCAAAGCGGTTTTTACAGAAAAAACAGGAGTGAATTCCGTGATTTTGGATTCGGTCGAGGATGCAGATAAGGTTGCTGCCAACCTTGCTTTCTCTGTCAATCTTTACAGCGGACAAATGTGCACAGCTCCACAGAATTTTTATATTCCGGCCAATGGAATCGGCACCCCTGTCGGAAAAATTTCTTTCGATCAGTTTGCGGAGAAGCTGGTGGCTAACATTAACAGCTTAGTAGATAATCCAAAGGCAGGTCCATTTGTGTTAGGTGCCGTTCAAAACAAAAAGACCAGCACTCGTGTGCTCGAAGCAGAAAATCTTCCCGGAAAAATTTGGTTGAAGTCGCGGCAATTTGAAAACCCGTTTTTTAAAAATGCCCGGGTGGCTACTCCAATTGTAGTGGAGGTAGATTCTTCAAAAAAGGAAATATTCAGCCAGGAACTCTTCGGTCCTATTATTTTATTAATCAAGACTAAAGACACGAATGAATCCATTGCATTAGCACAAGAAATGGCAATGAAGCATGGAGCTATTTCATGCGGAGCCTATACTTCAAGTCCTTCTGTAAGAGAGAAAATAGCGGATGAAATGTCTTTGGCTGCTACTCCCGTTTCATTTAATTTGACAGGAGGAATTTACATGAATCAAAATGCGGCCTTCTCCGATTTTCATGTAACAGGTGGAAACCCTTCCGGCAATGCGTCTTTCACTAACCCTGAATATGTAACAAGACGATTTACGTGGGTTGGGCATCGGGAGCCGGTGAAAGCGTAATGAGTTTTATCCTTCGTTGTGTGTTGGATAATGGAGTTACCTTTTTTTTGTTTTGTAGGAGATTAGTTTTTCGTCCAGGCACCGCTTAGTAAATAAACATCCGTAATCTTCACCTCCCCGGCAGATTTAATTTTTACATTCCGATTCTTAAAAAAGAATTGCTCTGTTAATGCCGCTTCACCATCGTTGATAAAAACTTCAGCAATAGATTGATCAATGACGACTCTAATTTTTATAGACGGAGGGTATTGAAGAACGGTGTAAGAATCGATACTAGCAAAATCAGAATGAAAACCAGTTTGAGTTTTCGTACGGTCAATTGAAAAATCTCCTTCAATATAAGATAGGAGTAAGCGGTCGCCTTCATCGGTAAACAATTCTACGTTTGTTTCTTCCGTTAGCTCGGCATTAAATTCAAAAGCACCAGTGAATGTCCCCTTTTCAATATCCTCAATTTTTTTTGTTCGTAATTTTTCAACTGCTGCAATGGGTTGTTGTTTTAATATAAATCCACTTAGTGTTTTGATTAAACTTAATTCTCTTGGCAGAGACATAGCACTGCGCCAAGGTGAAGTAGGAATTCGATTTCCGTAGGCCCAGTTGTTGACCCAGCCAATCATTATTTTCTTCTTTTGATCGTGCTCTAAATTGTTGAATACAATACCAGCATAAAAATCTTTTCCATGATCCACGTAAAGTGGTGCTTGTTTTGGGTCGTCAACTTTAAAAGAAGAACCGTCAAACTCACCAACAAAATATTGCATACCAACAAACTTAGGCCCTTGCGGGTGGCCACCAGATAGAGATAACACCCACTTAGTTTTGCCTGCTTCGTTTTCGATCGGCAACTCATACAGATCGGGGCATTCCCAAATGCGGGTAGTATCGCCAATGCCGCCAAACTCGCCCGTCAATTTCCACTCTTTTAAATTCTTTGAAATGTAAAACTGTACTTTAAACAGATCAGGGACGACTAAAGCCATCACCCATTTTTGTAGCCGCTCATGCCAAAACACTTTTGGGTCGCGAAAATCTTTTCGGTGTATGTCAAGAATTGGATTTTTTTCATAGCGTTTCCAACTTCTTCCGTTGTCGGTGCTATAAGCCAAGCTTTGATGTTGAACTACTGCTTCATTATTTTTATGAACGTGCGAAGTGTAAATAGCAATCATTGCATTAGCACCAAAGCCAGCAGAATTATTTTTGTCGATCACTACGGTGCCAGAGAATATCATGGTGCTATCACCCGTGGCTGCATCTTGGTATTCTTCCAAGGCAATGGGTAAATGTTTCCAATGCAGTAAATCGCTGCTTACGGCATGTCCCCAACTCATGTGTCCCCATGTATCTCCGTAAGGATTGTATTGATAAAACAAGTGATACTCACTCTCATGATAAACTAATCCATTAGGATCGTTCATCCAATTTTTAGCTGGGCTAAAATGAATCTGAGGTCGATATCGCTCGGTGTATTGATCGTTTACATTATTTTCTTGTTTTAGAGTGCAAGAAGATGCTATTACTAAAATAAAAATAAAGTAGATGGCTTTCATTTTTCGACTTGTTTTTCCTTTAATACCAAACTGACCGAGTTGATACAATAGCGAAGTCCGCTGGGTTTTGGCCCATCGGGAAACACGTGGCCTAGATGAGCATCGCACACATTGCAAAGCACCTCTACTCGAACCATTCCGTAATTATTGTCTTGATGGTAAGCAACCGCATTTTCCTCAACTGGTTGTGTGAAGCTTGGCCAGCCGGTGCCCGATTCAAATTTTACACGCGAGTCAAAAAGTGGTGTGCCACAGCAGAGGCAAGCGTACAGCCCAGGGTGGTGGGCTTCACAATATTCTCCTGTAAAGGCACGCTCAGTACCTTTCAATTGAGTAACTTGAAATTGCTCGGGTGTTAGTTGTTTCTTCCATTCCGCTTCGCTTTTTTCAACACGGTGCGAAGGAGTGGGGTTGCCTTTGTTGGCATAGTGAAGAGCGTCTTTCCAGGTGATCATATTTTGCGCAGTTAGTTTTTTTTTTGGAAGCAGGAAGTAATTTTATCTTCTTAACTCAGATTCAGCCCCAATTGTTCCAAAGATCACCTCACCTTCACCCTCTGCACCATTTTTGAAAACAAACCCGGGAACCATCTTTTTAACAGAACAGCGTATACTTCTTTGGCACCGCCTATGTAAACCTCTTCCTTTCTTTTTTCGATAGCGCGAATAATTTTCTTAGCACAAAACTCAGGTGATAATCCATTATCGGTAGTTTTGTCCATCTCATTGAGTTTTGAGCCATCTCCTTTCAATGCATTGAGGGTAACATTAGTCCTGATCCAACCCGGACAAATAAGCGTTACGTAAATTTTATCTCTCCAGACTTCTGCACGCAACGAATCAAAAAATCCTTGCAAAGCATGCTTCGCAGCCGCATAGCCCGAGCGGTAAGGTGTTCCGAATTTTCCCATCACGCTACTAATGGTTACATAATGTCCCGACTTCCTGCTAAGAAAATGTGGCAATAAATATTTTGTCAGCGCAATTGTACCAAAGTAATCGACTTCCATTACCTGCCGATCTACTGCTAAAAGAGTATCCTTCGCTAAACTGCGTTGAGCGATGCCTCCATTGTTGATAAGAATATCAATGTGGCCAAAGAGTTGGATGGCAGCTTGCGCACTTAGCTGCAATGTTTCTGCTTGAGAAAGATCCAACGGCAGAATTCGAATGTCTGGCTGTGCGGAAGGAAGACAATTGCCTTTCACGCGTTCCAGCTCTTCTTTTCTGCGCGAAGAAAGGATCAGCTTACATTTTTTTTTGGATAAGGCATACGTAAGTGCTTCGCCAATGCCTGATGAAGCACCCGTTACCCAAATTACTTTATTAGATAGATCGCCCATAGTTATAAAACAGAATGCTTTTGATTTTGAGTATATACCCAAAGGGTGTAAATACCAATGGCGGTTCCAATGGGGAAGGAAAAAAGTTTAAAGCAACCGAGCACTAGTAAGAGAGTTAGCGCCCATTTCTTATTGTTTAACAAGGCAATGCCACCAATAATGGAGGGAATTGAAAACAGGAGGATGATTCCGATTGCAATAAATTGGATGAAGGGGATTACCCATTCAAATACCCATTGGGCTTGCGAGCCTGCTTCATCCATAATAAATGGAAGGATCACTGAAATAATGGATGATAAAATGATCATTCCTAAAATCTGCAAGGAGCCCGCGATGATATAAACGATGGCAAGAATTCGGTTATGAGCTTCCATAGTATAATTTTTTTAAGACTTAGTTGTGTCATTTAATTCGTAGATAACAAAATCAAAACCAAATGCATGCCGCTCATCTTTTGGATGGTGCTTGCGTGAAACTTCCTTCCATTGATGAGGATCAAATTCCGGGAAGTGGGTATCGCCTTCTATTTCTGTTTGAATTTCTGTGAGGTACATTCGCTGTATAAAACGAAATCCTTCCTTATAAATTTCGGCACCGCCAATGATAAACAGCTCTTCTTGGTTATCTTTCTTTGCAATCTCAATACCTTCTTCGATGGAGTGAACGACCAGACATTTCTCTCCGCTCCAGTTTTTTTGTCGGGTTACCACAGTATTAGTGCGGTTGGGCAAGGGCCTGAATTTTTCGGGGATTGAATCGTAATTTTTTCTGCCCATGATTACATGATGCCCTTTAGTGGTTTGCATAAAGTATTTCATATCGTCAGGCAAATGCCAGGGTAGGTCATTATTTTTTCCAATGACTCGGTTTTGAGTAAGTGCTGCTATAAGGGAGATTGTCATAAAGTATGCATACTCAATTAATCATTAAAGTTTATTTCCTCTAAAAAAATCCTGAACGTTCATTCTGCGTTTTCCTTCTGGCTGAAATTCTTCAATCGATATCCAGCCATCCGAAGTTTTGATATAAAGATAAGTATTGTTGTCTGTTTGCCATTCTCCTGCGATTGACTGTTTACTGTCAACAGTCGACAGCGGTATTTTGCAGTTGAATATTTTAAAGGCTTTACCATTTATAGTTGCCCATGCACCAGGATAAGGGCTAAGGCCGCGCACAAAATTTCTGATGTTCTCCGTAGGCTGATCCCATTTTATTTCGCAGGTTTCTTTGAAAATTTTTGGAGCATGGTTGATTTCAATAACTTCTGACTGTGGAAGACTAGGATAGCGACCGACTTCAATAGCATTGACTGTCTTCAAAACTAATTGAGAACCGAGTTTCATCAGTCGATTGTAAACCATCCCGACATCATCATTTTCATGAATTGGTTCTTTCTCTTGAAAAATAATACTACCAGTGTCAATTTCATGTTTTAGAAAAAAGGTAGTTACGCCAGTTTCTTTTTCTCCGTTGATGATGGCCCAATTGATGGGAGCCGCACCACGGTACTGTGGCAGCAGCGAGCCATGGAGATTGAAAGTACCCAATGATGGCATAGCCCACACTACTTCTGGCAACATTCTAAAGGCCACTACTATTTGGAGATTGGCTTGATAACTTTTTAATTCCTCTAAAAACTCTGGCGACTTTAAGTTGGTTGGCTGTAAAACTGGAATGCTGTATTTCAAGGCACATTCTTTCACAGGTGATGAAACAAGCTTTTGCCCACGCCCTTGTGGTTTATCAGGCGCAGTGATCACAGCCACTACATTAAATTTATGTTCAACAAGTATTTCTAAGCTAGGCACTGCAAACTCAGGCGTGCCCATAAAGATGATGCGGAGGTGGCTCATTGCCTCAAATATCTGAAATCTTAAGGTGAGTGTTCTAACCTATTGCCTTAGATAACAATAATAATTAACTTTGATTGATGAAACAGAATACCTATAGAGTTTTATTGAGCAAGGAGGCGGAAGGAGGGTTTACTGTACTTGTTCCGACATTGCCGGGCTGTATAACTTATGGTGAAACAATGGACGAGGCAATAATTAATGTAAAAGAGGCCATCGAATTATACATTGAAAGCCTTGTTGCCCACGATGAACCTATTCCCACAGAAGAAAACACGTTCGAATATTCGGTTTCGGTTTCTGCGGCTTGACAAAAACACCATCCTATACTGCGAAAGAAATCATTAAGCTTCTTAAGTCAAAAGGATTTATGCTAGATAGAACAAAAGGTAGCCATCAAATTTATATGCATGGTGATGGCAGAAAAAGAGTAATTGTTCCGGTGCACAATCGGGATATTCCGAGAGGAACTTTTTACTCTATTTTGAAGCAAGCAGGGATAGATAAAACAGAGCTTTAATCGATCAACTCTCTCCTCATATACTTTTTACAAATAGGGCATTCATTCCAATGATGTCCTCGAGCCTGACAATATTGGCGGCCAAAGTAAATCATTTGAAGATGCACTTTGTTCCATTTGTCTTCGGGAATTAATCTCTTTAAATCTTCTTCTGTCTTTTCAACATTTTTCCCTGTTGACAATCCCCAGCGGTATGCCAACCGATGGATGTGCGTGTCCACCGGAAAGGCGGGTTTGCCGAACCATTGCGTCATTACTACTGATGCAGTTTTGTGACCAACGGATGGCAATTCTTCAAGGTCTTCGAACGTATTGGGTACTTCTCCGTTATGTTTATCAATTATGATTTTAGACAAACCGAAAATACCTTTCGACTTCATGGGCGAAAGTCCACAGGGCTTAATGATCTCCCGAATTTCTTCTACCGAGAGTTTTATCATGTCATAAGGATTGTCGGCCAGCTTGAAGAGGGAGGACGTGGTTTTGTTCACACGCTCATCGGTACATTGCGCGGATAAGAGTACGGAAACAAGTAGTGTATAAGCGTCTTTATGATGAAGAGGTACCTCGACTTCTGGATACAGTTTTTCGAGTATGTTCAGGATGTCTTTTACTTTGTCTCTTTTTATCATTTATTCTTTCTTATCACGGCTTCTTCAATCTCAATTAGGATACAAAAGATATTTTTTTCTCGTAGTTCTATAAGTATCCAACTCATTTATCCAGGTGGCTCTGATTTGAGTTTCTGTCATTCCTTTTTTGATATGCTCTCTCACCAATTTGTTGCCGACCAACTTATCAAAAAAGGGAATGAAGAATTTTTCCTTGTCGGGAAATTGTTGGTATAGTTTTATCAGGTGTTTCAAAGAGACTTCCTTTCCAACATTTTCATGACTGAGATCTAGGCCGTAACAAATCTTATTTTCTAACGGAGGATTTTTGGCCATGCCTTCAATGCTAATTGGCGTAAATTGAAAAGGTTGATTTTTTAAATCGGGATGACCAATCCATTCAAAAGGATGTGGTGTGCCACGCCCAACACTTAACGCAGTCCCTTCAAACAAACAAATAGAAGGGTAAAGAGAGACCGCTTGGTCGTTGGGCAAGTTAGGCGATGGTTTGATGGGTAGATGGTAAGATGATTGGTGAGTGTAATTTTTCATGGAAACAATTTCAAGCTCGCATTTTATTTTTGCGTCCAGCCAACCTTCTCCGTTAATCATTTGAGCCAGTTCTCCAACAGTAAGCCCGTGGACGATGGGGATTGGGTGCATGCCCACAAAAGATTTTAAGGAAAGATCCAATACCGGGCCGTCTACATAACTCCCGTTTGGGTTGGGTCGATCAAGTACTATCACTTTTTTCTTTTGTTCAGCACAGGCTTCCATCAAATAGTGAAGCGAGCTGATGTAAGTAAAAAAACGAGCGCCCACATCTTGAATGTCAAAGATGACTACATCGATATCGGCCAATTGTTCGGCAGACGGTTTTTTGTTAGTGCCGTACAAGGAGACAATGGGCAAGTTGGTGTTGGCATCAATCCCATCTTTTACTTTCTCTCCTGCATCGGCATTGCCACGGAAGCCATGCTCGGGCGAAAATATTTTTTTTATGTTCACTCCTGAATGAAAAAGCGTATCCACCAAATGCGTTTTGCCAAGGGTAGATGTTTGGTTTACCAACAAGGCTACGCGTTGTGATTTTAGTTTTGGAAGAAGGATATCCAGTTGAGTTGCGCCCAATACAATTTTAGCAGCCGGCTGGGCAAAAATGTTGGAGGGAAGAAAAAAAAGTATAGCGATTGCGCAATACGTTAGTAAAATTGATACCGGTTGTGGTAAGCAGATGGCTAAGAGAGAGTTCGGCCAGGGATGGAAGTGGAAAGCCCGAAGTGTGTTAGGCCTGCGCGCGGACGGACTTGGAACGGACAGCCCGATGGCGCGCCTCGCGACAGGCCGCCAAATCCCCATCCCGATAGCGATCAAGATCAGATCACAAAAACGGTGCAATAAAAAGTAGATTCTAAAAATGCAGATCATTTTCTTTATTTTGCTGAATAGTATAACCAAAAGTAGTGATTCTTTGAACCTTTCTTATTTCATCTCGAAAAGAATACGCAGCGGAAAGCAGGACAGCTTCTCATCTACTATCCACAAAATTGCCGTGGGTAGTATTGCCATTGGCTTGGCCGCAGCCATTGTTTCTTTTCTAATTATGCAGGGGTTTCAAAAAGCGGTGAAAGATAAAATTTATCGATTCAGTAATCACTTGCTCATTACCAAATTTACGATGAGCAACGCGGTAGAAGAGCAGCCGTTTGATTTTAGAATTGCATTATATGAACACCCGGAAAAATGTGGGTTTGTGAAAAGCGTGCAAGAGTATAGCCACAAGGCTGGTCTGATAAAAGCTGAAAACGAGGTGTTGGGGATTGTATTTAAAGGAGTGGGCAAAAGTTTTAATAATCTTCGCTTTGCAGAAAACATGGTGGAGGGAAGGTTTATCCAATTTCCCGATTCAAGTTACGCGCGCGAAGTAATTGTGAGCCGCGTGATTGCGAACAAAATCAATGCAAAAGTTGGCGATGATATGGTGCTGCATTTTTTTCAGAACCCTCCGCGCTTTCGGAAACTGAAAATCGTTGGTATCTACGAAACCAATTTATCTGATTACTTCGATGGCAAAGTGGTGATAGGAGACAATAGAATGGTACAGCAGCTCAACGGTTGGAACCCTAACGAAGCCGGTGGCCTTGAGGTGTCAATTGATTTAAACTATTTCAATGCGTTTGACCTTTGGAAGAGAAATACTTTTGCAATTGATTTAGCGTACAACGAAGCAGTAGATAGTGTAGTGATAGAACAAAGTAGTTCAGCTGGGTTGTCGTTTGATTTTGACAAAGCTGCTTTGGAAGAATCGGTATACCAAATTGGCGAGTCGATGGACTATGACTTGAACATCGAATCAGTTCGCGACAAATATATTCAGGTGTTTGAATGGTTGGATTTGATCAAACGGCAGGTGAGAATTTTATTGGTTATCATCCTTATTGTGGTTTCGGTGAACATGATTTCGGTAATCCTTATTTTGGTTATGGAGCGCATTCCCATGGTGGGCATTTTAAAATCGATGGGCGCTACAAATAAATTGGTTCGCTCAATTTTTATTCACAATGGCATCAGCCTTATTGCCAAAGGCCTGTTACTGGGTAATATAGTTGGGCTGGGGCTTTGCTGGCTACAGTATCAGTTCAAATTCGTTAAGCTCAATGCACACGATTATTATGTTAGCTATGTGCCCATCGAGTGGTCGTGGTTCACGGTGATCATCCTTAATGTAATAGTGTTTACAACGGTAGTGGCTGTGCTGCTTTTGCCCACGCGGTTCATTACCAAAATCAGCCCGGTGCAGGCAATCAGGTTTGATTAAAGCATCAGTTTTGCGCGGCCTCCATTACTTGATAATCACTAACCTTTTTGTCTCTTTGCCTTTGTTAGTCTCTAACGTGTAGAGGTAAACTCCTGCGGGCAAATTAGTAGCATCATAGGTAAATTCATAAGAGCCGCCTCTTGATAGGTTTCTACTGGCGTGGCCACAATAGTGCCTGTAGTGCTGATGAGATTTAGCTGCACTTGGCTGGGTTCTTCTAAATAATAACGGA